>DATMMZ010000151.1:0-43373 GCA_035569455.1 Mycobacterium sp. | reverse complement strand
TCCGCATCTCGGCAACGACCTGCTTGAGGTAGGTGTAGACGAATACGAACGGATTTGCCGACCGATCGCTGGATTTCTTCGGTTTCTTGGTCTTCTTGGCCGTCTTGGTCTTCGCGACCTTCTTGGCCTTGTCCTCCTTGGCGACCTCGACCTCGGTCGAGGACTCCTTGCCGTCGGCGCCTTCCTCGGTATCCGCTGCTCGCTGCCGCGACCGCTTGCCGGTGGGACGCTGCGGCCGCGCCACAGGTTTTGTCACCACCGCCGTGCGACCGCCGCTGTCCTCGGTTTCGCCGCCGTTGCTGGCGGCGGCGTCGGCAACGTCGCCCTCGTCGCTCACCGCGTGCTCCTTTGTTCGCTAGCTATTCCCGCGAGCCGTGCTCGTCCGATCGGGGTCTGATCGAGCGCTCCTCCCAGTGTCCACCATGGCACGTCTCGCCTTCAGCAGGGGCGACAGGACTTGAACCTGCAACCTGCGGTTTTGGAGACCGCTGCTCTGCCAGTTGAGCTACGCCCCTTCGCGGTTGGCAGGCCAACCTGCGCTTTCCTACCGGGGCTTTTATGACGCGCGCGCTCCCGCTTGTTTTCGACTCACGGAAAGCGCGCTGATGTTGGGAAAACCCCGAGGTCCGAGTCTACATCGGCGCGGGAGTCAGGTACTAATCACGCGGTTCTGACGACCTGCCCGGATTCCTTGTCCCATTTCAGCTGGATGGAGTCATCACCCTCGTGTCCCATCAGGGTGGTGTAGGCAACGAGGATCACCTCGCCATCCTGGTTGGTGCAGGTGTTCCTGGTGACGACGATGTCGGCGCCGAAACGCTCGTTCACCGATTGGACGTCCATGCGGCCGAAGATTTTGTCGCCGACACACATCGGTTTGTGGTAGACGAACTTCTGGTCGACCTGGACGATCTGCAGCATCTCCATGCCCAGGTCGACGTTCCGGAAGAAATCGTCCTGAACAAGTTTCGCGAAGATCGACACGAAAGTTATCGGTGCAATGATGGTGTCGTAGCCGAGCTCGGCGGCCGCTGCCTCGTCGAAGCAGGCCGGATCGTCGCACTTGATCGCGCGCGCAAATCCGCGAACTTGTTCGCGGCCCACCTCGAAGTAGTCCGGGTACTGCCAGCTCATTCCGCGGATGTCGGTTTTGAGAGCCATCAATTACGACGCTTACGCCAATTTCGCCGACGCGATGGCCCGGCCGAAGATTTTCTTGCCACCTGTGGTGGCCGAGATAGCGATGATCACCGTTTTGCTCTCCTGATCGACCGACTTCACCCGCCCGGTGAAGACAAGCTCGGCGCCCTTGCCGTCGTTGGGCACCGGCACCACGGCGGTGAACCGCACGTTGTACTCGGTGACCGCGCCGGGGTCGCCAACCCACGATGTGACGTAGCCGCCACCCAGCCCCATGGTCAACATGCCGTGCGCGATCGCCGTGTCCAGCCCGACGACCTTGGCGATCTCGTCGTCCCAGTGGATCGGGTTCAAGTCGCCCGAGACCCCCGCGTAGTTCACCAGATCCTGGCGGGTCAGCGGGTAGGTCTTCTCCGGCAGCCGGTCCCCCACCTTCACCGAGCTGAACTCACGCAGCGCCATCAGAAAATCCCTCGTCTCCATCCCCACCGGCACGGCCCGCCAGGGTCGTGTAGGTCTCCTGCACAATCTCACCGTCTTCGTTCGTGATGATGTTCTTGGTCACGATGATCTGGGTGCCGTGGGCCTCACGCGTCGAATCCACGTACACATCGCAGTACAGCTTGTCGCCGGCCACGATCGGCTTCTCGAATTTCAGCACCTGGTCGACCTGAACGACCTGCGCGTCCTGGACCCCGATATTGGCGTTCTTGAAGAACGCCGTCTGAGCCTTGTAGCCGAACACACAGATAAACGTCAACGGGGCCAGCAGCCCGTCATAGCCGAGTTCGGCGGCCGCCCCCTCCTCGAAGAACGAGGCGTCGTCGTTTTGAACGGCTATGGCGTATTCGCGGATTTTCTCCCGCTCGACCTCGTAGTGGTCGGGGTAGCGGTAATGCATCCCGACGATGTCTGTGGTCAACCCCACGGGTCTAGAACCTACCTAGTCAGTCTGAGTAAATGTTGGCGGGCCGGCTAGCGTGTCTCGCGGTGTGGCTGGTGCTTGCCGCAATTCGGGCAGAACTTCTTCAGCTCCATCCGGTCGGGGTCGTTGCGGCGGTTCTTCTTGGTGATGTAGTTACGGTGCTTGCACACCTCGCATGCCAAGGTGATCTTGGGCCGCACGTCGGTACTGGAAGCCATGACGGTTCTCTCTCAAATCTCTCTGACGTTTCGTTGTTGTGTTGTAGCGATGGCCGGACTCGAACCGGCGACCTAACGATTATGAGTCGTTCGCTCTAACCGACTGAGCTACATCGCCTCGGGGCCACCCCGTCTTGGGTTCGGGGCCGCCATGTCGGCGTCCGCCGAGCCCCCTAACGGAATCGAACCGTTGACCTTTTCCTTACCATGGAAACGCTCTACCGACTGAGCTAAGGGGGCCGTTCACCCGTAGCGACCAGTCGTGCCGCGGGCCTAGAAGAGGTTACAGCCTGGCCCGCAACGCCACCAAACCACACGCGATTACCCGAGGCAGCTGCTCAGGGCTGGAAGAAGCCGGAGGATCAAGGGGGCGGTGGCGAGCTGTGGTTACCCAGTGTCGGTGCTTCGGTGCGGCTGCCACGCCTTGGGATCGCTGAATTCGTCGTACTCCTCCTCGTGGTGATCGAGCTCCCCGTCCTGCGTCTCCCCAAGGAGTGCCCGCAGCGCAAGATGGACGGCCTCTCGCCTGTCGTACACGCCGTACCGACGTATCACTTCTTGGACCAGGTCGTCATCGATTTCGATCTCGACCGTCTTGAACACGGACCAACAATACTCACTGCATTCGGGTTGCGACCGTGGAGAATGACGGCAATCGAAGTCCCGGTTGGGCGGGTTTTGGACGAGCAATAGTCTGGTGACGTGACAGATTCGGACCGGCTGTACTTCCGTCAACTGCTCTCCGGCAGCGATTTCGCCGCCGGCGACATGTTCGCGGTGCAAATGCGCAATTTCGCCTACCTGATCGGAGACCGTCAGACTGGGGACTGCGTGGTGGTCGACCCCGCCTACGCAGCCGGTGATCTGGTCGACGCGCTCGAGGCGGATGGGATGCACCTGTCCGGGGTGCTGGTGACCCACCATCACCCCGACCATGTGGGCGGGGAGATGATGGGCTTTCAGCTGAAGGGACTGGCCGAGCTGCTGGACCGGAAAGCTGTGCCGGTGCACGTGAATACCCATGAGGCGCTTTGGGTTTCACGGGTCACCGGGATTGGCCTCGGCGACCTCACCACCCACGAGCACCGCGACAAGCTCAGCATTGGCGATATTGAAATCGAGCTGTTGCACACCCCGGGTCATACGCCGGGCAGCCAGTGCTTTCTGTTGGACGGCCGGCTGGTCGCCGGCGACACGCTGTTCCTGGAAGGCTGTGGGCGCACGGACTTTCCGGGCGGCGACTCCGACGAGATGTACCGGAGCCTGCAGCAGCTCGCTCAACTTCCGGGTGACCCGACAGTATTTCCGGGACACTGGTATTCGGCTGATCCGAGTGCGTCGCTATCGGAGGTCAAGCGTTACAACTACGTGTATCGCGCCGCCAACCTCGATCAGTGGCGAATGTTGATGGGCGGTTGAGGAGCGCCCTGCCGAGGTTTTGCGAGGTTAGCGAAACTTCCGACCGCAGATCACTGTGATATAAGCGGAGGATGGATTCAATGGGGTGGGTCCGGGGTGGCTGGCAGGGGGTCGCCGAAATTGGGTCCAGCACCTGGTTGGCGTGGGCGGCGTGGGCAGCGCTTGCGCTCGGAATTGTCGCCCTGGTTTTTACGAACGCGCAGATCAAGCGCAGCCGTAGGTTGGCCGCGGAGCAGACCCGGCCGCACGTCGCCATGTTGATGGAACCGCACGCAGCCGACTGGCACGTGATCGAACTGGTGGTCAGGAATTTCGGTCAGACCGCGGCCTACGACATCCGATTTTCGTTTCCGGCTCCGCCGACCGTGGCCGAATACGAAAACGCCGCGGACGGCTACGCAAATATCGTGGAACTGCAACTCCCCCGCGAGTTACCGGTACTGGCGCCAGGGCAGGAGTGGCGGATGGTGTGGGATTCGGCGCTCGATCGCGCCGAAATCGGGAATGGTATCGAGTCCCGGTTCACCGGGAGCGTGCTCTATCACGACCAACCCGACCAGCCGCGCGGTTGGCGGTTCTGGAAACGCGGGCGGCCTCTACTCGAGACCAAGGTGGTGCTGGACTGGAATACCCTGCCGCCCGTCCAACGCATCGAGTTGATGACAAACCATGACCTGGCGAAAAGGGAAAAGCAGAAGCTTGAGCTGTTGCGCAGTCTGCTGACCTACTTCCACTACGCGAGCAAGGAAACGCGTCCCGATGTATTCCGCAGCGAGATCGACCGAATCAACCTCGCTGTGGCCGAAACGCAAGACAGGTGGCGCACCCGGCAACTCGACGAACCCACCGATGTCAGCCTGCGGTGGGGGGACGCAGAAAGAGAACTGGGCAAACATCGCAGCCAGCGCGTCTGAGCGTGGGCTAACTCCGGCCCGACGTGGCTGCGTGATGTCAATCTGATTCAATCGACGGGCTTATCCGTAGCGAAGGAGCAACCATGAGCGGCCCGGTCATCTACAGCCACAAGGATTCCATCGCGGTCATCAGGATGGACGACGGCAAGGTCAACGCGCTGGGCCCGACCATGCAGCAGGCCATCAACGAGGCGGTCGACAACGCCGACCGTGACGACGTCGGGGCGCTGGTGATCACCGGGAATGAGCGGGTGTTCAGCGGTGGCTTCGACCTGAAGGTCCTGACCTCCGGCGAGGCGCAGCCCGCGATCGACATGCTCCGGGGCGGCTTCGAGCTGGCATATCGGCTGTTGTCCTACCCCAAGCCGGTGGTGATGGCCTGCACCGGACCTGCCATCGCGATGGGGGCGTTCCTGTTGTCGTCCGGCGACCACCGGGTGGCCGCTCACGCGTACAACATTCAGGCCAACGAAGTTGCAATCGGCATGACCATTCCCTACGCGGCGCTGGAACTCATGAAGCTGCGGCTGACGGGGTCTGCGTACCAGCAAGCCACCGGGCTGGCCAAAACCTTCTTCGGTGAAACCGCGCTGGCCGCCGGCTTCATCGACGAGATAGTGCTGCCAGAGATGGTCCTCAGCCGCGCCGAAGAAGCCGCGCGGGAATTCGCCGGCCTGCACCAGCACGCCCACGCCGCGACCAAGTTGCGCGCCCGGGCCGACGCGCTCCAAGCCATCCGCGCCGGGATCGACGGGATCGAAGCCGAGTTCGGACTGTAACGCCGGCTAAAGTTCGAGCGGTTGCCTAGGCAACCGCTCCACTGCCTCCTCCACGGGGCACTGTCGCACGTGCGGGCCCTCGGGTCACTTCACCCGGCGACGGGAGGGGGGCCGATGACCCCAGGATGGATCGCTGGGCCAGAACCGTTCGAGGTACGTCGGCCAATCCCAGGTGGACAGGAACTTCTGCGCCGCCGCGTAGCCGCTGTCATAGAGTTCTTCCAGACGGCCTCTGGGGGCATCGAAGTCGAGCACGCCCACGTTGGTCGACTCGACCGTGATTGCGCGGGCAGCGACCCACGGCTGGCTCAGATGAGTCTGGTCGTGGCCGGCCAGCATGGTGGTAAGCAGGCTTTCCAATAATGCCGTCTGTTCAAAAAGACGCAGGGGTTTCAGCACGGGCATCACCGCGCCAAGGCCCTCGGTGGGCCTCGGCAAGATGGTGATCCCAAACGTCGGCCAGCGTGGCGGTTTGCCATCATGCCGGTCGAAAGTGTCGATCGGAAAGTTCGACAGCACGCCACCATCAACCAGGGTGGATGTCGCCCCGCTGGCGGCGGTCAGGGTGACCGGGCGGTAAAAGAACGGAATCGCCATCGAAGCACGCACCGCGTCGGCGACCAGCTGCTCATTGGGATCCAGCCCGTAGAGCCGTCGGTAATCCCACGGCAGTCGCACCAGCTGCGCCCCCGTCAGGTCAGCGACGGTGACCACCAACCTGTAGCGCCGTTCTTCGCGCATACGGTCCTCGTCGAGGGCCAGATCACCGAAGGTGGTGACACCCAGGTTCTTCAGCTCGCTGCGAACCCAGTCGTAGGCGACGTCACCGCGGTACAGGCTCGTTTCCCGCAACAGGCCCCACGCTGGACCGAGATAGGGGACGGGTGCCGCGTCGCGCCATTCATGCAGCGGTACCGACAAGGCGAGTTCCTTGACTTCCTCGCCGGTCAGCTGGTCACCTTTGGACGCGGCCGCCAAAACCGCCGCGACCACCGAGCCGGCCGAAACGCCCGACACCCTCTGGAACGAATACCCGGCATCCATGAGCGCGACGATGGCGCCCACCAAGCCGATGAACTTGACACCGCCGCCGGACAAAACGATGTCCGCTGGTTTCGGTTCCTGCTTTGCAGACCGATCGGCTCCCATGACCACCTCTCCACCGGGCGAACCGCGCCCGAGTTAGCTCTCTGCCGAAACCCATTGATAGGGGAGGAATTTCCCGTCGAATGTCACGATGACGCGGTCACCCGACGGGTGCGATTTCTTCTGCAGGTCGAGGCTGAAGTTGATCGCGCTCATGATGCCGTCGCCGAACTGCTCGTGGATCAGCTCCTTGATGGCGCCGCCGTACACCTGAAGAGCTTCGTAGAAGCGGTAAATGGTGGGGTCGCTAGGAACCGCTGTGGGCAGCCCGCGCATGGTCGGTCCCGCCAGCACCGGCACCGCTGAGTCGTCGAGACCCAGCATCTTGACGAGGACCTTGCCGAGCTCGGCGGGAATCGGGTGTTGGCCCAGCAACGCCGACGTGGTCCACAGCACCGGCCTGTCGATGGCGTCGGCCAGCTCCTGCCATGTCAGGCCTCGCGCCAGGCGCGCAACGACGATCTGTTCGGTGACCTCGTTTCTGTTCATGGCTTCCAGCTTGCACCTCGGCCTGCTGAACGTTTCCTGTCTGGTTGCCGAAAGTGTTTTGCAATAGCTGTGATCGGCATCGTCGTCGATGTACGCTGCGAGGCGTCAGATCTTCAGCCACGGGGATCCGGGGTGATATGCGGATCGTTGTCGACCTGAACCGCTGCCTGGGCTACGCCCAGTGCGTGCCGCTAGCACCGGAGGTGCTCAAGCTCAGCGGCGAAGAGGCCCTCACCTACGACCCCAACCCGGATGACACCCAGCGTCAGCGGGTGCTGCGGGCCGCAGCGTCATGCCCGGTGCAGGCGATCATCGTGGACAGGCTCGAGAACGGGTAACGGGTCCGCGGTGAGCACGCGATGAGCGGAAACGGCTTCAAGGACAAGGGGCGCATTGTCATCGTCGGTGCCTCCCTGGCCGGGCTTCGGGCCGCCGAGGCGCTACGGGAAGAGGGTTTCCGGGGGCAGCTGATGATCATCGGTGACGAGCCTGGTGAGCCGTATGACCGGCCCCCGCTGTCCAAACAGGTCCTCGCGGGGTGGGTGCCCGCCGATCACACCAAGCTGCCCCGGCTGCGCGAGGTCGATGCGCACTGGCGACTCGGAGTGGCCGCGACCGCTCTGGACCGCGCCAACCAGTTGGTGCGGCTGGCCGACGGCAGCGAGGTGGTGGGTGATCGCCTGCTGATCGCCACAGGTGTGCGATCCCGGAAATGGCCTAACGCGGAGGAGGCCGCTCTGGAGGGTGTCCACACGTTGCGCACCAGTGGCGACGCCGCCCGGCTGCAGTTCGCGTTGGCCGCCCGTCCGCGGCGGGTGCTGATCATCGGTTCGGGGTTCATCGGTTCGGAGGTGGCCTCGGTGTGCCGCGAGCTTGGTCTCGAGGTCACCGTCACTGAGCGCGGCCCGGCCCCGTTATGCGGCGCACTCGGCGGGGTGATCGGCGCGGTCGCCGCCGAGATGCAGTGCGCGGCCGGGGTGGATCTGCGCACCGGTGTCTCGGTGCTGGCGCTCGAGGGTGACGCGGGCGGGCACGTGCGGCGCGCACAGCTATCCGATGGGAGCAGACTCGACGTCGACGTGGTGGTGACGTCGTTAGGGTCGATCCGCAACGTCGAGTGGCTTGACGGGGCCGGACTGGCCGCCGGCTTCTGGGGAGTGGGTTGTGACGCCGGGGGCCGCGCGTTCGACATCAACGGGCTGGTCACCAACCACATCTACGTGGCCGGCGACATCGCCCGGGCCCCGCATGTGCTTTACGACTACGAGTTCCTGGCGATGGAACACTGGGACAACGCCGTGCTGGGTGCCCGGGTCGCCGCGCACAATATGGTCTGCGACGAGGTCTCCCGCTGGGCCCACCTGCTGATCCCGCAGTTCTGGTCCGGCCAGTTCGGTGTCAACATCAAATCCGTTGGCGTGCCTTCGTTTGGCGATGAGATCGTCTTCACCCAGGGTTCGGTGAAACAGCGCCGGTTTGCCGCGGCCTACGGTCGCCGCGGCCGCATCGTCGGTGCGGTCACCTTCAACCACGGTAAGTGGATCGACTATTACCGCGATCAGATCGCGCAGTCGGGGCCATTTCCGCCGCATCCGCCCGGCTTTGATTTTCCGGAAAACATGCGGGTGATGCCCGCCGACTTTCCGGAGCGCGGCGTCCCGACCGAGACCCCGGATGTGGTGTTGACAGGGCACAACCCCAGCGAGCGGCGCGCCGAATTCCGCACACGGCAACGATGAGTAGCGATGCGTGAGGAATCAGCGAGGGAGGGGCCATGACCCCGGAAGAAGCTTTTGACGCCGCGATGCGCTACGAGAACCGCGCGAACCCCTACCCGTTTTTCGATGAGCTGCGCAAGACGCCGGTTGTGCAAGTGACCAACGGTATCTATGCGGTCACCGGATACGAGGAGCTGATCGCGCTGGCCCACGACCCCCGGGTGAGTTCTGACCTTCGCAAAGGTCACCCACCCACCGCCCGCGATCGGCGGATCGCCGACGAGTCGGTGGTCGAGATGATGGAGGCCTATGGCCAGGAGCCAAGCTTCATCGCGCAGGACCCGCCTGACCATGACCGGGCGCGCCGCCAGTGCATGCGCTTTTTCGGTCCGCCGCATTCACCGGATCTGATCCCCAGCCAGGAGCCGCTCTGTCAGCAAATCGTCAACGAGCTGCTTGACAGGGCTTCTGAAAAAGCCACACGCAAAACCCGCTTCGACGTTGTCGACGAGTTCGCCTATCCGCTGCCGGTAAACGTGATCTGCCGGATTATGGGTGTGCCAATCGAAGACGAGCCCCAATTCCACGCGTGGATCACCGACTCGCTGGCCGGCATATTCGACCTGGGCCCCGACATCCAAACCGAGGAAGGCCAGGCCCGTCGCGCAAAAGGCGAAGCCGCTAACGTCGAGCTCAACGAGTACATCGCCGGGCTGGTCGAGAAAGTCGCGAAAACGCCAGGGCCAGGGATGATTTCACAGCTGGTCCACGATGACGGCCCGGATGGGCAGATGTCGCCGAGTGCGATCGTCAACAACGCCATCCTGCTGTTTGTCGCCGGTCATGACTCCACGGTCAACCTGATCTCGCACTGTGTGCTCACCGTGCTTCGCAACCCCTGGTCGATCGAATTGTTACGCAGCCGGCCCGAGTTGGTCCCCGGCGCCATAGAGGAGGTGCTGCGGCTGCAGTCGTCGGTGCAGTTCTTCCCGACGCGATCCGCGCTGGCCGATATCGACATCGCCGGCACCACGATCCCTAGGGGCGCGCCCATCTATCTCATGTACGGCGCGGCCAACCGAGACCCGCGGCGCTTCTGCGACCCTGACAAGTTCGACCCCGAACGCCCCGACAACGAACACGTGGGCTGGGGACGCGGTATTCACGTCTGTTTCGGCGGTCCGCTGGCCCGGCTAGAAGTCAACACGGCGTTCGAGGCGTTCCTTCGCCGGGTGGAAAACCCGCGACTGGTCGAAGACCCACCGCCTTACCGCATCAGTCAAGTGTTCCGCGGCCCACGGCATCTGCTCGTGGATTACGACGAGATTCGGCCCTGATCGAGCGTTAGGTGAAATCACCCGGCTTGGTCGCGGTGACCAAGCGCGTGGCGAACCAGGGCCCGCCATACCACATGCGCCATCCCAGGTTGCGGCGTCGCACGTTTCGCCAGCCCAGCTCACGCAGGTGGTCGGCATGTTGACGGGTCTCCCGTAAGTCCGCAATGGCGAGTCGCCCGCCCGGCCGTAGCACGCGAACCGCCTGGTCCAAAGCAAGGCGGCGACCGGCGCGGGTCGGAATGTTGTGAATGGCAAGGCTGCTGACCACCACGTCGACGCTCTCGTCGGCCATTGGCAGAGCGGTCATGTCAGCCGTGTGCAACTCGACGCGATCGGTGACGCTTTCCAGCGCCGCATTGGCCAGGGTGGCCTGCTGCGAGTTGTCGGTCTGGTCGGCATGCCATATATCGACGCCGATCGCGCGGCCCTCAGGCAACCGCTTCGCCGCGGCGAGCAGCACGGCACCGCGTCCGCATCCCATATCGAGTAGCGTCTCATCGCCACGCAATCGCAGGTCGGCGAGAATCTCGTTCCAGACGTGGAACTTGCCCGCCCGCGTCGCATAAATGTAGGAGGCCGTCGTCCCGATGATCTGGGCGGCCGACGCCCCCGGGAATGCCGCCGCCAACCGCCTGCCACGCGTAAGAAACACGCCCGCCGCCGCGAGCAGCGCAGCGGATCCGGCTACGGCGGTTGCCAGTTGTGTTCCCGCCGAGACGGTCTCAAATGACCCGTCGTATCCGTAGTCGCCCTGGTGGTCGCGCACGATTCACCAGCGGCCGCGATGGACGACCTCGTCGAACGGCCGCCGGTTCGGTTTGCGAATCGGGGTGAGCGGACGATCGGCGGGATATCCGACGCCGAGCAGGAACGCCACCAGGTGGTCGTCGGGAACACCCAGGATGGCGCGCGCCTTCTCCTGATCCCCCACCGACGAATGTCCGGTGCCGATCCCCAGGTCGGTCGCCGCGATCATCATCGCCATCGTCGCCTGACCGACGTCGTACTGATCTGTCACCAGCCTGCGATCATCCGGCGGTACCGGCACCACCAGGGCAATCGCCGCCGCAGCACCGGCGATATGGCCGGCGCCCAGCCAAACCGTGGAGAGGTCTTGCAGCTGAGCCTTGTCCGTGACGATGACAAAGTCCCACGGCTGGCGGTTTTTCGCGGACGGCGCCCGCCAGCCGGCCTCGGCGATACTGTTCAGGTCGTCCTCTGATACCGGCTCCGGCGTGTACTGCCGTACATTTCGCCGCGCGCAGATCGCGTCCCAGGTTTCCACTTTCCACTCCGTTTCCGCTCCGTCTCGCTAAGCGCTTTGGCGGTTGATCGCTTGCTCGAGCGCATCAATCACATCGTGCAGCTCGCCGACCATCCAGCTGTGGGCGCGCTGGCTGTACACCTCAAGAAGCGACCGGTAGTACCAAAGGTGCAGCTGCGGATCCTGCACGCTGAACCGCTGCCACACCTCGTTCCCGTGCGCGCGCAAGTCCCGCAGGATCGCGCGCGCATTGTCGAGTTTATCGGCCAGGGAGACCAGCGCAGCGTCGTCCGACGCCTCACGCAGGTGCTGGATGTACCGTTCCTTGCGCCCGCGCCAAGGAGGCTTCGGAGCCTCGAAGGTGTCGCTGCATTCGGCGACGATCGACGCCACATCTGCGCCGAACTTCTGGTCGATCTCGGCAAGGGTCCGTTCGCCGCCCTGGTCCTCGGCGGCATCGTGCAGCAACGCGGCGATGGCCTGTGTCTCGGTACCGTCCGCCTCGATGACCAAGCCGGCCACCGACAGCAGGTGGCCGAGATACGGGACTTCGCTGGCCTTCCGTGTCTGCGTCGCATGCTTCTCCGCCGCATACCCCAGGGCCTCGACGAACTTGGGCGTGAGGCGCGGGGACGCGGCCTGGTTGGCCATGCTGCCTCCTAGGCTGCTTTCTGGTCTAAGGGCTCTCCTTTCACTGTGGCACGGCGGTACGACACTCCGTCGGCCGGAACCCGCCCACGCGGCGTCGGTGCGACGTTCTAGGGTGGCGCTCGATGGCGCTTCATATTCACCGTGCCGAGCGGACGGACCTGCTTGCCGACGGTCTCGGCGCCCTGCTGGCCGACCCGCTGCCCGACCCGTTCGCCGAGGAGTTGGTGCTGGTGCCGGCCCGCGGCGTGGAACGCTGGCTGAGCCAGCGGCTTTCGCACGTCCTCGGGGGCAGACCCGGGAGTGGCGACGGGGTGTGTGCGGGGGTGATGTTTCGCAGCCCTGGGTCGCTGATTTCTGAGATCAGCGGCACCGTCGACGCCGATTTGTGGTCGCCGGAGGCCATGACCTGGCCGCTGCTGGAGGTGATCGACGGCAGCCTCGACGAGCCGTGGTGCCGGACGCTGGCAAAACACTTGGGCCACTTCGACATGGAAAAAAGCGAAGACGTCGACGAGGAGGCGGAGCTGCGCAAGGGTCGCCGTTACGCGGTGGCGCGCCGGCTCGCCGGGCTGTTCGCGTCCTACGCCCGGCAGCGGCCGCAGCTATTGGTCGACTGGCTGGACGGCAATCTGGGGGGCCTCGACCCCGACCTGGCCTGGCAGCCGCAGCTGTGGCGGTTGCTGGTCGCCACACTCTCCGCCGATCCGCCGCACGTCCGGCACCGCGACACGGTGGCCCGGCTGCGCGATTCCCCGACCGACCTGCCCGCCCGGCTGTCGCTGTTCGGCCACACCCGGCTGGCGGCCACCGACATCGAGCTGCTCGACGCGCTGGCCACCCACCACGACCTACACCTGTGGCTACCGCATCCCAGCGACCGGCTGTGGCGTGCGCTCGCCGATTTGCGCGGCCCGGTGCCACGCCCCGACGACACCAGCCGGCGCGCCGCGACACATCCGCTGTTGCAGACCCTGGGCCGCGACTTGCGTGAGCTGCAAAGCGTTTTGCCCGCCGAACCCGCCACCGACGAATACCTGGGCGCGGCCATCACGCACGACACCTTGCTCGGCTGGCTGCAATCCGACATCGCCGCCAACGCGGTGCAGCCCGAAAACCGGGCGCTCGCTGTCGGCGACCGCTCGGTCCAGGTGCACGCCTGTCACGGCGCGGCGCGCCAGATCGACGTGCTGCGGGAGGTACTGCTCGGGCTGCTCGAGGACGACCCGACGCTGGAGCCCCGCGACATCGTGGTGATGTGTCCGGACATCGAAACCTGCGCGCCGCTGATCGTCGCGAACTTCGGCCTTGGCGAGCTGCCCGGACCCGGCCACCCAGCGCACCGGCTGCGGGTCCGGCTGGCCGATCGCGCCCTCACCCAGACCAACCCGCTGCTCGGCGTAGCCGGCGAACTGCTCGAGATCGCCGGCAGCCGCGCCACTGCGACCCAGGTCCTCAACCTCGCGCAGGCCGCCCCGGTGCGGGCCCGCTTCGGGTTCAGCGACGACGATCTGGACATCATCACAGCCTGGGTACGCGAGTCGGGTATCCGGTGGAGCTTCGACAAACAGCACCGCAAGCCGTACGGGCTCGACCAGATCGTCCCCAACACTTGGCGTTTCGGGCTGGACCGGATCCTTACCGGGGTCGCGATGTCGGACGACTCGCAGGCGTGGCTGGACACCGCGCTACCGCTCGATGACGTCGGCAGCAATCGGGTGGAACTGGCGGGACGTCTCGCCGAGTACGTTCACCGGCTGCAGTCCGCGGCGGACGCCCTCGACGGTATCCGCCCGCTGGTCGAATGGATCGAGGCGCTGACAGGCGGCGTCGCACAACTTACCCGCGTCGACGCCGGCGACGCGTGGCAACCCGGACAGTTACGCCGCGAGTTCGGAAACATACTGACCCAGGCCGACTTTCGCAGCAACGCCGCACTGCGGCTGTCTGACGTCCGGGCGCTGCTCGCCCGGCAACTCGCCGGACGGCCGACCCGGGCCAACTTCCGGACCGGCACCCTGACCGTCTGCACGATGGTGCCGATGCGCTCGGTGCCGCACCGCGTGGTCTGCCTGGTCGGTCTCGACGACGGCGTGTTCCCGAGGTCGGCGCTGCCCGACGGCGACGACGTTCTGGCCCGCCGACCGATGACCGGCGAGCGCGACATCCGTTCCGAGGACCGGCAATTACTGCTGGACGCGATATGCGCGGCCACCGAAACCCTGGTCATCACCTACACCGGCGCCGACGAACACACTGGTCACCCCCGGCCGCCGTCGGTGCCGCTGGCCGAGCTGCTCGACACGCTCGACCAGACCACCTCGGCGCCGGTACGCGACCGCGTGCTGATCGAGCATCCGTTGCAGCCGTTCGACATTCGCAACGTCACTCCCGGCGAGCTGGTGCCCGGCCAACCGTTCACCTTCGACCCGACCGCCCTGGTGGCGGCCCGGGCCGCCGCCGGTGACCGGCACCCCAGGCCGCGCTTCTTCACCGATCCGCTCCCCGACCCGGCGCCCGACGATGTCGTGCTCGCCGATCTGCTCGCCTTCCTGCGCGATCCGGTCAAGGGATTCTTCCGCGCCCTGGACTACACGCTGCCGTGGGAGGTCGACGAGGTCAAAGACGACATGCCCGTCGAGATCGACAACCTGGAAGAGTGGTCGGCTGGTGACCGGATGTTGCGAGACATGTTGCGTGGCATGGATCCCGACAAGGCGGCCCAAGCCGAATGGCGGCGGGGGACGCTGCCGCCGGGGCGGCTCGGCTGGCGCAAGGCGAAAGAAATCCGTGCCCAGGCGGCCGGGCTGGCCGAAGAGGCGATGCGGCATCGCCGTGGCGTACCCGAGGCCTACGACATCAACGTCGCGCTGGGTGGCGGTCGCCGGCTCACCGGCACGGTGACGCCGGTCTTCGGCACCCGCACGGTGTCGGTCACCTACTCCAAGCTCGGCGGCAAGCATCTGCTGGAGTCGTGGATTCCCTTGCTGGCGTTGAAGGCCGCCAACCCGCGCCGCGACTGGACGGCGCTGTGCATCGGGCGCGCCAGGCGAAACGACCAGCTCGAGCGGCGGCTGCTGGGTCCGCCCGCGGATTCCGCCGCAACGCTGCGTGACCTGGTGCGGCTGTACGACGCCGGCCGCCGCGAGCCGTTACCGTTGCCGGTGCGGACGTCGTTCGCGTGGGCCGAGGCCCGCAGCTCGGGCAGAGATCCGGTGAAGGTCGCGGGGTATCGGTGGAGCTCGCAGAACAACTTTCACGGCGAGGACGCCGAGCCCGCACACGTCAGGGTCTGGGGCCCAAGGGCCCGGCTCGAGGTGCTGCTTGACCCGCCGCATCCCGGCGAGGAGGTCCCCGGTGAGGGCACCCGACTGGGCGCACTGGCGGCCCGGCTGTGGGGGCCGCTGTTGCAGGCAGAGCGCTCGGCGCGGGAGTTGGGCTGATGGAGCGCTTCGATCTGCTCGGCACGTTGCCGGAGATGGGGTCCACGACGGTGTTGGAGGCCAGCGCCGGAACTGGCAAGACGTTCGCACTGGCCGGGCTGGTCACCCGCTTCGTCGCCGAGGGCGTGGGCCGGCTCGATGAAATGCTGCTGATCACATTCAGCAAGGCCGCCAGCCGCGAACTGCGCGAACGGGTGCGCTGTCAGATCGTGGAAGCCGTTGCCGCGCTGGACGGTTCGGCGCCGGTAACGCGGAATGACCTGGTTACCCACCTGATGGCCGGCACCGACGCCGAGCGCGACCAGAAGCACCGCAGGCTGCGTGACGCGCTGGCTGACTTCGATGCCGCCACCATCTGCACCACGCACCAGTTCTGTCAGCTTGTGCTCAAATCCCTTGGGGTGGCAGGCGATACCGACACCGGCGCCACCCTGGTCGAAAGCCTCGACGACCTCGTCACGCGGATCGTGGACGACCTGTACCTCGCACACTTCGGATCGCAGAGCGACGAGGTGGCGCTCAGCCACCGCGACGCGCTGGCGCTGGCCCGTGCGGTGGTCGAAGACCCGTGCGCGCAGCTGCGGCCGGAGAAACCGGACCCGCAATCGGTAGCCGGGCTACGGCGGCGGTTCGCCGACGACGTGCTCGAACAGCTCAAACTGCGCAAGCGCCGGCTAGGCATCTTCAGCTACGACGACCTTTTGCTTCGCCTCGCCGAATCACTGGAGGGCCAGCCGGATTCCCTGGATTCGGCCGCCCGCGAGCGGATGCGCCGGCGCTGGACGATCGTCATGGTCGACGAGTTTCAGGACACCGACCCCATCCAATGGCAGGTGATCGATCGCGCATTCAACGGCCATTCCCGGCTGGTGCTGATCGGCGACCCCAAACAGGCGATCTACGGCTTTCGCGGCGGCGACATCTACACATATCTGCGGGCAGCGGAGACAGCCGGTCACCGGCGGACACTGAGTGCGAACTGGCGAAGCGACAAGGTGCTCGTCGACGGCCTGCAGACGCTGCTGCATGGCGCCGCGCTCGGGGATCCCAAAATCGTGGTGCGCGAGGTGGAAGCCCGCATCGACGGGCATCGCCTGCGGGACGCGCCGCACAATGCACCCTTCCGGCTGCGGGTCGTGCGCCGCGCGATGTTCGGCTGCGACCAAAACAAGACCATCTCCATCGACCGACTGCGCCAACACATCCCCGCCGATCTCGCTGCCGACGTCGGGGCCCTGCTGGCCAGCGGAGCCACCTTCGACCGCAAACGCATCCTCGCGGGTGACGTTGCGGTGATCGTCGAATCGGGCAAGGACGCGCGAGCTTGCCAAACCGCGTTGACACAAGCCGGAATTCCCGCCGTCTACACCGGCGAAGGCGACGTGTTCGCCGCCGACGCGGCCAAGGATTGGTTGTTCCTGCTGGACGCGTTCGACCAGACGCACCGCGCCGGGCTGGTGCGCGCCGCAGCCGCCACGGTGTTCTTCGGCAAGACGGCCAGCGACCTCGCCGACGGCGGCGATACCCTGACCGACGAAGTGGCTGCCACGCTGCGGGATTGGGCCGATCAGCTGCGTGCGCGCGGGCCGGCCGCGGTTTTCGAGGCCGCGCAGCTGGCGGGCATGGGTCGGCGGGTGCTTACCGAGCAGAACGGCGAGCGCACCATGACCGACCTGGCCCACATCGCCCAATTGCTGCACCAGGTCGCGCATCGCGAGCGGCTGGCGCTGCCGGCGCTGCGCGACTGGCTGCGCAGGCAATGTGAGGAACGCGCCGGGGCACCGGAACGCAGCCGCCGGATCGACAGCGACGCCGCCGCGGTGCAGATACTGACGGTGTGGGGCGCCAAGGGATTACAGTTCCCCATCGTCTACTTGCCGTTCGCGTTCAATCGGCACGTCTTCATCGACGACATTCCGCTGTACCACGACGACTCCGACGTTCGGTGCCTGGACATCGGCGGCCCGGACACCCCCGACCGCCGCAGGATCGAGGCGTTCAGCCGGGCCGAGGCGGCGCGCAACGACATCCGGCTGACCTACGTGGCGCTGACGCGGGCGCAGTCTCAGGTGGTGGCGTGGTGGGCGCCGGCGAGGGACGAGCCCAACGGCGGGCTGTCCCGATTGCTGCGCGGGCGGCGACTCGGCGAGTCCCAGGTGCCGGATAGCTGCGTGCCGAGGACGATCTCGGACGACGAGGCGCTGGCGTGCTTCCGGGAATGGGAGGCAGCGGGTGGCCCCGTGCTCGAAGAGTCGGCGGTCGCCGGCGTGGCCGCCGTTACCCGGCCGGAGCCGCCGACCCAACTGTCCGTGCGCCACTTCCACCGGTCGATCGACACCACGTGGCGGCGCACCTCGTATTCGGCGCTGGTTCGTTTCGCCGAGGAATCCGCTGGCTCCGGTGTCAGCAGCGAGCCGGAGGTGACACCACGCGACGACGAGGTCGATGACGTCATGGTTTTGGCGGAACCGGCGGACCGGGCAGGTGGAGCCGCCGATGTGGCCTCCCCCATGGCAGAGCTGCCGAGGGGCGCTACGTTCGGCTCGCTGGTCCATGCGGTCCTGGAAAACACCGATCCGTTCGCCGCGGATCTGTGGACCGAATTGGAGGGACAGGTGCGGACGCATTCGGCGTGGTGGCCGGTGGATGCCGAGCCGGCCGCGGTGGCGTCGGCGTTGCTGCCGATGCACGACACGCCCCTTGGGCCGTTGGCCGATGGGCTGACGCTGCGCCGGATCGGGCTGCGGGATAGGTTGCGGGAGTTAGACTTCGAAATTCCGCTGGCGGGCGGCGACGTCCGGGGTGCGGTCCCATCCGTTCGGCTCGCGGACGTGGGTGCGCTGGTTCGCGAACACCTTCCGGCCGACGACCCGCTGGCGGGCTACAGTGACCGGCTGATGTCCGATGCACTCGGCGGGCAGTCGTTGCGCGGCTACCTGTCCGGCTCGATCGACGTCGTACTGCGCTCGCCCGGGCAGCGCTATCTGGTGGTCGACTACAAGACCAACATGCTCGGCGCCACCGCCGCCGACTACAGCTTCGGTCGGCTGACCGAGGCGATGCTGCATTCGGACTACCCCCTGCAGGCGTTGCTGTATACCGTTGTGCTGCACCGGTTCTTGCGATGGCGTCAGCCCGGATACCGGCCGCCTGAGCACCTCGGCGGAGTGTTGTACCTATTCGTACGGGGCATGTGCGGTGCCCAGACGCCGACGGCGGACGGGCATCCCTGCGGGGTATTCAGTTGGCTGCCGCCGCCGGCGATGGTGGTGGCGCTGTCGGACTTACTGGACGAGGGTCGGCGGGCGGCATGAGCAGCGTGAGCAGCCCTGGGAGCACCGGCATTGAAGACCCGCTGGACTGGCGGATAGCCGTTGGTGCCAGCGGCTCGCTGCGGCCATTCAACGAAGCAGGCGTGCTGGAATCCGCTGACGTTCATGTGGCGCAACGGGTTACCGCGCTAGCGAGCGAGACCGACGAAACCGTGGCGCTGGCGTTGGCGCTGGCGGCCCGGGCATTACGCGGCGGATCGGTGTGCGTCGACCTGACGACGGTGGCCGCCGATTCCGGCGTTCCCGAGTTGCCCTGGCCCCAGCCCGAGGCGTGGCTGGCGGCGCTACGGGCGAGTCGGCTGCTTGGTGAACCGCCGGTGCTGCGGCTCTACGACGGCAGGCTGCTCTACCTTGACCGGTACTGGCGGGAGGAAGAGCAGGTGTGCGCTGACCTGCTGGCGCTATCGGTTCCCGCGGCGCAAGTCGAGGTGTCCGGCTACTCGCGTCTGTTTCCGCCGGGCTACGAGGAGCAGCGGTCCGCAGCTGAAACCGCGGTGGCGCAAGCGGTTACGGTCCTGACCGGCGGGCCGGGCACCGGCAAGACCACGACGGTGGCGCGGCTGCTGGCGCTGCTCGCCGAACGAGCGGACATGTCGGGAAAATCCGGGCTGCGGATCGCGCTGGCAGCGCCCACCGGCAAGGCCGCGGCGCGATTGGCCGAAGCGGTGGCCGGCGAGGTCGCACAACTCGACGCCGTTGACCGCGAACGGCTTTCCGGCCTGCAGGCGGTAACGCTGCACCGGCTGCTGGGTAGCCGGCCAGACACATCGGTGCGGTTCCGGCACCACCGGGGCAACCGCTTGCCACACGATGTGATCGTCGTCGACGAGACGTCCATGGTTTCGTTGACGATGATGGCCCGCCTGCTCGAAGCCGTGCGCCCGGACGCGAGGCTGATCCTGGTCGGTGACGCCGATCAGTTGACATCGGTGGAAGCCGGCGCGGTGCTGGCCGACCTGGTCGACGGCCTGGCGGCCCGCGACGACGTGCGGGTGGCGCAGCTGCGAACTTTACATCGATTCGGGAAGGCGATCGGGGCGCTGGCCGAGGCGATCCGGGTCGGCGATGCGGATGCGGCCGTGAAGCTGTTGCGCTCGGGTGACGAGCATGTCGAGTACCTCGAGTTCGGGGACGGTGCCGACCCCGCAGCGCGGTTGCGCGCGATCCTTTTGCCGCACGCGTTGCGGCTGCGTGAGGCGGCGCTGGTCGGCGTCGTGGAGGCGGCGTTGGCCGCGCTAGACGACCACCGGCTGCTGTGCGCGCACCGGCAGGGTCCCTTTGGCGTCCAGCACTGGAACCAGCAAGTGCAGAGGTGGCTGGCCGAGGAAACGGGTCAGCCGGCTTGGTCGCAGTGGTATGCCGGGCGGCCGCTGCTGGTGACGGCCAACGACTACGGACTGCGCGTCTACAACGGCGATACCGGCGTGGTGGTCGCCGGACCCGACGGGTTGCGGGCCGTCATCGCCACCGCCACCGGCCCGCTCGGGTTCGCGACCAGCCGCCTGGCCGACATCGAGACCATGCACGCCATGACGATCCACAAAAGCCAGGGCAGCCAGGCCGACGAGATCACGGTCCTGATGCCGCCGGAGGATTCGCGGTTGCTGACCCGAGAGTTGTTCTATACCGCCGTGACTCGCGCGAAGAACAAGGTGCGGGTGGTCGGCTCCGAGACTTCGGTGCGGGCCGCGATCGAGCGTCGGGCGGTGCGGGCGAGTGGGCTACGGCTGCGGCTGCAGGGCGCAGCACCTAGCGCATAAAATTTTGACTCCTCCAACGAGCCCACATCCTCAGAAGTCACGACTGTTCCAACGCTCACGAGAGGCAATCCGGTGCTGTGATCTCGGGAGACCGCACCGGTGTTGCCGGACCTGCGGCCACGTCGAACAAGATCGGCGACGGTATCACTCAACGTGCGACGGGTGTCCTGCGCGATCGCCAACGCGCACACCCCTACCTAGCTGCATCGCAACATCCCAGCAGCATGCATCGATCGCTCCGACGCGACCGCGCAAGAATGGGGGTCATTATGGTCGACAACGACGGTGCCCCACCGACATCCCGACGCAACGACATCGTGCGGCTCGCCGTGTTCGCCGGCTTCCTATTCGGGCTGTTCTATCTGGTGGCCGTCGCGCGAGTCATCGACGTCGATCAGGTGCGGCGCGTGGTCTCGGCGACAGGGCCGGCGGCGTCGCTGACCTACGTCGTGATGTCGGCCGTCCTCGGCGCGCTGTTCGTGCCGGGCCCGATCCTGGCCGCGGGCAGCGGGCTGCTGTTCGGGCCTGTACTGGGTACCTTCGTCACGCTGGGTGCGACGGTCGGCACCGCGATCGTCGCGAGCTTCGTCGGCCGTCGTGCCGGCCGAAACAGCGCGCGGGCATTGCTGGGGACGACCCGCGCAGACCGCATCGACGCGCTGATCGAACGCCGCGGACTGTGGGCGGTCGTCGGTCAACGGTTCGTCCCCGGCATTTCCGACGCACTGGCCTCCTACGCGTTCGGAGCGTTCGGAGTTCCGTTGTGGCAGATGGCCGTCGGCGCTTTCATCGGTTCGGTGCCGCGGGCATTTGTCTACACCGCGCTGGGCGCTTCGATCGGAGAGCGGTCGTCGCCGTTGGCATACGCGGCCATAACGGTGTGGTGCATGACCGCCATCGTCGGCGCGTTCGCCGCGCGGCGTGGGTACCGAAAATGGCGCGGGAACGCCAGCCGCGCCGAGGACAGCAACATCCCCGATTCGGATCGGGAAGCCGGCGCTTGCTGACGAAGGGTTACCGCTAGGCCCGCTGCGCGGCCACGAATAAATTCCCGGGAACTTCGTCCTCGACCTCTTTGGGGGCTTTGCGGCCATAGCCGGCCATCAATTCGTCCGACGGCGTCACCGTCACGTCCCAGCCGTGGCGCCGGAACCAGTCACCGACGTCTTCGCGCTCCTCGAAGTACCACAATTCGTCAGTCCTGGGGATCTCACGGTCGGGGTCCAACTCGGCCATCAGCGCGCGAATCCGATCCATCCGCGCACGGCGGTTCGTGCGAAATTCTGGATCGAGAAACTTCGGCCCCAGCGCCTCCACGGCAACCCGGCTGCCCGCGGCAGTGAGCCCCTGAACCCGGTCGAACAGCAGCTCTTGGGCCGCGGCAGGCAAATACGGCATCAACCCCTCAGCCGACCAGACGCTGGGTACGGAAGCGTCGAAACCCGCCTGCTGCAACGCCGTCGGCCAGTCCTGGCGCAGGTCCACCGGGACAGCGACCCGGTTGCAGGCAGGCTCCGCCCCTTGCTCTTGCAGGGTCGACAACTTGAATTCCAGCACCCTGGGCTGGTCGAGCTCGTAGACCGTCGTCCGGTCCGGCCAGGGCAGCCGCCAGGACCGCGCGTCCAGGCCCGCCGCCAAGACCACCGCCTGGCGGATGCCCGCATTAGTTGCGTCGAGAAAGAACTGGTCGAAAAACGCTGTCCGCGAAGCCATATAGCCGACCATCGACTGCATCTGCAGCGGCAACTCCGGTTCGGCTTCGAGGAGCTCGGCGGGTAGCTGCGGAGCGGAATGCCAGTTCCACACTCCGTCGCCGACGGCGTCGAGGAAAACCTGTGCGAACGGGTCGCGGATCAAAGGATTCTCGCGTCGGGTTTCTGCGGCGCGCGCCGCGGCCACACCCAGCGCCGTCGCTCCGACACTCTCGGTGATCTCCCAGCTGTCGTTATCGGTTCTGGCCACGATCACTTGTCCCCAGCCCGCTCGGCCGCTACGAAAAGGGTCTTTGGGGCGGCGTCTTCGATGTCCTGCGGGGGTCGCCGGTCGTAGCGGGCCATCAGTTCCTCCGCCGGCGTCACCGTCACGTCCCAGCCGTGCCGACGCAACCAGTCGCCGACGTCCTCGCGTTCCTCGAAGTACCACAGGTCTTGGACGTCGGGAATGTTCCGTTCCGGCTCCAGCTTGACCATCAGTTCGCGGACGCGCTTCATGTTCTCGCGCCGCTTTGCGATGGCATCCGGGTCGAGAAAGTCCGGGCCGGGCGCCTCCACGGCCATCCGGCTGCCGGCTGCGCCCAGTGCCTGAACACGCTCGAACAGCAGCTCATGAGCGACCGCCGGCAAAAACGGCAACAGCCCCTCAGCCGACCAGGCGCTGGGCGCCGCGGCGTCAAAACCGGCCTGCCGCAACGCGGCCGGCCAGTCGTGGCGCAGGTCGATCGGAACGTGAACCAGGTTGCACGTCGGCTGCGCACCGTGTTCGCGCAGCGCCGACGACTTGAATTCCAAAACCCGTGGCTGGTCGAGTTCGTAGACCGTGGTGCCGTCGGGCCATGGCAGCCGCCACGCCCGTGAGTCCAAACCCGCCGCCAGGATTACCACCTGGTGCACGCCCGCGCGGGTCGCATCGAGGAAAAACTGATCGAAAAACGACGTCCGCGCGGCCATGTAGTCGACCATTCCCTGCATCCGAGGCTTCAGATCGGGTTCGGCCTCGACGAGCTCCGCGGGCAGGTTGGGAGCGGCGAACCAGTTCCACATGCCGTCTCCGGCGGCTTCCAGGAACACCCGTGCGAACGGATCGCTGATCAGCGGGTTTTCAGTCTCCGTTTCCGCCGCGCGGGCCGCCGCGACGCCCAACGCCGTCGCGCCCACACTCTCGGTGATCTCCCAGGTGTCGTTCTCGGTTCTCGCCACGCTCATGCCCTCCAATTCGCTAGCACACCTATGTAGTTACCCTACGCGCGCTGCATGTGAACCGGCTGTACGTCGGGTTGACGGGCGACAGATTCAGCCCGCCGGTGCCAGCATCGCCTTCCACCCGTCTTCGCCGATGTTGCTCGAGTTCGCAACGGAATACTTCACACCGTCGGGCCCTACGACTATGCCGCTCTGCACGTCGTAAATCGATGTCGCAAGCGCGCTCGGCGTGTAGATGCACGGGTTGGGTTGCTGCCCATTGCACCGGACGGTGCCCGACCCCGGTCGCTGTAGCGGATCGCTGACCGGCGGCGGTGTGCCTGGCACCCGATTGGCGGGCAGCGGGTTCTCGCCATTGTTCACCGACGGCGCCGGGATCACCTGGCCCGGCTTCACCGGCTGGTCACACCGCGCGGCCGGCGCGGGGCACGTGAGGATCTGATTCGGGTCTCCGTACCAGGGGTTGGTACCCAGCGGCACATAGCGCTGGTTGCTGCGGCACTCCCGCGGGCTCGCCGCCCGCTTTCCGGGCACGTCCGCGCAAGGGTAGTTGCGTGCTCCGCGAACCACATTCTGGGCGTCCATCGGGATCTTGCAGTAGGTGCCGCTCGGTAGCGGGACGGTGCTGGTGTCGGCCGGTGCCCGCCACTCCGAAGCCGACATGAATCCGGTCAGGCACGGCGGTGGTTGGTTCAGGGAAAGGGCGCCGACGCCGAGTGCCGCCTGGCCGGGAAATTCCGAGGTGACTGACTGGGCGATCGCGCCCGACTCCGGCAAGAACACCAAGGCCTGCTCGACGCCATTGTGGTAGCGCTTGAGCATGTCGATCACGACCTCGAGATTGGCCAGCGCCTGCGGTAGCGACTCCTGCACGTCGCTGAACGTGGCGTTGACCTGATCGGCGGTCGGCGCCGCGTTGTCCAGAATGCGACGCAGCGCTTCGTCCTGCTGCGCAGTCTGCCCGGCCAGGGTGTTGAGGTTGGCGGACCAGCGCGCGATCTCGTCACCGGAATTGACCTGGCTGTCGAGGATGGGGCCCGAATGCGCGATGATGTCGTCGATGTCGTCGATGCTGCCCCTGAAATCGTGGCTGATCGCCTGCGTGGCGTCGACCAGGCGCCGAAGGGACGGTCCCAGCCCGCCCAGAGCCTGTGACGCCTCGCGGAGCAGTGACGCCACCTTGTCTTTGGGCAGCACCGCCAATCCACGATTGGCGGCGTCCAGCGCAGGGCCGATCTGGCTGGGGACCGTGCTCTTGATGATCGTCTGGTTGTTCTGCAGGTAAGGACCGCCGGTGCGGGTCGACACCACGTCGAGGTACTGCTCGCCGACCGCCGACACCGAGTGCACATTGGCCGACGCATCGTTCGGGATCCGATAGCCGTCGTCGATGCTGATCGTTGCCCGCGCGCCCCGCTCGGTTGGTGAGACGTCGGTGACCTTCCCAATGGTGATGCCCCGATACGTGACGTTGGCGGTTCGATACAGGCCCCCGGACTGAGGCAATTCGGCATAGAGCGTGTATTGACCTACGCCGACAAGGCTGGGTATCCGCAGGAAGTACCAACCCAGGACCACCACCGCGGCGACCGCGAACACCACCAACAACACCAGCTGGGTTTTGATGAAGCGAGTCAACATCTCTCACTCGCCCCTTTCCACCAGCGGTGCCCCAGGGGCGTCATTCGGGTTCGGCGTATAGCGGACATCCGGGATCATGGTGTCCGGATTCCGTCCCCACGATTGCTCGAGCGCTCGCAACACCCCCGAGAATCCCGTTCCGGTGAAAAGCACGTTATCGAGGGCGCTCAGCGTCAGGTCGATCGCGGCCGATACGTTGACATAATCGCCGCGGATCACCTTAGCGACGTCGTCGATGTTGAACGGCGCTGTGAGGCCCAGCCTCAACGCGTCGACCACATACGGCGCGGCCAGGCCGAGCTGCTTGAGCGGTCGTTGCAGCGACTGCAGGCTCTGATAAAGGTTGGGCTGGGTATCCGACAGCGCCCGGTTGGCGACATCGCTGAACCGCCCCAGGGATTCGGTGGCGTCGGCGAACAGCTGGCGCGTATCAGCGAAATGGTCGATCAGCGGTGGGATGTCGGTGAGCACCCGATCCAGCGTGTCGTTGTGGTTCGCGATGATGGCCAATAGTTGGTTCGTCGAATCGATTGCGCGCGCGAGGTCGCCGCGTTGTCGGTTCAGTTCGGCGGTGAATGTGTCCAGCCGCTTGAGGAATTCGCGGACCTGATCGACATGGCCGTCAAGGATGTTGAGAATCTCGGTTTGAATCACCTCGAGGTGCGTGATGCCGCCGCCGGTGAGGATGACCGCGATGCTGGCCAACGTCCGTTCGATGGTGGGGTAGGCCGAGGAGTTCATCAGCGGGATGGTGTCGCCGCTCTTCAACGGCCGCAGCGACGGGTTTGGCGGTGCGGCCAGCTCGACGTGCTGCGTGCCCAGCAAGCTGGTCTGGCCGATCTTCGCGGTCGCGTTTGCCGGGAGCTTCACGGTCGGATCGACGTCCAGCGTCAGGGTCGCGATCCAGTTCTTCAGCCTGATATCACGAACGGTGCCGACCCATACGTCGGCGACCCTCACCCGGCTGTTGGTGTTCAGCGCCAACGTGTCGGGCATCTGCACGTAAATCGTCATGTGATTGGAAGCCGTGCCACGGCCGAGCGGCAGCGGCACGTTGGCGATGCCCCGCCAGTTGCACGAAGTCAACGCCCCTGAAGCCAATAAAGCGGCCAGCACCAACGCCAGTCCGCGGCGTCCGCCGCCGACGATCAGTCGCATCACCGCGCTCACGCCGCGCCTCAGTGCCCAACTGTTCGGCTTGCCGTTCGCGCTCACCGCGCTCACGCCGCGCCTCAGTGCCCAACTGTTCGGCTTGCCGTTCGCGCTCACCGCGCTCACGCCGCGCCTCACTGGCCCGCTCCGGGCTGCGAGAACGATGGCGGCGGAGGTGGATTGGACTCGTCATAGGCGTTCGGCGGTCCAGGCAGGTTGTTTCCCGGCGGCGGGGGTGCGATGTCCTGACCACCCATCAGCTCGGCCAGCGACTCCGGGGTCAGCATGTTCGCCGTAAACGGTTGAACCTGTGTGCCCTGCATCCCGGGCGCGACCACCCAGCCCGGTTCGTGGTTGCCGTGCGAAAACGGTGTGTCCCGCGAGAAGATCCCTGGGACAGTGGTGTCCTTGTAGCCCGGTGGCGGACGCAGTCGCTCCTCGGCGTAGGCAACCTCCTTGGGCAAGGTGGCCGCCGAGGTGAAGAAGTTCGCGCCGAACGGCGGGTAATTGAACTTGATGGAGTCCAGAACCGGCGCCAGATACTGCGCGCACAGCTCGGCGGAATCCTGATAGCCGAGTCGGCTGCCGGCCTGAATGGCACTGCAGATGAACTGAAGCGGGTTCGCGAAGTTCGGAAAAACGAACGTCCCCACCAGCGAGCTGTGCGCCGGATAGTAGATGTTGTTGAAGTTGCCCGCGAAGGTGGGCAGCACGTGCAACGCCATTTCCAGGCCATCGCGCGGCTCGGGCTGCAGGATCGCGGTTGTCGCGTCGGCGAGGTTGTTGACATCGTGCCCCAGCACGGACCTGTTGTCGCTCACGAACTTTCGGGCGATCACGAGCACGTCGTCGACCCGCGCAACCGTGTCGGCCACGTCGTGGTCGGATTTGGTGAACCAGTCGGTGAACTCGGCCAGGTTGTCGTTGAGCTCCACGAACTGTTGATCGTTCTGGTACAGCGCGCCGATGAACTGCGCCAGGCTGCGCGTGATCGAGACAAAGTCCCCTCGGCCCTCGTTCAGCGCGGTCAACGCTTCCGACAAGCTGTTCAGCGTGTCGTGGATCTGCTTGCCCTTGCCGGCCAGGTTGTCCGCGGCCGATTCGATGAGCTCACCGAACGGCCCCTTCGGCTGCTGCGGGGTCGGGCCGAGCTGCCGCAGGATCCCGTTGATGGACTCGCGCAGCTGGTCCCACTCGACGGGCACCTGGGTGCGTTCGATCGGGATCACCGCGCCGTCCTTCAGCACCGGCCCGTCGGTGTAGGGCGGCGACAGCTGGATGGTGCGCGAGGCCACCAGGCTGGGGTTGAGGATCAACGCGGTGGCGTTGGCGGGCACCTTGTACTTGTTGCTGTAGTGGAAGGTGACGCGCATCTTGTCGCCGGCCGGCTCGATCTTGTCGATCGAACCGACCCGCACACCCATGATCTGAACTTTGTCGCCTGGGTACAGCGCGAGGGTCTCAGAAAAATACGCGACAATGCTGGTGTTGCTCAGTTTCCGATAAAGCTGCACTCCGGCGACTAGCGCGACGAGGGCCAACACCATTACCAACGCCGCGGCGAACACCGCCTTGCGCGACACCTTCGGCAGTCGAAGGCTGCGGATGTCGAAGATGGTGCTCATTGGTTGCTACCTCCCGTCCCGCCGGGCGTGATGAACGGCGCCGGCAGCTGCGGCCCGGGTCCCGGTGGTGCAACCGGGCCCGGCGGCGGGCCCGGCACGAACGTCGCCGGCGGCGTCGGGCCGGGCGGTGCCAGCGGCCCGGTGCGTGCGCCAGGAGGGGCGTCGGTCGGTAGCGGCACCGGCGCGCCGGGAACGTCCGGCGGCGCCTGACCCGGTCGGCCCGCGCTCGGGATGCCCGGTGCCGGCGGCGGCCCGTTGGGGTTTGGCGGCGATGGCTGGACGTCCAGCGGCGCCGGGAAGGCGGGGCCACCGAACGGGCCGATGGTGGCGCCCGCACAGGGCAGCGGATTCCACGGCCGCGGCAGACCTTCGTCCCCGATGGTGACGTTGCCAGCGGGATTCCCCGGCGTGTAGGAGCACGGCGATCCGGGCGGGACCGCGGGCCCCGGATGTTCCGGTGTGCCTTCCAGTACCGGCGGTGCCGGTGGCGGCGCGCCGTTGGGGAACCGGGTGCCGTTGGGGTCGGGCCACCGGAACTCGGGCAGCCCGGCACTGCGCCAGAAGTTCTCCGGGTCGATGCCGCGCTTTTTGAACGCCGCGTCAACCCACGGCTGAAGGATCTGGTATGGCACCAGATTCGCCACGATCGTCTTGAAGTACGGCCCGGAACCGACGGCCTCGGTCAGGGATGCGGTGTATCTGTTGAGCAGTACCAGCACATCGGCGAGGTCCTTCTTGCGCTTGACCAGTTCGTCGCTGACCGTGCCCAACTGCTGCAGCACATGATTGAGGTTTGGGTTTTCCTTGATCAGGCCGGACACCTGAGCTGACACGTCCGACACATTGCTCAGCAGAATGCTCAGCGCCTGACTGCGTTGCTTGAACGCGGCCAGCAGCGTGTTGGCATTGACCAGCAGCCCGTTGACCTGCTGGCTGCGGTCGCCGAGCACCCGTGCGATCTTGTTGGCGTTGGCCAGCAGTTGCTTGAGCTGCTCGCCCCGCTTGCCGATGGTGTCGGAGAATGCCTTGACACCGCCGAGTGCGGCACTCAGATGCGGAGCGGTCTGATCGAAGGTTTCCGACAACACCTTCAGCGAACGTTTGGTGGCCTCGATGTCCCAGCCCGTCGCCGCCTTGGTGGCATCAACGAAAACATCGTAGACTTGGTATGGCGTCGTGGTTTGCGCCGACGGAAGTAAACCGTTGGGCCGCAACGGCTCCGAACCGCGCGGCTCGATCTGCATATTCTTGCGACCGAGAATTGTGTCGGTGCGAATCGCCACCCGGCTTTGCGTCCCGATCGTCCTGCCCGCCAACGAGAATCCGACCGCGACCTTGTTGCCGCGGATCGCCAGCGAGCGCACCAGACCGACTTCCACCCCGGCGATTTCCACCTTGTCGCCCGTGTTGATGCCACCCGTGTCAGCGAATTCCGCGTAGTAGGTGGGTGTGGCGAACAGCATCGGTACGCTGGTAAAGCTTTGCCCCACAGCAACTACGAGCAGCGTGACCACCACACCCATCAGCCCTACGCGGCCGCGGTTGAATTCCGTCAGCGTCCTCATTGCGGCATGCACCTCCCCGTGGGCTGCCCGAAGAGCTTGATGGTGCGCACCGGGCCGCCAGGCTGTAATCCGTTGACTTTCAGCGAGATGTCGCAGAGGTAGAAGTTGAAGAAGTCGCCGTATGTGCCGCCGGCACGGCCGATGATCCGGTATGCGCCCGGCAGCTTGCGCAACACGTCGTCGAGAGTCGGCAGATCGTGTATGAGCGACTGCTGGATGTCCTCGAGGTGTCCGACGGTGCTGTGCAACAACGGCCGGTCCTCACCGAGCAGGTCGGCCAGGGTTCCCGCGGCGTTGCTGATATGAGCTACCGCCGCGGCCAACGGATCGGCCCTGTTTTTCAGTCCGGTGATCAGCACCTCTAACTTGTCGACTGTTTTGTCGAATTCCTTCTGATGCTTGACGGTGGTCGCCAGCACGGTGTTCAGGTTATTGATGATCTCGCCTATCGCCTGGTCCCGGTCGGCCAACGTTGCGGTGAGTGAAGCGGTTTGGTCGAGGATGTCGTTGATGGTGGCGCCCTGCCCCTGGAAGACGGTGATGATCGACTGAGCGATCCTGTTGACCTTGTCTGGATCCAACGCCTTGAAAAGCGGACGGAACCCGCCGATCAGAGCGTCGAGATCCAATGCCGGCTGGGTGTGTTCAAGCGGGATCGTGGCGCCCGGGGCCAGCAGCTGACCGCTGTCGCCGCGCTTGAGCTCCAGGTAGCGGTCGCCGATCAGGTTGAGATAGCGGATCGACGCAGTCGTCGCCTTATCCAGCGACAGCGAGCTATCCACAGCGAAGTCCACCAACACCCGCTTGTCCCCGTCGATCAAGGTCACCTTGGAGACCTTGCCGACCTCCACCCCCGCGGCCCGGACAAACTGCCCGGACCGTAGCCCGCTGGCATCGGTGAACACCGCGGAATACCCGGTGGTGCGATCGAAGCGCACTTGGCCGAACACGATGATGATCACCACGGTGAACGCCAGCAGGACCAACCACAAGATGCCGAGTTTGATAGCTCTACCAGTGGTTTTCATGGGTTGATCGTGTTCTCCCCGTATTGGCGTCCCCAGACGTATTCGGTGAACAGCGGCTGGCCGAGGTCGAGGTGGTTGTACGGCGCCAGGCTGGCGCCGGTGTCCATCACCAGGTACGGCGCCGGCCACAAATCCCGGGTGATCGTCTGCCAACAGCCCGGCCGCCCACCGGGCCCGCCGTGAGCGTTCACCCGGGGCAGATTGTCCGGATAGACATAGGGGTTGGGCGCCGGCAAGATCGTTCCGGCGGCCGATAACGAATAACCGTTGCCACCAACCGCATTCGCTACTGCGGGTGCGGTGTCGTGGAAGTTTCGGATCGTGCAGAACAGTTCGGGGCTATAGGTGTCCAGCAGCGCAGCGGTGGGTACCAGATCGGCGGCGCCGCGCACCAGATACGGGCCGCCCCGAACGAAGATGTCTTCACCGGTCTTGCCCACGCCCACCGCCGCCAACAACGCGGCATCCAGATCACCCTGCTGCCTGGTCAGAGTGCGCGCAGTGGTCACCGCGTTCTGCAGAAAGGCCCACAAATCCGGCGACGCATGGGCATAGATCTCACCGAGATCAGCCAACCGCCGCACGTCGTAGCCGAGCTGCTGCATCCGCGGGTTCAACTGCGCCAGAATGTGATTGCCATTGACGATCGACTGCCCGAAGTTGCTTCCCAGCCCATCAAGCGCCTGCGCCAGTGCGGACAGGGTGGCGTTCAGCTCGATCGGATCCACCTTTTCGGCGATCGAGGTGATCGTCTCGAACAACGTGTTGAACTCGGTGGTCACCGACCGCACGTCAATCACGTCATGCGGCGAGATCCGCTGCTGTTGCGGGTTGTCCGGCGATGTCAACGACACATACTTATTGCCGAATAGGGTGGCCGCCTCGATAGTGGCCGCCACGTTGGCCGGAATCAGCTTGATGTAGCGCGGATTCACGTTCAGCACCAGCTTCGCCGCCGGCCTGCCATCACGTTCGATCTCTGAGATGCTGGCCACCCGACCGATCTGCACCCCGTTGTAGGTGACTTTCGATCCCGGTTCCATGACAAGCCCCGCCCGCGAAGCCACCATTGTCAGCTCGGTCTTCGGCGTGAAATCCCCCCGAAACTGCAAGTACACCAATATGAGAACCAAAGCGCACACTAGGGACAGGACCACGCCCTCCACGTACACCCACGCCCGTCGGTTCTTCCGCGTCATCAGCGTCGTCATGGCGGTTACACCGTGAGATTGAAGTTTGGGTCGACGCCGTAAAGCGCCAACTCGGCCAACAGGACAACAACCACCACGGAGACCAGTGAGAAGCGCATCGACCGACCGACGGCCTGGCCGACGCCGACCGGGCCACCGCTGGCGGTGTACCCGTAGTAGCAATGGGTGATCATCACCACCACCGCCATGATGACGATCTGCACGACCGACCAAGCCACATCCTCGGGGCGCAGAAAGGTGCGGAAGTAGTGCTGGTAAGTGCCGTTCGACTGTCCGTAGAACACCGTTGTGACGACCTGGCCGGATGTGAAAGCCATGTCGAGAGCCAGCGCGTACAGCGGCACGATCACGACCAGTCCGCCGAGAATCCGAGTGGAGACCAGAAACGAGATCGATTTGATGCCCATGACTTCCAGCGCGTCGATCTCCTCACTGATTCGCATCGCGCCCAACTGGGCGGTGGCGCCGGCGCCGACCGTGGCGGCCAGCGCGACACCGGCGACGATGGGCGCGGCGATGCGTGTGTTGGCAAGTGCGGCAAAAAATCCGGTGAACGCCTCGACACCGATGTTGCCCAGCGAGGCGAACCCCTGTATGGCGATCAGCGAGCCGCCGGACAGCGTCACAAAACCGATGATCGCCACCGTGCCGCCGACGATGGCCATCGCGCCGGTACCCATGCCGATCTCGGCGATGAGCCGCAGCGTCTCCCTGCGGTAGCGATGCAGCGCCCACCCGATCTGCATAAGGCTGATCCGCGTGAACCTCGCGAAAATCCCGATCTGCTCAAGCCTTCGGGCCGCGCCGCCGCCGTAGCGGTTAAGGTTGGCGGCTGTTCGCGGGTAGCGGGCACGGAGTACGACGCGCGTTGATGATCCGGCCACGCTAGCGCCCCGTCCCGAACCGCACGCCGATCGTGGTCAGTACCACGTTCACCGCGAACAGCGCGATCACACACAAGACCAGCGTCTCGTTGACGGCGGTGCCGACGCCCTTGGGGCCGCCCTTCGTGGTCAGCCCGCGGTAACAGCCGACCAGGCCGGCGATCAGACCGAACATGGCCGACTTGACCACCGAGATGATCACCTCCGGCAAGCCGGTGACCAAGGTGAGTGTGCCGACATAGGCGCCGGCCGAAACGTGTTGGATGAAGACACCGAAGATGAAACCGCCGACCAGGCCGATGGTTATCACCGCGCCGTTGAGAAGTGTGGCGACGACGGTCGCGGCGACGACGCGAGGCACCACCAGCCGGTGGATGGGGTCGATGCCCATGACCTCCATCGCATCGATCTCCTCACGGATGGTGCGGGCGCCCAGGTCGGCGCATATGGCAGTCGCCCCGGCGCCGGCGATCACCAGCACGGTGGTCAGCGGGCCCAGCTGTGTGACCGCGCCCAGTGCCGCGCCCGCGCCTGAGATGTCGGCAGCGCCGAACTCGGCCAGCAAGATGTTGAGCGTGAAGATGATGAGCACGGTCAGCGGAATCGAGACCGCAAGCGTTGGCAGTAACGAGACACTTGTAATGAACCAGCCCTGCTCGATCGCCTCACGCCACTGGAAGGGCCGTCGAAACAGCGCCTTGCCGGTCAGTACGCACGTCCGGTAGAACCCGCCGACCGCGTCGACCCCGGGCTGGATCTGCCCGCGCAGATAGGTGGTGATCGCGGTGTGGGTGGTCATCGGCATAACCCTGGTCGCGGTACGGCGAGAGCCCGAAAAACGAACTGCTGACTGCGGTTTCGAGTTCCGGAGCCCCCAGGGAATGTCGAACAACTCATCGGCGGTTCCCTGGGGTATCGAGTACGGCCATCAATGTCGTATTCGAGAGTTCGAGTAAGTCGTGGGCGGCTTTCGCCGCACCGGCGGGATCGCCTGAGCAGATCGCATCGGCCAGTTTCCGGTAGGCACCGGGACGTCTAACCTCGGCGGTGATCGCGGTGGCCAGGGCCGCTAACGCCGGCTCGTATGCAGCGCGAAATGCGTTGTACATCAACCGGAATACGATCGAACCGGCACTGTCGACCACCAGATCCCAGAACTTGAGCGCGTGACGTTGCCACTCGATCGGATCTTTCTCCGTCCCCAGTGTGCGCAGCGAATCCTCGAGCAATCCAGCCAACTCAGGTCCGTGCCGTTCGGCCGCCAGCTCCGCGACCTTCGGACCGTTGCGCAGCCGGGCCTCGAACATGCTGCGGATAACCGAGATGTCGAGCTCGCCATTGCGAAACAGCAACCGGGGCAGCAGGTCTAGGCCGGCATGCCGCCGAAAGTCGCGCACAGTGGTGAGGTCGCCTTGGCGCACCTCGACGAGACCGGCCGCCGAAAGCCGCTTAAGCGCCTCGCGGACGGCCGGCCGGGATACCCCGAGCACCTCTGCCAGCCGGCGCTCGCTCGGCAAGGCCTCGCCGGGCTGCATCTCCCCGCTGAGCACATCGGCGGCGATCTGCTCGAAGACCTCTTCGGGCACCGATCGGCGAATCACCGGCTGCAGCGCCATGCGCCCAGTGTGGCCGAAGATAGGTCAGACGTCAAGTGGTCAGACCAGTCCAGTACCCCACGGCAATGAGCCCCGCAATGCAGCTATCCGGTTAACTTGTCGGCGGGCCGCCAACAGCGCGGCGCTGATCCGAGGGATCGTTAGAACATGCGAGTTGACGGGCGCGAAATCAGTGTCACGGGCAGCTTGCTGCAACCACTGACCCGACGGACGAACGACATCCTGCGGCTCATTCTGGCGGCGGTGTTCCTCGCGATAGTGATCACGAGTTCGCTGATCACCCGCCCGCGGTGGGTCGCGCTCGAGAAATCCATCTCGGAGATCGTCGGGGTCCTGTCCCCCACTCAGTCCAACCTGGTGTACCTGGTATACGGCATCGCGATTCTGGCATTGCCGTTCGTGATCCTGATCGGCCTGATCCTCGCCCGGCAATGGAAACTGCTCGGCGCGTACGCGGCCGCCGGGCTCCTGGCCATTCTCCCGCTGTCGATCAGTGGCGACGGCATCGCGGCTCCCCGATGGCACTTCGACCTCTCGGACCGTCTCAACACAGTGCTGGCGCAATTCCTCGACGACCCGCGGTGGATCGCGATGCTCGCGGCTGTACTCACCGTCTCCGGTCCATGGCTGCCGGCGCGCTGGCGACGCTGGTGGTGGGCGCTATTGCTGGCGTTCGTACCAATCCACCTCGTTGCCAGCGCCGTGGTGCCGGACCGCGCCGTCCTGGGGCTGGCGGTTGGGTGGCTGGTCGGCGCACTCGTCGTCCTGGTGTCCGGCACCCCCGCCCTCGAGGTACCGCTGGATGGCGCGGTTCGCGCGATGGCCAGACGCGGATTCCTCGTGTCCGGGCTGACGGTGGTTCGGCCGGCCGGACCGGGGCCGTTGGAACTTTCGGCCGCATCGTCGGAGATGTCCGCAGATTGCCAAGCCGCGGCGGTAATCGAGTTGTACGGCCCGCATCAAAGCAGCGGTGGCACCCTGCGCCAGCTCTGGGGCAAGCTCAGGTTGCGTGGCTCTGAGACCGCACCCCTACAGACCTCCATGCGCCGCGCCGTGGAACATCGCGCGTTGATGGCGATCGCCATCGGTGACTTGGGCGTCGCCAACACGTCGACGATCGCGGTCGCCGAGCTCGACCGGGGGTGGACGTTGTACGCGCACAAGTCCATTCGCGGGCTCCCCATCACTCAATGCGCAATAAAGACGCCGGTTGCCCGTGTGTGGGAATCGCTGCGAACACTGCACGACTGCCAGATCTCCCACGGCGACTTGGACGTCAAGGAAATCACCGTTGACGACGGCGCCGTACTATTCGGCGGGTTCGGCAGCGCCGAATACGGCGCCACCGACACCCAGCTCCAATCCGACCTTGCCCAGCTGCTGGTGACGACGACAGCGCTCTATGACGCCGAGTCCGCGGTCGGCGCAGCGATCGACGCGTTCGGCAAAGACGCGGTCCTGACCGCGTCGCGCAGGCTCACCAAGGCCGCCGTGCCGGCAAAAATTCGTGAATCGGTAGACGGTGCGGGCGCCGCCCTCTCCAGCGCCCGCGCGGAGGTAAAGCGCCAAACGGGTGCCGACCAGATCAAAACCCAAACGATCACCCGGTTCACTCGCGGCCAGATCATTCAACTGGTGCTGCTGGGTGCGCTGGTCTATGTCGCATATCCCTTCATCAGCACCGCGCCGACGTTCTTCTCCGAACTCAGAACAGCGAACTGGTGGTGGGCGCTGCTGGGCCTGGCGGTGTCGGCGCTGACCTATGTTGGCGCGGCAGCCGCGTTGTGGGCCTGCACCGACGGAACGGTGAGCTTCTGGAAGCTGTCAATCGCGCAGGTGGCCAACACTTTTGCCGCAACCACGACCCCGGCCGGCGTGGGCGGGCTCGCGCTCAGCACCCGGTTCTTGCAGAAGAACGGTCTCAGCACAACGCGCGCCACCGCCGCCGTGGCACTGCAGCAGTCGGTGCAGGTGATCAGCCACATCGTATTGCTGATCTTGTTCAGCGCTGTCGCGGGCGTGTCGACCGACCTGTCTCATTTCGTCCCGAAAGCCGCAGTGTTGTATCTGATCGCGGGTGTGGCGCTGGGTATCGTCGGCACGTTTCTGTTGGTGCCCAAGCTGCGGCAGTGGTTGGCGACGGCGGTGCGCCCGAAGCTGAAGGAGGTAACGAGCGACCTCGTCGACCTCGTTCGCGAACCGAAACGACTAGCACTGATCGTACTCGGTTGTGCCGGAACAACTCTCGGCGCAGCGCTGGCGCTCTGGGCCAGCGTACAAGCCTTCGGCGGCGGCGCGTCGTTCGTCACCTGCACCATCGTGACGATGGTCGGCGGAACCCTGGCCTCGGCGGCCCCCACGCCCGGCGGCGTCGGCGCCGTCGAGGCGGCGCTGATCGGGGGTCTCGCCGCGTTCGGCGTACCTGCGGCCGTCGGCGTTCCGTCGGTTCTGCTGTATCGGGTACTCACCTGCTGGATACCGGTGTTCGTCGGCTGGCCGGTGATGCGGTGGTTGACGGAGAACGACATGGTCTGAGGGTCACTCCTGGGCCTCGGCCTCGGCCACAACGAGCACGATCGACCTCCTGACGCTCTCGCCGACCGCGGTGGTGAGATAGACCAGGTAGTACTGCTCGGGCACTGAATGCGCCACCGTGATGGCGACGTCAACGGCGGCCGACCCGTCGGCGGCGAACTGTCCGGACGCAGGTACCGCTGTAATCCCGCTGTCAGAGGACGTCCCGGTGACGGTGTAGCCCCCGGCGCCGTCAATCATCCGTTGCGCGTCGAGTTTCACGGTCGCCTTGCTTCCCGGCGCGATCGTCACGATGGGGCGGGATACGTTGACGGTCACCGCCGAACTGCCCGCACCGAACGACGGTGGCGCGGAGGACTCGGCAGTCCCCCAGACCTTGTTTGGGTGGGCCGAGAGCGAGAACGTGAGGTCGCCGCCGGTTCGGATGATCGACTCCGGAAGAGACGTGCGATCGGTGGCCTGGCCGTCGATCTTGAGGCCGTCGATGTACTTCAGGTGGTTCGGTCCGGATACGTCTGCCGAGATCTGAATGGATTTGCCTCCCGGCAGCGCGATTGCCGCGCGATCGAAGAGCGGCGTGTTCACGGTGAGTATCGGCGTTCCCGGGGTGCCGGGGTACAGGCCAAGCGCAGCCCAGACATACCAGCTAGACAGCGCGCCGAGGTCGTCGTTGCCCGGCTCGCCGTCGGGTACGGGACCGAAGAGCCCGCGCACCCGGTCGACCGTGTCCTGGGTCTTCCAGGGTTGGCCGATGTAGTTGTACAGCCACGGCACCCCCATGCCCGGTTCGTTACCGGCCCAGAGATAGGGCTCGTTGGGGCCCACGTTGAGCTTTTGGGTGAAGCGGTCGAGCCGGTCGGCCACTGCTTTGCGACCACCGAGCGCGGTGACCAGACCGGCGACGTTCTGCGGCACCCACCAGACGTATTGCTCGGCGTTGCCCTCGTCGAATCCGTACTGACCGAAGCGAGAAGGGGAGTCCACGAACCCCGGGCCGGGAGGGAAGAATCCGCTCAGTTCGCGCGGCGAGATGTATCGGGTGCTGGGATTGAACAGGTTCTGCCAATACTGCGCCCGGCTCTGGAATTCGGCCGCGGTCGCGGTGTCGCCGAGCGCGTCGGCGAATCGGGAAATGGCGAAGTCGTCAACCGACCACTCCAGCGTGATCGAGGCACCGGCGCCGAACGTCTGGGGTGCGTAACCCAACTGCAGATAGGTGGCGATGCCCGGCCGCTCCACATAGCCGCCGAGCCCGACACCGCCGTTGGTCGCCGCGTTGACCATGTAGTGCAATGCCGTTTTGAGGTCGAAGTCCTTGGCCCCGAAGGCGTAAAGATTCACGATGAGCGGTACCACACTGTCTCCGGTCATCTCTGCGGTCGCCGCATTCGCCAGCGCCCACCGTGGAAACGCTCCGCTCTGGTCGACATCGTTGACGAGCGATTGCGCCATGTCGCTGGCTTGCTTCGGGAAAAGCAGTCCCTGTAGGGCTGCCGCGCCACGGTAGGTGTCCCAGTCGGAGAAGTTGGTGTACTGAGTGCGCCCCGCGGCCACGGTATGGATGAGGCCGTCGAAACCGATGTAGCGTCCGTCCGCGTCGTTAAAGGCGTTGGGGTGCAGGAGCGAATGGTAAAGGGCGGTGTAGAAGGTCTCCAGATTGTCGGCATTCCGGCCGGCCACCGTGATATGTGACAGGGTGGCGTTCCATTCGGTCCATGCTGCGGCGCGGACGTCATGGAAACTCGCTCCACCCTCGGCCGCGAGGTTGGCCCGCGCTCCGTCGATGCCGACGTAGGAGATCGCGGTACGAACCTCGATCACCGAGCCGGACGGGAACTCCACGTACCCGCCGCTGTACGGCGAAGCCGCGCCGCGTGCACCGGGGTACACCCCGTAGCCGTCCCAGGTGCCGTACGAACTGAACGGCTGGCTGAACTTCATCGCGAAATACACGGTGTAGGTGTTGTTCTTGCTGCAGAATCCGCCGCTGGTCGCCCATCCGGTGATCGTGGTGTTGTCCTCGCCGATCTGGATGGTCGCGCGGGAATTGCCCGCCAGCGACGCGCCGGAGCGCACATGGAACAGGGCTGGCCGACCGTTGCGCGGGTACTTGAACCGGCCGACGCCGGTGCGGGTGGTGGCCGTGAGTTCCGCGCTCACTCCGGTGCTGGGGAACCGCACCGTGTAGTAGCCCGGCACGCCCTGTTCGGTGTCGTCGTGGGCGATCCTTTCCCAGGCGTTCCAGGGCTGCGAGCCGATCGGGGTGGTGGTCGGCAGCATTGAGATGTCGCCGAAGGCAGCACAGCCCACCGAGGCGTGGGTCATGCTGAACCCGGTGGAGCGCGGGTTCTCGTAGTCATAACCGGCGTAGTTGTTGACGGTGTCCGGCGAGTACTGCACCATTCCGAACGGCGCGGAGGCGCCGGGGAAGTTGTTGATCTCTCCCACCGTCTCACCGCCCGTTCCAGTGCCGATGAGGGTGTCAACGTGATCGGCGGGATTCGCGACCAACCCGGGCTCACCGTCGTAAGCAACGGGCGGAACCGGCGCGACGAAAGGCAAAAAGACGGCCAAGACAGCAAGCACCCCCGCGAGCGCGATGAGGGCCCTTCGTGACCGCATAGCTGTCTCTTACTGCATTGCCGTCGGTTCCCGCGGGTGTTTCGACAGGGATGGCCCAGCAGCGAGATGTACCCGAGATCTACTAGCAACGTTCCCCACAATATCGGCTAGTCTCAGTCCGACGCGGACGGCGCAGGTGCCGGCCCATTTTTTCGGGAGATGCAATTGATGAAGTACTTCACGGCGGCAATCGCGACTGCGACGCTTGGCCTGGCGCTGGTTGGTTGCGGTTCCGACAACAAGTCCACCACGACATCAACATCCACGAGCACATCGACATCGACGTCCACGGCAACATCGTCTGCAGCCAGCACGGCGCCGGCCTCGGGCGCCAAGTACACCATTGCCGACTACATCAGAGACAACAAAATCACGGAGACCCCGGTCCATCGCGGCGACCCGGGCCCGACCATCGATCTGCCGCTGCCCCCGGGCTGGAAGGTGATCGAGGGGAACACCGGCACGTCTTATGGCGGCATCGTTCTGGCGCAGCCCGCGAATCCCAACGACCCACCGACCATCGTGGCGCAGGTGTCCAAGCTCACCGGTGACGTGGACCAGGCGAAGCTCATCCAATACGCCTCGGGCGACCTGCAGAATCTGCCCGGATACGACGGCTCTGCCGGAAACGCATCCACGCTGGGCGGCTTCGCGGCGTGGCAGTTGAGTGGCTCATACACCAAGAACGGCGTGAAACGGATCGCCGCGCAGAAGACGGTGATCATTCCCGCCCAGGGTGCGGTCTTCGTGCTTGAGCTCGACGCGGACGCCCTCGACAGCGATCAGGGCGCGTTGATGGACGGGGTCAACATCATCGACGACCAGACGACCATCACCATGTGACCGGGGATCCGGACACTCACTAGCGGCTAGGCGGATCGCGCCGCGGAGACGAACACGCTCCGTGGCCTTCCGTCCTCTGTCCCCTCCGGAACACTGCGGCGGTAGCGGGCCATCAACTCCTCGGCCGGCGTTGCTGACACGTCCCAGCCGTGGCCGCGCAACCAGTCGGCGACGTCGGCGCGGTCCTCCAAGTACCACAGGTCTTCGAAGTCCGGGGCCTCGCGCCCACCCACCTTCGCTGCGACCTCGCGGTAGCGCCGCATCAGCGATCGCTGCCGTTCCCTGGCGTCGGGATCGTTGAATTCGGGGCCGGGTGCCTCCACGGCGATCCGGCTGCCCGCCACGGTCAGCACCTGAACCCGCTCGAACAACAGATCCTGCGCCTTAGCCGGTAAGAATGGCAACAACCCTTCAGCCGACCACACGCTCGCGGCGGAGGTGTCAAACCCGGCCTGCCGCAATGCCATCGGCCAATCGTGGCGCAGATCGACGGCAACCTCGACGCGGTGGCACGTCGGCTGCGCCCCGTGTTCGCGCAGCGCCGACGACTTGAACTCCAGCACCTTGGGCTGGTCGAGCTCGTACACAGTCGTCCCGTCCGGCCACGGCAACCGGAACGCCCGCGAATCCAGGCCGGCCGCAAGGATCACCACCTGTCGCACCCCGGCGTTGGCTGCGTCAAGGAAGAACCCGTCGAAAAACGCTGTCCGCGAAGCCATGTAGTCGACCCGCACGTCCAACCACCGCGCCACATCGGGTTCGGCTTCGGCGATCTCGGGCGGCAGCTCGGAAACCCCGAACATATTCCAGATGCCGTCTCCGGCAGCGGCTACGAAGACCCGCGCGAATGGATCGCTGATCAGCGGGTTCTCGCTCTCGGTCTCTCTGGCGCGGGACACCGCCACCCCCAGCGCCGTCGCTCCGACGCTCTCGGTGATCTCCCAGCTGTCGTTGTCGGTTCTGGCCCTGCCCATTTTCGAGTCGCTCCCTCCCGTTCGGTACGTCATTGCCGACAGTACGTGAGCTGCCAATAGCGCGGCGGCCACGATCCGATCGAAGCCTAGGAGTCTATGGATCACATGGGTACCACCCAAAGCGGCGCTAAGAACGGTCCGCAGAACGGATCAGAAGTCCTCTTGGACCAGTTGAATGCGCAAGGCGTGGACGGCATATTCGCTTCTCCCATCGCTGTGATGGCGCCAATCTGGGAAGCGCTGACCCGCCGCGCCTACGACAAACCGCGCTACTTCCGTTGCCGTCACGAACTGCTGGCGGTCAGCCTGGCCTCCGGATACTACAAGGCCACCGGCCGCGGCCAGATCGTGTTTCTGCCCACGTCACTGGGAGTTCAGAACGGGTCGATGGGCCCGCACACCGCCCTGCAGGAACGCACACCGATGACCGTGCTGTCGCCGGACACCCTCACCTATGGCGAGGATCCCAGCGCCGACCCCGGCCCTGAGTGGCCCTCGCTGCTGGTCGACCTGGTCGGCCCGGCGCGCAACGCGGAAGCCGTCGTCAAATGGCCCAAACGCGCACGCACACCGCCCGAACTGGTTCACGAGCTGCGGCGCGCATGCTTTGTCGCCGAGTCGGTTGCGCGGGGCCCGACCGTGCTGGAGATCCCTTTCGACCTGCTGGTCGGCGCAGGCCGCGGCGAGATCCCGGCCTGGGTCACCCCCGCCCCCGTCGTCGCTGCCCCGCAACAGATCGATCAATCGTCAATCCCTAATCTGACGCTCTGCTCAGTCGACTCCCTGGGCCCCGAGCCCCGATTGGTCTTACGGTGTTGCAATGGCAGAACAGTCGCATGCGATAGACGTCGGGCATCCACCGAGCGCCCTACTCCGTATCGTCAACCCGCTGCTGGGTGCCCTGCTGCGCACCCCGCTCGCCGGACCCGCGGGCAAGCAGTTGATGGTGTTGAGCTTCACCGGGCGAAAGACGGGACGGCGGTTCACACTTCCGGTGAGCGCCCACCTCATCGACAATGATCTCTACGCGCTGACCGGCGCTGCGTGGAAGCAGAACTTCCGCGGCGGCGCCCCCGCCCAGGTCGTGTACGACGGGAAGACCACCGCAATGCACGGCGAACTCATCCGAGACCGTGCGGTGGTCTCCGACCTCTACCTGCGGTGCACCCAGTCTTATGGCGTCAAGCGCGCCCAGCGCATGATCGGCGTGAAATTCCGCGACCAGCGCATACCGACACTCGAGGAGTTCGGCGAGGCGGTGGACCGGATGCATCTGGCCGCAATCCGGCTGACTGCGGCGAAGTAGCGGTCGCCACAGCGAATTCGCTTGATCAAAGTTGGTCGAGCAGTCTGTCGACGAGACTGACCAACCTCGCATGATGCGACCCGGCCCAGTAGATCCGCCCGCATTCCGGGCAACGACTGAATTCCTCGTAGTAGCGCCGGGTCAGCGGTTCGAGGAGGTCCGCGACCTCGTCTTTGGAGACCGCGGCCAACCTGCCATTGCAGCGCACGCACCGGGTGAATGGCGCCAGCCGTTGCCGCAGGTCCAGTCGTCGTATTACCTCGAGCGTCTGCTCCTCGGGGTGCTGGGAGTGGACGAACAGACCATGCGTAATAGCCCTGCGCTTCAACAGGCCGCGGTCGCGGGTCAGCAGGATCCGCTGCTCGCCCAGGCTGATGTCGGCCAGAGTCTTGTCATCGGCGTCATTCGACCACCACACGTCAAACCCCAGCAGTCGCAGCAGCCGCGCCAGACGACCGAGGTTCACGTCGACAACAAAGCGGCTATCACGCAACGGCACCGGTCGCAGCCGGGCGGTCGACCCGATGTCGAGCGCCTCGAACATCGGATAGGCGGAAATGCGGTCGCCGACGCTCGGGCGGTAGCTGAAGCCCTGCGGAGACCCGTTCACCAGGATCAGGTCGACCTCGGTATGCGGAATGCCCATCGCCTCCAACACGTCCTTGACCGTTTGATGGCTACGGAACGGACGGCGAACCGTCACACCGCGCGAGTCGGGTGCCAAGAAGTTGTTGAGCTCGGCGTATGCCCGAACCTCTACGTAGGAGGCGTAGCCGCCCTGTTCGCTCACCCACACAGCCCTGCGCCCGCGGCCGCGCGGGTTCTGCTGATCATGGGCTGCTCAAACCCGGCATCACACACCGCCCGTCGCACCGCGTCGCCGACCGCTTCCGCCCTTTCGCTTAGCACCAAGGCGATCAC
>DATMMZ010000150.1:0-30213 GCA_035569455.1 Mycobacterium sp. | reverse complement strand
GTCATCGACCGGGTGCTGACCGACATCCCCCCGCTGATCAAACATTTCGCCGACACCAAAAACCTGCTGATCAACGCCGTCGATTCGGTAGGACGGCTGTCCGCGGCCGCCGACCAGTACCTGTCGGAAGCGCGCGGACCTCTGCACACCGACCTGCAACAGCTGCAATGCCCGCTGCGGGAACTCGGCCGGGCCTCGCCGTATCTGATCGGCGCGCTGAAGTTGATCCTCACCCAGCCGTTCGACATCGAAACCGTGCCCAAGATATTCCGCGGCGATTACCTGAACGTGTCGCTGACGCTCGACGTCACCTACAGCTCGATCGACAACGCGTTCCTGACCGGTACCGGGTTGTCGGGTGCTCTGCGTGCGCTTGAGCAGTCGTTCGGGCGTGATCCCGAGACGATGATCCCCGACGTCCGCTACACGCCGAACCCGAACGACGCGCCGGGCGGACCGCTGGTGGAAAGGGCGGATGTAAGCCAATGCTGACTCCCTTCATCAGACGCCAGCTGATCTTGTTCGCCGTCCTGACGGTGGTCTCGATTTTCGTGCTGGGTGTGTACTACCTGCGGGTTCCCAGCCTGGTGGGTATCGGCCGGTACACGCTTAAGGCCGAGCTGCCGGCATCGGGGGGTCTGTACCCCACGGCGAACGTGACCTATCGCGGCGTCACCATCGGCAAGGTCACCGCCGTGGAGCCAACCCAACAGGGCGCCGAGGCGACGATGAGCGTCGACAGCCGCTACAAAATCCCGGTCGATGCGATAGCGAACGTGCATTCGGTGTCGGCGGTGGGTGAGCAGTTTCTGGACCTGGAGTCGAGCGGGAACCCCGGCAAGTACCTCTCGGACGGACAAACCATCACCAAGGGCACGGTGCCCAGTGAGATCGGGCCGGCGCTGGACACCGCTAACCGGGGGCTGGCCGCGTTGCCCGCCGACAAGATCCCGCTGCTGCTCGACGAGACAGCAACGTCGGTCGGCGGGTTGGGTCCCGCGCTGCAACGGCTGGTCGACGCGACCCAGGCGATCGTGGGTGACTTCAAGACCCAGATCACCGACGTCAACGACATCATCCAGCACTCCGGACCGGTCTTGGACAGCCAAGTCAACTCAGGCAGTGCGATCGAGCGCTGGGCGCACAACCTGAACGTCTTGGGCGACCAGGGTGCGCGAAACGACCAGCATGTGAAAAGCATCCTGACGCAAGCGGCGCCGACCGCCGATCAGGTCAACTCGTTGTTCAGCGACGTCCGGGAGTCGCTTCCCCAGACGCTGGCGAACCTCGAGATCGTGTTCGACCTGCTCAAGCGCTACCACACCGGCCTGGAGCAAGTGCTGGTGTTCCTGCCCCAAGGTGCTTCCATCGCGCAGACGGTGTCGGCTCCGTTCCCGCGCATGGCCGCACTCGACCTGGCGTTGGCGATCAACCAGCCACCGCCGTGCCTGACCGGCTTCATTCAGCCATCGCAGTGGCGGTCTCCGGCGGACATCAGCTTGCAGCCGTTGCCGACCGGAACCTACTGCAAGATCCCGATGGAGACGCCGGCCAACAGCGTGCGCGGATCGCGCAACATTCCGTGTGTCGATGTCCCCGGTAAGCGGGCGGCAACCCCACGGGAGTGCCGCGACCCCAAACCCTACGTTCCGGCGGGAACCAATCCCTGGTTCGGCGACCCGAACCAGCTGCTGACCTGCCCGGCGCCTGCGGCGCGCTGCGATCAGTCGGTGCGGCCCGGCATGGTGATCCCGGGGCCGTCGGTGAATAACGGCTTGAACCCTGCACCGGCTGACAGGCTCCCGCCGGCGGGCCAAACCCCACCCCCGATCAGCGACCCGCTGCAACGACCCGGCTCCGGCAGCGTGCAGTGCAACGGACAACAGCCCAACCCGTGTGTCTACACGCCGAACGGGCCGCCCGCCGCGGTATATAGTCCCCAGAGCGGAGAAGTGGTAGGACCCGATGGAGTCAAATACTCCCTCGAGAACTCGACGAAAACAGGAGACGACGGATGGAAGGAGATGCTGGCGCCGGTCGCCGGCTGAACCCCCCACCGATGTCGATGCTTCGGCGTCTGCGTAACCGACGGGTAAAGAATCGTCAGGAATCGGACGCCGCCACCTACCAGATCAGCCCCGAGGTGGAGGCCGAGGATGCGTCGGCATCTGAGGTCGGAACCGACCAGATCGGCCCCGAGGTGGAGGCCGAGGATGCGTCGGCATCTAAGATCGGAACCGATCAGATCGGCCCCGAGGATGCGTCGGCATCTGAGGTCGGAACCGATCAGATCGGCCCCGAGGTGGAGGCCGAGGATGCGTCGGCATCCGAGGTCGGAACCGACCAGATCGGCCCCGAGGTGGTGGCCGAGGATGCGTCGGCATCTGAGGTCGGAACCGACCAGATCGGCCCCGAGGTGGTGGCCGAGGATGCATCTGCATCCGAGGCCACGGCCGACGCCTTAGAAACGGACAGCGCGCGCGGACGGTCGCGGCTCAGTCGCGGGTGGCTGGCCGGCATCGCTGCGGCGCTTGTCTTGCTAGCCGGCGGCATTGGAGCCGCCGGCTACCTTTCGCTGCGTGCCCACCACGAAAGCCAAGCGATGGCGCGCGATAATGCCAAAGCGCTTGAGGCCGCGAAGGCGTGTGTCGCGGTGACGCAGGCGCCAGACACCAACGCGATGGCCGCCAGCGAACAGAAAATCATCGACTGTGGCACCGACGTGTACCGCACCCAGGCGCTGCTGTACAGCAGCCTCCTCGTCCAGGCTTATCAGGCCGCGAACGCACATGTTCAGGTGTCCGACGAGCGGGCAGCGGTCGAGCGCACCAACAGCGACGGTACGGTCGATGTGCTCGTCGCACTCCGCGTCAAGGTGTCAAACGATCAGGCGCAAAACCAAGAAACCGGCTACCGGCTGCGCGTGAAAATGGAGCTCGTTGACGGCCAGTACAAGATAGCCAAACTCGACCAGGTGACGAAGTGACGGTGGTGGTCGAGGAGACTCCGACCACGGCGGCCGTCCAGGAGTCACTGCAGAATGCCTTGGCGCCATGGCATGTTCGCGCCGCCGCGTTGGCTGTTGACGTCCTGCCGAGTATCGCCGTGGTGGCGACGATGTTGTTGGTCGCTTCCACGGTGCCGGTGCGCGGCGTGTGGTGGTGGGTGAGCATTTCGGTCGCCGGGGTCGCTTTTCTGCTGATGCTGGTCAACCGGTTGCTGTTGCCGACGGTCACCGGGTGGAGCTTGGGACGCGCCGTCTTTGGAATTGCGGTGGTAGGCCGCGATGGGGAAGCTCCGGGGCCGTGGGGGCTATTGCTCAGGGACCTCGCCCATCTGCTCGATACCGCGTCGTTGCTGGTGGGATGGCTGTGGCCACTATGGGATTCAAAACGTCGCACTTTCGCCGACATGGTGCTGGGCACCGAAGTGCAACGCGTCGAACCAGACGAGCGGCCGCGCAACGTACGGCAATGGACCGCAGTGGCGGTGCTGACTTCGGCGGCCGTGTGCGTAGCAGGTGCCGCGATGAGCTATACGGTGGTGTACTCGCGAGATCGGGCGACCGATCAAACGCGCCAACAGATTGCGATTCAGGGACCGAAGATCGTCGCACAGATGCTTACCTACGATCCAAAATCGTTGCACGACGACTTCGCACGCGCCCAGTCGCTGGCTACCGCCAGATATCGCGGCCAGCTGGCCGCTCAGCAGGACGCAGTGCAGAAGGGACAACCGGTCATCAACGAATACTGGGTGACCGGCAGCTCGATACAGTCGGCGGCGCCCGATCGCGCAACGATGCTGTTGTTTATGCAGGGTCGGCGAGGCGAAGGGCCCGAGCAACGGTACATCACCGCAACGGTGCGGGTGAATTTCGCCAGAGACGCCGACGAACGCTGGCGCGTTGATGACCTCACCGTACTGACCAAACCGAAACCGCCTGGAAACGGAAAATGAGTCCCCGTCGCAAGTTTCAACCGGGCGAGGGACCGCTGCTCGTGGCGCACACCGCGAAGCCACGCCGACGGTGGGGGCTACCGGTTGCGGCGGCGGTCTCCGCGTTGCTCATGGCCGCGTCGATCACGGGATCCACGCTGATGCTGATCTCCCATGAATCCCACGACGGCGTTGAGCGAAAGGACCGCGAGGTAATCAGCTACGTCAAATGGTTCATGGTGGACTTCACGTCGATTGATCCGTATCACTCCAACGATTACGTGCAGCGGATACTGAATCAAGCGACCGGCGACTTCGACAAGCAGTACCGCGCCAAGGCGAACGAGATCCTCCTGCAGGTCGCTCGTGCCGAACCAACCACGGGCACTGTACTCGACGCCGGGGTGGAAAGGTGGAACGACGATGGCAGCGCCAATGTGATGGTGGTTACCGGAGTCACCTCGAAGTCATCGGATGAAAAACAGGTATTCGAGAACACCAATCGTTGGACGGCAACCGCTAAGCAGGAAGGGAATCAGTGGAAGATCAGCAACCTGCTGCAGGTGATCTGACCGTCGACGCAGGCCCAGGAGCCTTAGAAGGCACTGCAACCGAAGCTGCCGAAGCCGATACCAAGCAATCCGAATCATCAGAGCGCGATGAAAGCACCTCTGCAGCACCACAAGTCGCGATGAAATCCGCCGAAGTTGCCACCGGCGAGATCGACGGTGACGCTGCGGAACAGGCCGACGATGACGCTGTGGCCGAGGAAGACGCAAACGAGGTCGAAGAGGCTGAGGCGACTGCGGCTGCCACCAAAGACGGTGGGACCCGGAAGAGACGACTGGCCGGTAAGTGGATCGCCGTCGCCGTCGCAGTGGCGGCCGTGCTGTTCGTCGGTTCTGCCGCGTTCGCGGGTGCGGCCGTGCAGCCATACCTGTCCGACCGCGCCACCGTCGCAACCAAACTGAAGGTGGCGCGGACCGCGGCCAACGCGATCACGACACTGTGGACCTACACACCGGAAAACATGGATGGCCTCGCCGATCGGGCGGCGATCTATCTCAGCGGCGATTTCGCCGCCCAATACCGCAAATTCGTCGATGCGATCGTGGCCCCCAACAAACAGGCCAAGATAACCAACAACACCGAAGTCACCGGCGCAGCGGTCGAATCGCTGGAGGATTCGAATGCCGTCGCCATCGTGTACACCAACACCACGTCCACCAGCCCGCTGACCAAGAACATCCCGTCGCTGAAATACCTGTCCTATCGGCTGATCATGAAGCGTGACAATGGCCGCTGGCTGGTGACCAGGATGACGACCATCACCTCTCTGGATTTGACGCCTCACCTGTAGCACGATCGCGCCCAGACGTATCCCGGTTCGCCGAAAGATACTGCACCCCATGGCCGTTACGTCGCCGGTATCGGACCGACTGACGGTGATAGCGCTGCTCTTGCTGACTTTCGCCACGGGGCTGGCCGACTCGATCAGCATCCTGGTTCTCGGCCACGTGTTCGTCGCCAACATGACCGGCAACGTGATCTTCCTCGGCTTCTGGCTCGCCCCGAAGACCAACATCGACCTGACCGCAGTCGTCGTGGCTCTCCCGACCTTCGTATGCACCACCGTAATCAGTGGCCGGTTGTCGCGGCATTTCGGTCAGCGGACGCGACCCTGGATCACCACCATACTGGCGACAGAAATCGTGTTGTTGGTGGCGTTGTCGCTGCTGGCCGGCACGGGTGTGTTGCACTATCACGACAACTCCAAACTCATCATGATCGGTCTGCTCGCGGTGACGTTCGGTCTGCAGCACTCGAGTGCCCGCCAGTTCGGGATTCAGGAACTCTCCACCACGGTGTTAACGTCGACGATCGTCAGCCTCGGTCTGGACAGCCATCTGGCCGGTGGCACGGGTGAACGCGAAAAGCTGCGCTTCAGCGTCGTTTTCACAATGTGTGCTGGTGCTTTTCTCGGCGCGACGCTGTCGCGATACGTTGTCGCTCCGGTATTCGTGCTCACGGCGGCGGTGGTGGCGACAAGTATGCTGATCTTCCGCTTTGGCCCGGCCGGTCCGAAAACCGCCGCGGCTGAAGCTAATTAAAGGCCAGCCAGCTGGGCAGTCCTCGCTCATGCGAGTCGCAGAGAACCTGCCGGGTGTCGCACGATCCCTTTGGCGAGCCCGCGCCCGCCCACATGCCCCCGGTGTCGCGGCGCAGCACAATGGCCGACGACCCACCGCCGTCGAGCAGGATCGCGGTATCGCTGCCCAGGCCGCGGAACAGGTCCTGGATGTTGTCTGGGGTGTAGTTGCCGCCCTCGAATATGTACATCTCGTCCTTCTGCTTTACGTAGGCGAGGGCCGTTCGCGCCGCGCTTGGACCGCCGTCGTGCAGCTGTCCGGTGTTGCCGGGGGACAACAGCCCGATCCCGGACACCGCGACGAACCTCTCACCCTTGTTCAGCAGGTCCTGGATCGCTGGGGTGGCGGCGTCGTAGTCGTTCTTGCCCCTGGGCCACACCACATACGGCGCGCCACCGGACGGCAGGATCATCGTCGTCAACGAGGACCAGCTCTCACCGCCGCCCGAAAGGCCTTGCTTGCCGGGGTAGGCGACCGTGCCGGTGACCGCCTCGTTGGCGCGGCCTTGGCCGTGGGTGTTGTCCACAAAGGCGCCCAGCGGTGAACTGCAGCCGGTTGACCGCCACGTGCCGCCCTTCTGCGGACGCACGTCGAAGAAGTTCGCGTTGATCGCGATTGTCGGTTGCCCCATCCGCTGCCACGCCTGCAGTGGTGGATAAATCTCAGATGCCTGCAAGAGTCCCTCCCCGGTGCGGGCTCCGGGATTGTTCTCGCAGCGGGCCTGGTCACCTTGATGGGTGTCGACCAGTAGGTGCGGTGAAAGCCGTCCCGCCGCATTCTTGATGATCATCAGGTGGCCGCCGTTGTTCATCTCATACCAGCCGCCGCCGGCGTTGAGCAGCGGTGTGGGGTGACCGGGGCCGAAGTTGTAGACCAGGTACGAGCCCTTGGTGGCGCTGATGGCACTCTCGAGCATCTCGCGCCCGTCCGCGGCGTGTGCGACAGGCTGCCCCGCGGTGCTCGCCAGCGTCGCGCATACAGCCACGGTGGAACACCAAGCCGCCAGCCTACGCAAGCTGGCGGTTGGGGTAAGCACGGCAGCCCTTTCAACCCTGACGCGAATGCAACATGCACAGCATCAGCCACACAGGCCACTCTGTCAACTTAAATAACGATCGAATGACGGTTGGGCCGCGCCGCAATTACGTTTGCTCGCTTAGACTTTCGTGCCTATTTTGGCGCCCTTGGTGTTGCGCCTGGTGTGCCTCGGCGATCGCCAGCGCGACTGCCCCGGGAAGCCGGTGGAAGCCGCTGCGGTCGTACATGTGCGTGATGATGCCGCCCAGCAGCACTCCGACTACCAGCCCGACTGACGTCATTATCAAAGCTTGAGACAGACCGGCATCCGCCTGGCCATTGAGATACAGCAGCGACCGCACGCCCAGGAACACCTGGTGCATCGGCTCGAATTCGGCCAGCCACCGAAACAGCGGCGGCACCGCCTCCAGCGGGACGGTGGCGCCCGCCGACGGTAACCCGAGGATCACGAAGATCAACATGCTGAACAGCAGACCCATCGAGCCCAGCACAGCTATCAGCGAGCTGGACGTGACACCCACCGCGATGATCGCGAACACCCCGTAGAGCCATAATTGCCAGCCGAGCGGAATGGGCATGCCGAGCCCGTGCGCTATTGCGATATAGACCGCCGACGTGAGCAGCGCCAGCACCGCCATCAATCCCCATTTGACCAACAGCGTGCCGAGGCGCGAGATGTTGATCTGTTCGGCGAAGCGATAAACCGGGCCCCATTCGGCCGGTACATAACCGAGCATCGAGTCCACCAGCGTGCTGACCACGATGCTGCCGGTAAAGCCGGCCAGTAGCAGCAACAGCGCGTAGTAGAAAGCCGACAACCCGTTGCCGGTGCCGTTCGGCAATGGGTTGTAGATCGTGGACTTGACATCGATTGGACCGGCGAGCCCCAGCGCCGCAGCCCCCGCCAGCGGCGCATCGCCGGTGTCAGCCGCCACATCCGCCGTAAGTCGTTGGCCCACTTTGCTATTGACTGCGGCCATTGCCTGGGTGAGGGTCTGACCCGCGATGTTGGAGCCAAGCGTGCCCGCTCGCGGGTTCGTCGAGATGGTGATCGAGGGCCGCTCCACATGGCCGGGTGCGACCGCGCTTGCCCCATACTCCCGCAGGTTCGACGAGAAGGTTGGCGGTATTACGGCCTCCCCGTACACGCGGGCGGTGTCCAGCAAGTGCCTGGCCTCGTCATGGGAGACCACCCGGATGTCAAACTTGTTCTTGTCCAAACCGGCGACCAGGCCGTCGACGATCTGTTTGCCCGTTGGCCCGGCATCCTCGTTCACCACGGCGATGGGGAAGTGCCGCAGGTTGGTCGCCGGGTTCAATATCCCGCCGAGGTACAACCCGGCCAGCGCCGACATCAGGGCCAACGTGACGGCGATCGGCGCCGCCCAGAAGCGCACTGTTCGAACGGCTTTTGCATCGCGAGTAGGGTTGGGCGCTGCGTGAGACATGCGGGCTCCTGTCTGTCGTGCCCACTCTATGGGGTCTCAGCCACCCAGCTTTGCGTGCATCTGCCAGACCAGAACTTCCGAAGACTCTCCCGCGGTCACCCGCCGGGCGTCGGCATCGGTGAAACGGACCGCGTCGCCCTGCTCGAGGTCACCGATTCCCTCGAGGGCGAGCCGGCCGCGCGGAACGAATAGGTGCAGATAGGGAGCCGGGGGAAGCTCGACCGCGTCGCCGGGCCGCAACCGCGCCGCGTGCAGCGCGGCGTTGCGGTTGTGCAGGGTGATCGCCGCATCATGCCCGGGCATCCCCGAGGCGATGGTCACCAGGTCGCCGCTCAACTGTTCCGCGTCAATCTCGTGCTGTTGGTAGCTGGGAGAGATGCCGGCTTCATCGGGGATCACCCACATCTGCACGAAATGTACTGGCTCGAAAGAAGAATCGTTCTTCTCCGAGTGCAGGATTCCGCTTCCCGCCGACATGCGTTGGGCCAGTCCGGGATAGATTACTCCACGATTGCCGGTGGAATCCTGATGCGTCAGTGCGCCTTGCAGTACCCAGGTCACGATCTCCATGTCGCGGTGTGGGTGGGTATCAAACCCCTCATCCGGTTCCACCAGGTCGTCGTTGTTCACCAGCAGCAGCCCGTGGTGGGTGTTGTCCGGGTCATAGTGGCCGCCGAATGAGAACGAATGCCTGGAATTCAACCAGGATGTGGTGGTGACGGCCCGGTCGGCCGCACGCCGGATCTCCACTGTGGCAGACATGACTTCAGCGTAGTGCCGCGAGAAGTTCCTGTGCGTGCCGCTACCGAGCACGGCGCGGACGTGATGCTGCCGGCGCTGACCAGTGTGCTGCGTGAGCGACTTCCCGAGCGTCGGCCGCGCTTCCGGCTTGACCGCAATGTTTCACTGGCGGACGCGTTGGACCGTGGCCTGGTGGACTTGGCGATCCTGCTCGACGGGTCCGGGTTGGATCGCGCCAATGCGTCGGGGGTCGTTCTGCTGAAGTGGGTTTCAGCGCGGACGTTCACGACTCATAGGGGAGATCCGCTGCCGTTGGTGATCTTCGCCGAGCCGTGCACGTTGCGCGAGCCGGCCCTTGCGATCCTCGAGAAACACGGGATCGGTTACCAGATCGCCGCCGAATGCGCCGATCTGGCAGGGCTTTACGCGGCGGTGCGCTCCGGGCTTGGGTTGGCGCTGGTGGCGATGATCGGAAAGCTCCCCGACGGTTTGTGCCCAGCCGAAGGACTACCTGCGGCCAACTGCGCCACGGTATGTTCGCGGGCGCGCCGGCATCGATCCGGATCTGCTGAGCGCCGTCGACGCTGCGGTGCGGGACGTGCTGGCCGCCGAGAGCTGAACTTAGGCAGGGTATGTCGCGGCGGCGAGCTCGAGAATCTCGGCGCGATCCGCCTGCAGGATGAACCCGGATTGGATCGCGGTGTCGAGCGCCGCCGTGAACCTTTCCAGGTACTCCGTAGGCCCGCCCGGGTAGAGCCGGCGCAGGGTGGCCGTGTCGAACGGTTCGCCGGAGCCGAAGATCATGGCCATGATGCTTTCGTCGGCTCCCACGCCGGACGTCCGCGCGATCGGAACGTCCACCCACGGGGTCCGGACGCCGTTCTGGGCCAGGCCGTTGGGGTCCAAAATCGGCTGGGGCTGGTCGGTTTCGCTCACCTTGATGGGCGCTGCGGTGGGCGCCGGTTCGCCGGTCCGGACCCACCCGTTCAGCGCCGCGATTGCCGCTTGCGCCACGTAGTGGTGTTGCGGGGCGAAGTTGATGTAGTGCCCGAGCTGCTGGCCCATCAGGCTCTTGGTCGGCGCGTAGGCCGCCACGATGTCGGCCAGCGGCGCTGAGCCGGAGTCGATCGGCGCCACCTGGATCGTGTAGTTGTCGGCGTGGGCGGCACCCGGAATCTCCCAGACCCGCAGCCATTCGTTCTCCGGCTGCCTCGCGAAGTAATAGCCGAATCGCACCCCGCCGAAGAGGTCTGTCTCGGTGATGATCGTCAAGAGCGGGACGCGCAGGTCGGGACGGAAGCTGACCGCCTGCGGCACGGCGCTCCGCGATTCGTCGAATACGGACTCGCCGTCCAGCGGTGCGGCGCCGGCGAATCGGGAATGCACCAGGAAGCCGTCGTACACCCGGGCAAGCGGATCGACGGCGTTGACGTAGGTCGTGAGGAACATCGCCGATTGGGACTCGCCGACCGCGATCACGCGTTCCGGGCGCAGCCCGTCCAGAACGCCGTCGGCCCGGACAAGTTCGCCGGCCTGGGAGAAGATGTCGTAGCAGAAGGCGTCACCCGGATGGCTCAGGGGCGCGTATCGGGCCGGGTCCTGGCTCTTGAGGGACATGTCGATGCCGGTGAGGCTCACTCCGCCGTCCACACCCACCTTTTGGGCCGAAACGGTGACGTAGGTGTAGCCCGCGCGCAGGATTTCTCGGTGCGCCATCATCCAGACGGCCGGAGCGTCGATCCCGCCGCTCACGTTGAGCCATTCGACCAGCACGGTCCCGTTGAACCGGGTGCGGTCCGCGGGCGTCAGCACCACGATCCTGGTGGTGTAATCAGCTGTGCCGCTTGGTGTCACGGCCCAATCGCCGTCCGGGCCGAACTCGCCGGTCGGGGCATAGGACGACGCCGTTCCGGAAACGAAGAACTCCCGGGCGGCGTAACCCACGCTGCCGATGTCGAAAGCACCCAACAGCAGAGCTGGCCTGCCGTCTACCGCCGTGACGAGCTGAGAATCGGTCATGGCTTCACAGTGTGCCCGGCAGGCCGAACTTCGTGAACAGCGCGTCGTCGAGAAACGCCACCACGTGTGACAAACCGCCGGTGGTCACGTCCAGCACGTGCAGCTGGAAAGGCACATGCACCTCGCCCGCGCGCATGTACATGGCCGCTGCGGGCTGGCCGTTGGCGACCAGCGGGAGCATGCGCATATCGCCGGGATTCGCGGCTGGGCATTGCTGGTGAATGAGGGTCACGATGGCCTGCGGGCCCTGATACCAGCCGGTGTACGGCGGCATCTCCCAGATCGCCTCCGCGGTGAACAGCTCCACCAGCCGGTCGATGTCGTAAGTCTCGAACGCCGCGATGTAGCGGGCGAGCAGATCCTGCGCCTCCGCTGAGCTCGGCGGTACCGGCCGCCCCTCGGAGCTGGGCTGGACGGCCTCGAGCTGGGACCGGGCCCGCTGCAGCAGGCTGTTCACCGCGATGGTGGTGCTGCCGACCGCCTCGGCCACCTCGGCCGACTTCCACTGCAGCACGTCGCGCAACAGCAGCACCGCCCGTTGCCGGGGCGAGAGGTGCTGCAGCGCGGCAACGAACGCCAAGCGCACGGACTCGCGCGACCCGACGATGACCGACGGATCCGCTGGGTCGTCCGCCAGATCCGGCAGCGGCTCCAGCCAGGGCACCTCGCGGCGTTCCACCAGCTCGGCCGTCGGATCCGAGCTCGAGCCCCCCAACCCCGCCGGCAGCGGCCGGCGCTGCCGTCCTTCCAGCGCGGTCAGGCAGGTGTTGGTGGCGATGCGATGCAGCCAGGTCCGGATGGACGACTTGCCTTCGAAACGGTTATAGGACTTCCAGGCCCGCAGAAACGTCTCCTGAACCAGGTCCTCAGCGTCGTGCAGCGAACCGGTCATCCGGTAGCAGTGCGCGAGCAATTCCCGTCGGTATGGCTCGGCGTGGGTGGAGAAATCGCTGCTCTGGCCGGCGGGGTCTGCATCGGAATTCTCAGCGAGCACACTCACGGGGAAGAGCCTACGCAGAGTCTCCGACAAACCGCGCCCGAGGAGCCATTACGCTGCCCGTAGTGACTACCACCCGCATTGAACGGAATTTCGACGGCGTCGGCGGCGTGCGCATCGTTTACGACGTGTGGACGCCGGACACCCCGCCGCGGGCCGTGGTCGTGCTGTCCCACGGCCTCGGCGAGTACGCCCGCCGCTACGACCACGTCGCGCAGCGCTTCGGCGAAGCCGGGCTGGTCACCTACGCGCTGGACCATCGCGGGCACGGGCGCTCCGGCGGCAAGCGGATGCTGGTGCGTGATATCACCGAGTACACCGGCGACTTCGACACCCTGGTCGGGATCGCGAAGCGCGAGCACCCCGCGCTGAAGTGCATCGTGCTCGGGCACAGCATGGGCGGGGGGATCGTGTTCGCCTACGGCGTCGAACGCCCGGACAACTACGACCTGATGGTGCTGTCGGGACCCGCGGTCGCGGCCCAGGACCTGGTGCACCCCGCGATGGCGTTGGTCGCCAAAGGACTGGGCGCGCTGGTCCCCGGCCTGCCGGTGCAGGAGCTCGACGAGAGTCTCATATCCCGCGACCCGGCGGTGGTGGAGGCCTACCGGACCGATCCGCTGGTGTACCACGGACGGGTGCCCGCGGGTGTTGGCCGCGCGCTGCTGCAGGTCGGCGAGACCATGCCCCAGCGTGCACCGGCGTTGACCGCGCCGCTTCTGGTGGTGCACGGTTCCGACGACGGGCTGATCCCCGTCGACGGCAGCCGCCGCCTGGTCGACTGTGTGGGATCTACCGACGTCGAGTTAAAGGTCTACCCAGGGCTGTACCACGAAGTCTTCAACGAGCCGGAACGCAATCAGGTGCTCGACGACGTGGTCTCCTGGATCACCAAGCGGCTGTAACGGAAATGTCGTACCGCTCCAGTAGTTTGGCGCTATGACCGACGACAAAATGTTGGCGCGCATCGCCGCACTGCTGCGTCAGGCCGAAGGCACCGACAACCATCATGAGGCTGATGCCTTCATGAGTGCTGCGCAAAGGTTGGCGACGGCGGCATCCATCGACTTGGCGGTCGCCCGGTCGCACGCGGCCGACCGTTCGCCTGCGCAGGCCCCGACCCAGCGCACCATCACCATCGGGTCGGCCGGGACTCGCGGGCTGCGGACGTATGTGCAGCTGTTCGTGGTGATCGCGGCGGCCAACGACGTGCGTTGCGATGTGGCGACGAATTCGACGTTCGTCTACGCATACGGGTTCGCCGAGGACATCGACACCAGCCACGCCCTCTACGCCAGCCTGGTTGTCCAGATGGTGCGGGCTTCCGACGCCTACCTCGCCTCCGGTACGCACCGGCCCACGCCGACGATCACCGCCCGCCTGAACTTCCAGCTGGCATTCGGGGCCCGTGTCGGTCACCGTCTGACGGAGGCCCGCGACCAGACCCGGCGAGAGGCTACCCAGGACCGTCGTCGTCCGCCGGGTACCGCCATCGCCTTGCGGGACAAGGATGTCGAGTTGCACGACTACTACCGCGGCGCGTCGAAGGCACGCGGCACCTGGCAGGCCAGCAGAGCCACCGCCGGGTACTCATCGGCGGCACGGCGGGCGGGCGACCGGGCCGGTCGACGAGCGCGCCTGGGTAATAGCCCCGAGCTTCCGGGGGCGCGCACCGCTGTGGGCCGGTGACTTCGGCGGATTCTTCAAATCGGGACTCCCAGCGCGCCAAGGTTTACGCTGCTGAGGAGTTCGTTCGGACCATGTTCGACCGCGCCGCCGAACACGGATCACCCACCGTGGAATTCTTCGGCACACAGTTGACGCTGCCGCCGGAAGGACGGTTCGGGTCGGTTGCGTCCATACAGCGCTACGTCGACGACGTGCTTGCGTTACCGGCGGTGCGCCAACACTGGCCGTCGGTGTCGCCGCTACGAGTGCGGGCGCGGCGGGCGGCCACTGCCGCGCACTACGAAAATCGTGACGGTGCAGGTACTATCGCGGTTCCCGACCGTGACACCGCGGACTGGGCGATGCGCGAGCTGGTAGTGCTCCATGAGGTGGCGCATCACTTGTGCCGGGCGCAGCAGGCGCACGGTCCGGAATTCGTCGCGACGATATGCACACTGACGGAGTTGGTGATGGGACCAGAACTTGGGCACGTGTTGCGCGTCGTATACGCGAAAGAGGGTGTGCGGTGAGGCCGTTCGGCAATGATCCAGGCCGCTCCGCAGCCCGAAGCGGGGGTACCGCCCCGTTGCGGGGGCGACAATCGGGCCCTCTAGACGCTGACGCCCGTGCCCGCGACATCGAGACTCAGATGACCGACGACGAACGGTTCTCGCTGCTTGTCGGGGTGATGGGGGCGGCCGGCGAACTGTGGCCACTGCGGGATGAGCGCATCCCACCCGGCGTCCCGATGAGCGCCGGGTATGTGCCCGGAATCCCCCGGCTCGGTGTCCCGGCGCTGCAGATGAGTGATGCCGGCCTCGGCGTCACCAACCCCGGCTACCGCCCTGGCGATACCGCGACGGCGCTGCCGGCCGGTCTGGCGCTGGCCGCCAGTTTCAACCCGACGCTGGCCCGCGCCGCGGGTGCGGCGATCGGCCGGGAGGCGCGCAGCCGTGGGTTCAACGTCCAACTGGCGGGAGCTATGAACCTGGCGCGCGACCCACGTAATGGCCGCAACTTCGAATACCTTTCGGAAGACCCGCTTCTGACCGCCACGATTGCCGCGGAGTCGGTCAACGGGACACAGGGACAGGGTGTCATCTCGACCGTCAAGCACTACTCGCTGAACTGCAACGAGACCAACCGGCACTGGTTGGACGCGGTCATCGATCCCGACGCGCATCGCGAGTCCGACTTGCTGGCTTTCGAGATCGCCATCGAGCGGTCGCGGCCCGGCGCTGTGATGACGGCGTACAACAAGGTCAACGGCGACTACGCCTCCAGAAACCATGTCTTGAACAACGATGTGTTGAAAGGTGCTTGGGGATATCGCGGTTGGGTCATGTCCGATTGGGGCGCCACGTCGAGCTGGGAGTGCGCGCTTCACGGCCTCGATCAAGAGTGCGGTGCCCAGCTCGGCGTCGTGTTCTGGCGGTCGGAAGCGTTCTCTGACCGCCTGCGCGCCGCGTACGCCGACGGCGGGCTGCCCAAAGAGCGTTTGTCGGACATGGTCCGGCGGATCTTGCGTTCGATGTTCGCTGTCGGAATCGACCAGTGGGAAGCCGCGCCGGCACCGGATATGGCCGCGCACAACGAGATTGCGCTGCAGATAGCACGGCAGGGAATCGTGCTGCTGAAGAACCGCGGGGTGCTGCCGCTGGCACCCGACTCAGCCGCACGCATCGCCGTCCTCGGCGGCTACGCACTGACCGGTGTTCCGACTGGCTGTGGGTCCAGTGCCGTCGTCCCTCCGGGCGGCTTCGCCGCCGTGATCCCTATCGGAGGTCCGGGGCTGACGGGCGGGTCACGCAATCTGTACTTGCTGCCGTCGAGCCCGCTGGACGAGCTGAAAAAGCAACTCCCGAAGGCGCAGATCGAGTTCGATCCCGGTATCAGCCCGGCGGAGGCGGTGCTTGCGGCGCGACGGGCAGACATCGCGATCGTGTTCGCGATCCGCGTCGAAGGGGAGGGCTTCGACAGCGTCGACCTGTCGCTGCCGTGGGGCCAGGACGCGGTGATCGCGGCCGTATCGGCCGCCAACGCGAACACCGTCGTGGTGCTCGAGACCGGCAACCCCGTGTCCATGCCCTGGCGAGACTCGGTGAACGCCATCGTGCAGGCTTGGTATCCGGGCCAGGCCGGTGGCCAGGCGATCGCGGAAATCGTTGTCGGCCAGGTTAATCCGTCCGGCCGATTGCCGATCACCTTCCCGCTGGATCTCGATCAGACACCGCGCCCGGAACTGCGGGACTTGGGCGCGCCGTGGGGAACATCGAGCACGATCCGCTACACCGAAGGGGCCGATGTCGGCTACCGGTGGTTTGCGCGAACAGGCCAGGTCCCGATGTTCGCGTTCGGGCACGGGTTGTCCTACACCGCGTTCGAGTACCGTGACCTGGTAGCGGCCGGCGACCGCACGATCGAGGCCAGCTTCACCGTCGTCAACACCGGTGACCGCAGCGGCGCCGACGTCCCGCAGCTCTATTTGACCGCCGCCCCAGGTGGTCACATGTTGCGCTTGCTGGGATTCGAGCGAGTCGAGCTGAAGCCCGGCGAGTCACGCCGCGTGACCATCCAGGCGGATCCGCGCCTGCTCGCCCGCTATGACGGCGGCGCCGGAAGCTGGCGCATCGAGCCGGGTGGTTACGCGGTGGCGGTGGGTGCTTCGGCGGTATCCCCGCGGCTAACGGCCGAAGTCGAGCTGGCCGGTCGCACGTTTGGGCGGTAATGGGACCGCGCGTTCGCGGGCCTACTCGACAGGAACCAATTCGTCACCACAGGTGCAGCGGTAAGGCTCACCCGAGCCAGAGCAGTGGCACGCGACCTCGATGCGAACGCGACACCCGCAGCCCTCGTGGCCACACGTTAGTAAGGTTCCTTCTCCGTAGCTCGCCATCTTCTTGATCCTCTTCTGTGTCGGGATTCCGGTAAAACCCGGCTCCACTGGTTGATTGGACATCTTCACCATATACCCTATACGGGTACCTGGTAAAGATCGACAGACCCGACTAGCCTTGACGTCATGACCCAGAAAGCCACACCGCAAGATGTCGATGCGTTCTTGGACAAGACGCTCGTTGGTGACGACCCGGTGCTCTCCGCGGCTCTGGAGGCGAGCAATGCCGCCGGACTGCCCCGCATTGCCGTCTCGGTCCAACAGGGCAAGTTCCTCTCGCTACTGGCCGGTGCGATACAGGCGCGCCGCATCCTCGAGATCGGCACGCTGGGTGGCTTCAGCAGCATCTGGCTGGCACGAGGCGCCGGCCCGGAAGGACGGGTGTTGACGCTGGAATACGAGTCCAAGCACGCCGAGGTCGCACGGGCCAACCTGCAGCGGGCCGGTCTCGGCGACCGCGTGCAGGTGGTGGTTGGCGCCGCGCTGGACACGCTGCCGACGCTGACCGGTGGGCCCTTCGATCTGGTGTTCATTGACGCCGACAAAGAAAACTACGTCGCGTACCTTCAGTGGGCGATCAAGCTGACCCACCCCGGCTCGGTCATTGTGGTGGACAACGTCATTCGTGACGGCCAGATCCTGGCGCTGGAGTCGGACGACCCCAAGGTACAGGCGACGCGCCAAACCCTGCAGGTGATGGGTGAGCACCCCCGCCTGGACAGCTCGGTGATCCAGACGGTCGGAGCCAAGCACTGGGACGGCTTTGCGGTCGCGTTGGTGAAGTAGCCGCTAGGGCGTTCGGGCTTAGCCGCAGACCGCGCCCGTCGCGGCTGAGCCCACCAGCTTGACGTACTTCGCCAGTACGCCGGTGGTGTAGCGCGGCGGGGGAGGAGTGAAATTCGTTTGCCGAGCGGCGAATTCGGCTGGATCGACGAGCACGTCCAGAGTGCGGACGGCGGCGTCGAGCCGAACTCGGTCGCCGTCGCGCAGGAACGCGATCGGTCCGCCGTCGACCGCCTCCGGCGCGACGTGTCCCACACAAAAGCCGGTCGTTCCGCCCGAGAACCGCCCGTCGGTAAGTAACAGAACGTCTTTGCCGAGTCCGGCGCCTTTGATGGCACCAGTGATGGCCAGCATTTCGCGCATCCCGGGGCCGCCCTTGGGGCCCTCGTATCGGATCACCACGGCGTCGCCCTTGGTGATGGTGCCGTCCTCGAGGGCGTCCAGCGCTGCCCGCTCGCCGTCGAAAACCCTTGCGGTGCCTTCGAACACGTCGGAGTCCAAACCGGCCGTCTTGACCACCGCGCCGTCGGGCGCCAGCGATCCGCGCAGGATGGTGATCCCTCCCGTCGGATGAATCGGGTTGTCCAGCGCGCGCAGCACCTTGCCGTCCGGGTCCGGTGGGGCGATGGCGGCCAGATTGTCGGCAACGCTCTGGCCGGTCACCGTCAGGCAGTCACCGTGCAGCAGGCCCGCATCCAGCAGTGCCTTCATCACCACCGGCACGCCGCCAACGTGGTCGACATCGACCATCACGTGGCTGCCGAACGGCTTGACGTTGGCCAGATGCGGCACCTTCGATCCGATCCGGCTGAAGTCCTCGAGCGACAACTCGACGTCGGCCTCGTGGGCGATCGCCAGCAGGTGCAGCACCGCGTTGGTCGAGCCGCCGAACGCCATCACCACCGCGATCGCGTTCTCGAACGCCTCCTTGGTGAGAATGTCGCGGGCGGTCATGCCGCGGCGCAGCAACCCGATGACGGCCTGACCGCTGCGGCGCGCGAACCCGTCGCGACGGCGATCGGTTGCCGGCGGCGCCGCGCTGCCCGGCAACGACATACCCAAGGCCTCGGCGGCACTGGCCATGGTGTTGGCCGTGTACATGCCGCCACATGCCCCCTCGCCGGGGCAGATCGCGCGCTCGATGGCATCGACATCCTCCCGGGGCATCAATCCGCGAGCGCAGGCGCCGACCGCCTCGAACGCGTCGATGATGGTGACCTCGCGCTCGGTGCCGTCGGACAGCTTTGCCACGCCCGGCAAAATCGAGCCCGCGTAGAGGAAAACCGCCGCCAGATCCAGTCGGGCGGCGGCCATCAGCATCCCGGGCAGCGATTTGTCGCAGCCGGCCAGCAGCACCGAGCCGTCCAGCCGCTCGGCCTGCATCACGGTTTCGACGCTGTCGGCGATCACCTCGCGCGAAACCAGTGAGAAGTGCATCCCCTCGTGGCCCATCGAGATACCGTCGGAAACCGAGATGGTTCCGAATTCAAGCGGGTAGCCGCCGGCCGCGAACACCCCTTCTTTGACCGCCTTGGCCAGTCGATCCAGTGAGAGATTGCACGGCGTGATTTCGTTCCATGATGACGCGACCCCGATCTGCGCCTTGGCGAAGTCTTCGTCGTCCATGCCTACGGCGCGCAACATGCCACGGGCGGCGGCCTTCTCCAGACCGTCGGTGACGTCGCGACTGCGGGGTTTAATGTCAGGGGCCATCGTCCAAGTATGCGTGGCGCCAGCGTGTGCAAAATCGCGGGGTCATACCCCGTCGGGGTATAGCGTATGCTGGGTATATCACGATCGCGTCCCGCTGAGAGAGGCAAGATGCCCCAGATGACTACGCCACACGGATACACGCAGCAAAAGGACAATTACGCCAAGCGGATGCGGCGCATCGAAGGTCAAGTGCGTGGCATCGCGCGGATGATCGACGAGGACAAATACTGCATCGATGTCCTCACCCAGATCAGCGCCGTCAACAGTGCGTTGCGATCGGTCGCGTTGAATCTGCTTGACGAGCACATGAGCCACTGCGTCACCCGCGCCGTGGCCGAGGGCGGCGACGAGGCTGACGACAAGCTCGCCGAAGCCTCGGCCGCCATCGCCCGCCTCGTTCGTTCCTGATCGCGCGGGCGTGTTGAAGGGCAGAGTTGCTTAAAACCCGCCGGTGCGGTGCGTACGGTTAGGGTCAGCGTGATCGCGTCAGGAACAACCGCGTTACCGGGCCGATTCCGCATCCCACGCCATGACTGCCGAAACCGGAACCGCCACGATTGCCACACGACCGTGGACACCACGGATCGCAGTGCAACTTGCTGTGCTGGCCGCGGCGGCCTTCACCTACGTGACCGCCGAAATCTTGCCGGTGGGGGCGCTATCGGCGATCTCGCGGAACCTGAATGTCAGTGTGGTCCTGGTTGGCACCCTGCTGTCCTGGTATGCCCTGGTTGCGGCGCTGACGACCATTCCGCTGGTGCGTTGGACCGCGCACCTGCCACGCCGGCGGGTGCTGGTCCTCAGCCTGGCCTGCCTGACCATCTCACAACTCATCTCGGCGCTGGCGCCTAACTTCGCGGTGCTGGCCGCGGGCCGGGTGCTCTGCGCGATCACCCACGGCCTGCTGTGGTCGGTCATCGCCCCGATCGCGACCCGGCTGGTGCCGGTAAGCCATGCCGGACGCGCGACGACATCGATCTACGTCGGAACCAGCCTGGCACTGGTGCTCGGCCTTCCGCTCACGGCGGCGATGAGCCTGATGTGGGGCTGGCGACTTGCGGTGGTGTGCGTCACCGTCGCGGCGGCCATCGTCACCCTGGCCGCGTGGACCATGTTGCCGGAGATGGTGCTCACCTCGGATCAGCTCGCCCACGTCGGTCCGCGGTCGCGTCATCACCGGAATCGGCAGTTGATCATCGTCAGCGTGATCACCATGATCGGCGTCACCGGCCATTTCGTCTCGTACACGTACATCGCGGTGATCATTCGCGACGTCGTCGGTGTGCGCGGACCGAACCTGGCCTGGCTGCTGGCCGCCTATGGCTGCGCCGGAGTGCTGGCCGTGCCGCTGGTGGCGCGGCCGCTGGACCGTCGACCCAGGGGCGCCATCATCTGCTGCACGGCCGGACTAACGGCCGCCTTCGTCCTGCTCACCGTGCTGGCGTTCGGCGAACAGCCCACCGCGGCGACGGCACTGATAGGCACCGCTGCGATCGTGCTGTGGGGCGCCACCGCGACCGGCGTGACGCCGATGCTGCAATCCGCGGCGATGCGCAGTGGGGCCGACGACCCCGACGGTGCGTCCGGCCTGTACGTGACCGCGTTTCAAGTGGGCATCATGGTCGGCTCGGCGGCCGGTGGACTGCTGTATGAGCGCAGCGTGGCGATGATGCTGACCGCCTCGGCGGGCCTAGTGGGTATCGCCTTGGTCGGTATGGCGGCGAACAGGCAGATGCTGGACGTTGCCCCGACAAGCTCACCTGATTCATAACTCCGCAGGACCTACCAAGTCGGGCGCGTGAATTGCGGCGCCAATCAGCACCGCGCCAGCCGTTTAAGGGGTAGCTGGCCTGCGCGCTTATGCGACACTGGCTCAAGAACGCGACTGGAGGGTGTATATGCCGGGCTGGACGAGGGGAAGCCTCTTCGCCGCTCTGAACGCGGCCGGATTGGCCTCGGTATTGGGCTGGGTGCTGGTGCTGAGTGCGGGGACCGCTACCGCAGACCCGGACCAGCCTCCCGGCGACCCGGGGCCGGTTGCCGCGCCCGCTGACCCGCCTGCGCCACCGCCGTGGCTGGCGCCACCTCCAGCGCCTGACCCGTTGGCTGCGCCGCCTCCGGCCGGCCCGCCGGCGCCACCGTGGCCCGGTCCGGTGACGGTACCCGCGGCAGTTGGCCCAGTTGGCGGGCAGGACTCGACGCCGTTCACCGGCACGCCCCCATTCCATCCACCGACGTTCAACCCGACCAACGGCTCGATGGTCGGTGTGGCCAAGCCGATCATCATCAACTTCCCGGTGGCGATCGCCGATCAGGCGATGGCCGAAAGGGCCATCCACATTTCGTCGATCCCGCCCGTACCGGGCAAGTTCTACTGGATGAGCCCGACCCAGGTGCGTTGGCGCCCGCTTGAATTCTGGCCGGCCAACACCGCCGTGAATATCGATGCCGCGGGCACCAAATCGAGCTTTCGGACCGGTGACTCGCTGGTGGCCACGGCCGACGACGCCACGCATCAGATGACGATTACCCGCAATGGCGTCGTGGAGAAGACCTTCCCGATGTCGATGGGGATGGCCGCGGGCCACCACCAGACGCCGAACGGTACGTACTACGTGCTCGAGAAGATGCCTTCGGTGGTGATGGATTCTTCGACGTACGGTGTCCCCGTCGACTCGTCGTGGGGCTACAAGGTGACGGTCAATCTGGCCGTCCGGATCGACAACAGCGGCAACTTCGTGCACAGCGCACCGTGGTCGGTGAGCGATCAGGGCAAGCGCGATGTCAGCCACGGCTGCATCAACATCAGCCCCACCAACGCGAAGTGGTTTTTCGATAACTTCGGCAGCGGCGATCCCGTCGTAGTGAAGAACTCCGTGGGTTCTTACACACAGAACGACGGCGCCCAAGACTGGCAGATGTAGGCATCGTCCCGGTCGAAATCGCGGCGAACGGGCAGATGCTGGATGTTGCCGGGGCAACCTCACGCGATTGATAACTCAGCAGGTCAGTTGTATGAATTGTGCCGCTAGTCGGCACTCCCGGGGCCGCCGAATAGGTAGCTGGCTTCCGCGCTATGCGACACTGGGTCGACAACGTGACTGGAGGGATGCATATGTCGAGCTGGACGAGAGGAAGTCTCTTCGCGGCTCTGAACGCAGCCGGATTCGCCGCTCTGCTGGTGCTGGGCGCCGGCCCTGCCCTTGCCGATCCGGACCCCGCTCCCGGTGATCCAGGCGTGGTTGCCGCACCCGCAGACCCGCCTGCGCCGCCGCCCTTGGTGTTGCCCCCGCCTCTGGCGTTGCCCCCGCCTCCGCCGGCTGACCCGCTGGCGCCAGCGCCCCCCCCGTTCGCGCTACCGGTCGCGGCGGGTCCCGCCGCCGGGCAGAACCCCACACCGTTCACCGGCACGGCGCCATTCGGGCCGCCGACGTTTGTCCCGAAAAACGGCTCGACGGTGGGGGTGGCCCAGCCCATCATCATCAACTTCCCCGGCCGGGTTGATGACGCGGGCGCGGCCATTGACGCGGTCCATGTTTCGTCGGTCCCGCCCGTTTCGGGCAAGTTCTACTGGATGACCCCGACCCAGCTGCGCTGGCGTCCGTTGAGCTTCTGGCCGGCCCATACCGATGTGACGGTTGACGCCGGCGGCACCGTGTCGAGCTTTCACACCGGAGACACGCTGGTGGCCACGGCCGACGATGCCACGCACCAGCTCACGGTCACCCGCAACGGCACCGTGGAGAAGACCATCCCGATGTCGATGGGCATGTCCGCCGGCAATCACCAGACCCCTAACGGCACCTACTACGTCCAGGAGAAGATGCCCTCGGTGGTGATGGACTCCTCAACCTACGGGGTCCCGGTCAGTTCGACCTACGGCTACAAGGTGACGGTTGAACTGGCCGTCCGCTTCGACAACGTCGGCGACTTCGTGCACAGCGCGCCGTGGTCGGTGGATGACCAGGGCAAGCGCGACGTCAGCCACGGCTGCATCAACATCAGCCCCACCAACGCGAAGTGGTTCTTCGACAACTTCGGGGCGGGCGATCCGATCATCGTGAAGAACTCCAGCGGTGGCGATTACAAGAAGAACGACGGCTCCAACGACTGGCAGAACTAAGGGCCGGCTGTAGCTCCCGCGATCACGCGCGTCTTTCGGTTGCGCGGCCGTTATGTATAGCATCATACATAAGCCGGGTCTCGGGATTGGGGAGCGCGATGCGAAGCCCACGCGAACGGATGGTGATTTCTGCCGCGATGTTGATCCGAGAGCGGGGTGCTCACGCCACCGCTATCTCGGACGTTCTCGAGCACAGCGGCGCGCCGCGCGGATCGGCCTATCACTACTTCCCGGGCGGACGTACGCAACTGCTCTGCGAGGCGGTCGACTATGCCGGCGAGCATGTCGCGGCCATCGTCACCGAGGCCGACGGGAGCCTCGAGCTGCTGGACACACTGATTGATAAGTACCGCCAGCAGCTGCTCAGTAGTGATTTCCGGGCGGGCTGCCCCGTCGTGGCGGTCGCCGTCGAAGCGGGCGAGGAGCAGGACCGTGATCGGATGGCCCCGGTAACCGAACGGGCGGCAGCGGTGTTCGCCCGCTGGACAGACCTGATCGCGCAGCGCTTCGTCGCTGATGGCATTCCGCAGGACCGGGCCGGCGAATTGGCGGTCTTGGCGACCTCTGCGATCGAGGGTGCAATCCTGCTGGCCCGGGCGCGGCGCGACCTGACACCCCTTGATGTCGTGCACCGCCAGCTCCGCAATGTCTACCTGGCCGAGGCGCAAAGCCGCAACGAAGGGAATCCCCACGATGACCGCTGATTGGCAGCCGACGGCGTGCATTCTCTGCGAATGCAACTGCGGCATCGTCGTGCAAGTAGAAGACCGCCGACTGGCCCGCATCCGGGGAGACAAGGAGCATCCCGGTTCACAGGGTTACACCTGCAACAAGGCGTTGCGGCTGGACCACTACCAGAACAACCGCGCCCGGTTGACCTCTCCGATGCGCCGACGCGCGGACGGGACCTACGAGGAGATCGACTGGGACACAGCGATTGTCGAGATCGCCGAGGGGTTCAAGCACATCCGTGACACCTACGGCGGCGACAAGATCTTCTATTACGGCGGCGGCGGGCAGGGCAATCATCTGGGCGGCGCCTATAGCGGCGCGTTCCTGAAGGCTCTGGGTGCCCGGTACCGGTCCAGTGCGCTGGCGCAAGAGAAGACCGGCGAAGCGTGGGTCGACGCGCAGCTGTATGGCGGCCACACACGAGGCGAGTTCGAGCACGCCGAAGTGTCGGTGTTCATCGGGAAGAACCCGTGGATGTCGCAGGGCTTCCCTCGAGCGCGGGTGGTGCTCAACGAGATAGCCAAAGATCCGGCCCGGTCGATGATCGTGATCGACCCCGTTGTCACCGACACGGCGAAGATGTCGGACTTCCATCTGCAGGTGCGCCCCGGTACCGACGCGTGGTGCCTGGCTGCGCTGGCCGCTGTCCTGGTCCAGGAAAACCTATGCGACGAAACATTTCTCGCCGAGCACGTACACGGGGTCGACACCGTCCGTGCCGCATTGCGCGAAGTTCCGATCCCAGACTACGCGCAGCGGTGTGGGGTGGATGAAGAGCTATTGCGGGCCGCCGCGCGGTGCATCGGCACCGCCGCCAGCGTCGCGGTCTTCGAAGATCTCGGTATTCAGCAGGCACCGAACAGCACCCTGAGCTCCTATCTGAACAAGCTGCTGTGGATCCTGACCGGCAATTTCGCGAAAAGGGGCAGCCAGCACCTGCATTCGTCCTTCAACCCGCTGTTCAGCCAGGTCTCTGGCCGGACACCGGTCACCGGCGCGGCCATCATTTCCGGTCTGGTGCCGTCCAACGCCGTACCCGAGGAGATCCTGACTGACCATCCGGACCGGTTCCGGGCGATGATCGTCGAAAGCGCCAATCCCGCTCACTCCCTGGCCAACTCGGCCGCCTGCCGGGAGGCATTTCAAGCATTGGAACTGATGGTGGTCGTCGACGTCGCGATGACCGAGACCGCCCGGCTCGCCCACTATGTGCTTCCCGCGGCGTCTCAGTTCGAGAAGCCGGAAGCCACGTTCTTCAACTTCGAGTTCCCGCGCAACGGCTTTCAGCTACGGCGGCCGCTGCTGGAGCCGTTGTCGGGGACCCTGCCCGAACCAGAGATCTGGGCGCGGCTGGTGCGAGCGCTCGGCGTTGTCGAAGACGCTGACCTGCGGCCACTGCGAGATGCGGCTCAGCAAGGCCGTCAGGCCTATGCTGAGGCGCTTCTCGGGGCAATGGCCACCAACCCGACCGTGAAGAGACTGCTCGCTTACGTGCTCTACGAGACACTCGGGCCGACGCTGCCGGCCGGGTTGGCTGGGGCGGCCGCCATTTTCGGGCTCGCTCAGAAGACCGCGCTGACCTATCCCGACGCCGTCCGGCGTGCCGGTTACCACGACGGCAACGCGCTGTTCGACGCGATCCTGAACAGCCCGTCCGGAGTCACGTTCACCGTGCACAACTATGAGGACGACTTCGCACTGATCAGCCATGCCGATCACAAGATTGCCCTGGAAATCCCCGAAATGCTGGACGATATACGGTCGTTGACCGCAGCAGCACCCCAGCTGACCACGCCGGAATTGCCGATCGTGCTGTCGGTGGGCGAACGCCGTGCCTATACCGCCAACGACATCTTCCGCGACCCCTCCTGGCGCAAACGCGACGCCGACGGGGCGCTGCGGGTCAGCGTCGAAGATGCCCAAACCCTCGGACTTGTCGACGGAAGTCGGGCCCGCATCACCACCGCGGTCGGCAGCGCCGAGGCAACCGTCGAAATCACCGAGACGATGCTTGCCGGACACGCGGCCCTGCCCAACGGTTTTGGGCTCGACTACACCGACGATGACGGGCGTACCGTCGTACCCGGCGTCGCGCCGAACGCGCTTACGTCCACGGACTGGCGCGACCCCTACGCGGGCACACCTTGGCACAAGCACGTGCCGGCCAGGATCGAGGCCCTGGTCAGTTCCAGATCCTGACCCGGTGCTGCGGGTCCAGGAACAACGCGTCCTGCTCGGCGACATCGAAGGCCTCGTAGAAGGCGTCGACGTTGCGGATGACGCCGTTGCAGCGGAACTCCGGCGGCGAGTGCGGATCCACCGCCAGCCGTCGGATCGTTTCGGCGTCACGCGATTTGGTCCGCCACACCTGCGCCCAGCCGTAGAACACCCGCTGCACGCCGGTGAGGCCGTCGATGACCGGCGCCGGCTTGCCGTTCAGCGACAGCTGGTAGGCCAACAGCGCAATCGATAGCCCACCCAGGTCACCGATGTTCTCGCCGACGGTGAACGCGCCGTTCACGTGGTGGGCGATGTCGAGTCCTCGGGGCGTGTACACCTCGTACTGCTCGATGAGCGCCTTGGTCCGGGCGCCGAACTCGGTGCGGTCGTCGTCGGTCCACCAGTCGACAAGGTTGCCGTCGCCGTCGTATTTGGCGCCCTGGTCGTCGAAGCCGTGGCCGATCTCGTGTCCGATCACTGCTCCGATCCCGCCGTAGTTGGCGGCGTCGTCGGCCTGCGCGTCGAAGAACGGCGGCTGCAAAATAGCTGCGGGAAAGACGATTTCGTTCATCCCCGGGTTGTAGTAGGCGTTGACGGTCTGTGGCGTCATGAACCATTCGTCGCGATCCACCGGGCCGCCGAGCTTGGCCAGTTCGCGGTCGTGGTCGACCACGTATCCGCGTTGGTAGTTGCCGTACAGGTCGGCCCGGTCGATCACCAGCTTCGAATAGTCCCGCCACTCCTTCGGGTAGCCGACCTTGGCGGTGAACTTGTTCAGCTTGGTAAGCGCGCGCTCCCGGGTCTGCGGCGTCATCCAGTCCAGCTCGCTGATGCTGATCCGGTACGCCTCTTGCAGGTTGTCCACCAAGGCGTCGATCCGGGCCTTGGCGTCCGGCGGGAAATGTCGCTGTACGTAAAGCTTTCCGACGGCGTCACCCATCAGGCTCTCCACCAGCGACACCGCCCGCTTCCAGCGGTCACGGATCTGCTCGGCGCCAGTGAGCAGGCGGCCGTAGAAGTCGAAGTCCGCGGCAACGATGTCGTCGGTCAGCCAGGAGGCGCGGGCGCGGATCAAACGCCAACGCGCCCAGCGCTTCCAGTCTTGGAGGTCTTCGCTGGCCCACAGCGCGGCGAATGCGGTGAGGTAATCGGGTTGGCGCACAACCAGTTCCGCGACGGCCTCCGGTGTACTGCCCAGCGCGGTCAACCAGCCCACCCAGTCGAAGCCCACCCCTTCGGCTTGTAGCTCTGCGAAGGTGCGCAGGTTGTAGGTGAGGTCGGCGTCCCGGCGCTTGACCACGTCCCAGTGCGCGGCGGCCAGCTTGGTTTCCAACGCCACGATGCGGGCCGCGGTCTCGTTGTGGTGTTCTGGGTCATCCCCAAACACCAGGCCGAACATCTTTGCGATGTGTCCCGGGTAGGCCGCCAGTATGCGGGCGTGCTGCTCATCGCGGAAATAAGATTCGTCGGGCAATCCGATGCCCGATTGGGTGAAGTGCACCAGATAACGGGTCGAGTCTTTGGAGTCGGTATCCACATACATGCCGACGCCGCCGCCCACCCCGGTGTGTTGCAGCGCGCCGAGGGCAGCGGCCAGCGCGGCCGAATCGGCAGCCTCGTCAATCGTGGCCAACTCGTCGAGCAGCGGTTGCACGCCCCTCCGTTCGACGGCCTCCTCGTCGAGGAAGCTGGCGTAGAGGTCGCCGATGCGCTGTGCATCATTGTCCGCGGAAGCGCCGGACTCGCTGGCTTCGATGATCAGGTCGCGCACCTGCTCTTCCGCCCGGTCGAATAGGTAACGAAACGCGCCGTCGGTCGCTCGGTCCGCGGGTATGTCGTATTCGGCCAGCCAGCGGCCGTTGACGTGACCGAACAGGTCGTCTTGGGGACGGAAATCAGCATCGACGTGGCTCAGGTCGATGCCCGAGCGAACGGCCTCTAATGTCACCCCGCCATCCTTCCATCTCTTTTTGGGTGCAACGATCGGGCCATGCCTGACGGGGAGCAGACCGAGTCAACGGCCCAAGACGATTCCGCCGACACCGACGACGCGTCCAGCTCCGAATCTTTAGAACCCGAACCTTTAAACGGCTCGATCTTTTCCAATTACGGCATCGCATCGACCTTTCTCGGCGTGCTGTCGGTCGCCGCGGTCGTGCTCGGCGTGATCATCTGGACCGGACACCGCGACGACGCGGGCGAACGCGCCTACCTCACCCGGGTCATGCAGACCGCCGCCGAGTGGACGGGTGCGCTGATCAACATGAACAGCGGCAATATCGACGCCAGCTTGCAGCGGCTGCACGACGGGACGGTCGGAGAACTCAACAGCGACTTCGACGCGGCTGTGCAGCCTTACCGGCAGGTGGTGGAGAAGCTGCAGTCCCAAAGCGCCGGCGAGATCGAGGCGGTGGCCATCGAAACGGTCCGCCACGACCTGGACACCCAGCCTGGCGTCTCCCGGCCGGTGGTGACCACCAAGTTGCCGCCGTTCGCCACCCGGACCGACTCGGTGATGGTGGTCGCGACGTCGGTCAGCCAGAACGCCGGCGCCAAGCCGACGACGGTGCATTGGAGCCTGCGGCTCGACGTGTCCAACGTGGACGGCAAGCTGATGATCTCTCACCTGGAGTCGATCCGATGAGAAACCTGTGGCGGCTGCTGGCGTTCGACATCGTGGCCCCGTTGGCCGCGATCGCCGCGTTGCTGGCGATCGGGGTCGTGCTCTCGTGGCCGCTGTGGTGGGTGTCGGTGTGCTCGGTGCTGGTGCTGCTGATCGTCGAAGGCGTGGGGATCAACTTCTGGCTGTTGCGCCGTGATTCGGTCAGCGTCGGCACCGACGACGACGCACCCGGACTGCGACTGGCCGTTGTCTTCCTGTGCGCCGCCGCCCTGTCAGCGGCGGTGCTGACCGGTTACACGCACTGGACGACGAAAGACCGCGAATTCAGGGAAGATTCGCGGGAAGTGGTAAAGATCGCCACTGGGATGGCGGAAGCGATGGCGTCGTTCACCCCGAGTGCTCCGACAAGCTCCATCGATCGGGCCGCGGCGATGATGGTGCCGGAGCATGCGGGTGCGTACAAGGAGCAGTACAAAAAGTCCAGCGCTGATTTCATCCAGCACAACGTCACGGCGCAAGCCGCCACTGTGGCGGCCGGAGTCGAGGCCCTCGGCCCCTCGGTGGCCAGTGTGGCGGTGATCCTGCGGGTAACCCAGAACGTGCCAGGTCAGCCACCCAGTCAAGCGGCGCCTGCATTGCGGGTTTCATTGATCAAGCGGGGTGGTGACTGGCTGGTATCCGACGCGATGCCGATCAACTCGCGCTGAGGCGATCAGTAGGATTCGGCTGAACGGGTGCCCTTCACCTTGACGAACCGATCCGACAACCGTCGCATCCGGATCATCAGGGAGGCCGACGGGCAGGCGCCGCCGTCGAGGTAGGCGGCCAGATCCTCGGGTGGCACCCCGATGCGGGATGCGAATTCCGGTTGTGCCAGGCCCGAGCGCTCCATGAGTAGCCGCACGTGGCGGGCCACCTCAGCGCGCTCGTTGGCTTCCAGGTGGGTGCGGGCGCGCTCCAGCACCTCCCACAGCGCTTTGGCGATGCCATACGGTCGCGTGCCCTCGAGGACTTCTTCGACCTGGCGAGCCGTCCGCCCGTACGGGTCACGTTTGAGTGCGGCGGCGATGCGCTTCCACGTTTCGATGTCGCCGCCCTGCAGGGCCGAGCGGATGGCGGCGGT
>DATMMZ010000149.1:0-17348 GCA_035569455.1 Mycobacterium sp. | reverse complement strand
CGACGGACGCGAGGCGATCGTGATCGAACACGTCACGCGGCTTGCACACGACATCGCACCGGACTGGCCAACGGGTGTGGGCGACCTTTCGTACCGAGTGGTCGTCGAGGGCGAGCCGGACATCGATTGCACCCTGTCGGTGTCCCTTCGCGATCCTGCTCGTGCCGGTATCTCGGGGATGGTCGCGGGCGCGGGCGCGATGGTGGCCACCGCTATGCGTGTCGTGAACGCGGTTCCCCATGTGGTTGACGCACCACCGGGTCTGCTCAGTTCGCTGGACTTGCCGCTGACCCTTCCGCGCGGGGCATTCGGGACCGTGTGAGTGTCGCTGCCAGACTGATCAACACCAGGCTCACGGCCGGCAATCCTGCGTTCAAACCCGTCGTCGCAGGGGCAACGATGATGAGATGCCGTGCTTGCCTTGTATCGCAAGCCTTTTCTCGGCTGCTGTGGGCAGTTTGCCTAAACCGCTTCGGTCGCGATTGCGCCCGCTATTCTCGATCAATGAGCATTGATATGGCCTGCCTACGCCGGATTGCTAATTCGCTGTGCGCCGCGACTCTGACGGCCGGGGCCCTGTTGGCCTCACCGCTCGGCACACCTTCCGCGGGTGCCGACGGTTGCCCCGACATCGAGGTGGTGTTCGCGCGTGGCACCAACGACGCCCCAGGCGTCGGGGATGTGGGCCAGGCCTTCATCGACTCGCTGCGTTCGAAGGTAGGCGGCAGGTCCGTCGGGCAGTACGCGGTCAACTACGCCGCCACCATGAACTTCCTGAGGGTCGCCGACGGCGTCAACGATGCCAACGGTCACGTCATGTACATGGTCGGAAACTGCCCCGCCACCAGGCTGGTGCTCGGCGGCTACTCGCAGGGCGCGGCCGTCATCGACATGCTCATCGGTGTCACACCAGGCGCAGGTGCCATACCGGGCCTCGGGTCCATACCGGGCCTGGATGCGATAGGGCCCGCCCTCGGCGGCGTCGCGCCGGCGCTGCCGCCCGAGGCGGCCGACCATGTGGCCGCCGTTGCGACGTTCGGCAACCCGTTCGACAAAGTCATGGGCCCGTTGCCAGGACTCACACCGGTGTATGGGGGTCGGACCATCGACTTGTGCAATGGCGGCGACGGAATATGCGGCCCGGGCAACATCAACAACAGCGCTGCCCACCACCAATACGTGCCCGGCGGGACGAACCAGGCCGCGTCATTTGCCGCGGGCCTGCTCTAGCCAGAGCCCGGCCACATAGCCTTGCCTTACAAGGAGGACCGTCATGTCGCTCACTTCGCGATACTTCGCGCCATTACTGGTTTCCGCGGGAGCCGGCGCGGCGATCGCGGTGGCGCCGAGCGCCGCTGCCGACCCGGCGCTGCCGCAACCCGGTTCAGAAGACGCCAGTGCCACCATCAGCGACCTTGAGTCCCGGGGGTACGACGTGCAGGTCCAGTACACCAACGGTCTTCCCGACGTCGATCTGTCCCAGTGCTGGGTCAACACGATCAACACAAACGACGCTGCAGCGGGCGGCCTGCGCACCGTCTATGTCGATGTGGAGTGCCCGAAGTAGCCGTGGCCTGCCTGGCCACAACGCCCCCATCTCCGGCCGCACCCAAACTGGATCCCGCCTAATCCGGTTTTGGCAGTAACGGCACTATCGGTGCGAATCCTGCCAGCCCTGGTCAACATCCTGCCAACCACGGACTAAACGGCTGGACCTGCTGGTTTGACCCTGCGGATCGGTAGTTGGAGCACCGGTCATGCAGCGCCAGACCCGCGGACTTCGGCCCGCGAGCCTCCCGCCAAGACAACACAAGGAGGCGCACAGAATGAAGAAGCTAGGATTTGCCGCGATCGCTTCCGCCGGTTTGGCGGCCGCAGCCATCGGGCTGGCTACCCCGGCCCTCGCCGACGGCACCGTGGCACTCCCGCCGGGTGGACCCAACATCGTCTACCAGCAGGACCAGAGCGTCGGCGGAGCGAACCCGTACGAGCCCTTTGGCACCAACCCGTACGTCCCGTTCGGCGTCTGGACACCTTAACCACTGACGGGCCGGCGCCCACACCGGTGCCGACGCAGCACGACGTGGTGCGTGCCGTCCGAAACATAAGTCGGACGGCGCGTTTCATTGTGTAGAACCGTCGGAATCAACCAACTGAGTCGGACGCGTGCAATCTACTGTGGGTTGTGTTAGGCGGGACGAGCGGTGATGAGGAGGCGACGTGAGCGAGATCGGCGCAGACGTGGTTGAGCGCTACCTGACGTGCATGGCTGCCCACGATTGGGATGGCTTGGCGGCCACCATCGCCGAGGAGGGTCTCACGCGGGATGGGCCGTTCTGTGATCGACTGGAGGGCAAGCAACGCTACGTCGCCTTCCTGCGTGACGTCATCCACTCGCTCAAGGACTACGAGCTGAAAGTGCAGCGCGTATCCCGCGTCTCGGACCGGCTGTCGTTCGTCGAGTTGAGCGAGACCTTCGAGGTCGACGGCGTCCTCACCGAATATCCCGAGTGCATCCTGTTCGAGCGCAACGAAAATGGCCTGATCTCCCACGTCAGCGTGTTCATGAAACAGCCAGGCGGTGAGGCGCCCGTGGCGGGCGCCCGCGCGACCTGATCGGTCAGTTCAGGACCCCGGGGTCCCGGCGCAGCTCCCGACGTGCCATCGCTTGGAACAACCCAGTGAACGGGTGCGTGTTGAAGAATTCGCCGTAGTTGCGGGCCGCGTCGCGATTCATCGGTACGCCGCCGCCGGCGGCGGCGATGCGCCAGGCCTGGCGACAACGCCACTCGAAGGACATGGCCCGCAGGTAGGCCTGCTCGATGTCGCTGCCGAGCACGACCACGCCGTGGTTCGCCAGCAGACCGACGTTGCTGTCGCCGATCGCTGCGGCCGCGGCGCGAGCGTTGCTCGCGTCGTCTACCGATCCCCAGTACTCGTCGTACACCGCGACACCGCCGTGGTAGAGCGCACCGGTCTGGTCGTAGATTTCCGGCGCCCGTCCAAGATCGGCCCACACCGTTCCCCACCGCGAGTGGTTGTGGATCGCCACCGCGATATCGTCGCGGGCGCGGTGCAGTTCGACATGAAGTGTGATGGCCGGGGTGATGGTCCACCGGCCGGAGATCTCGTTGCCGTCGGCGTCCATTGTCATGACGTCGCTCGCCGTGACCTCGTCCCAGGTCAGCCCGAACGGGTTCACCAGGAACGTCCCGTCGGGTTGTTTGTAGGTGATGTGGCCCGCGAGATGGTCGTTGTACCCCTCGACGAACAGGCAACGGCAGAGCAGCGCCAGCTCCTGGGCGGCGGTGAGCTCGGGCAAGGCCGGCGCAATGGGCTTCGTCACGACCATCGCTCGCATCGCGGTCGGGCGGTTCGTATCGGTGCTTGTCACGCGTGTCGTCCTTACCTGCCGATGATCTGTCGCAGCCGATCGCCGTAGAACCCAAGGGCGTTGTCCGCCAGCACCTTCGGTTCCAGCACGTCGCCGAACCCTCGTTCCTCGACGCTCTTCACCGCTCCTGGAAAGACCGCGTCGTGGTGGGGGTAGTCGGATGCGAACATGACATTGTCGGCCCAGCCTTGTTCGAGCGCCGAAACCACGCCGGGCTCCTCGATCTCGAACGTGAGCCACGACCGTGTGTTGACAGTGCCGCGCGGGTCTCCCCCGCGGTAGTCGCCAGGGGCGAGCTCGTAGTGCTCATCGATGCGGTCCACCCACGTCGGCGCCCACCCGCAACCGGCCTCCAGAAAGCCCACACGTAGGCCCGGAAAGCGTTGGAAGATCCCAGCCAACGTGACGTTGACCATCGCCGCCATCTGTTCGAAGACGTGGCTGACGATGTGACAGCCGGCGTAGCTCGACATGCGGTCAAGCCCGATGGTGTCCATGCCCGACAGGTAGGCCTCGTGTAACGACACCGGGACGTCGAGTTGCTGCGCCTTGGCCCACAGCACGTCGAAGTCAGGATGATCAGCGGTGCGCCCGCCGATCCGGTTGGGCCGCATCACGCCGCCGACGAAGCCGTGAGTGGTGACGGCTCGCTCCAGCTCGGCGGCCGCCAGGCGAGGGTCTTGTTGGGGCAGCAGCGCCACGCCGATCAGTCGCTTAGGGTCGGTGGCGCAATAGCGCGCGAGCCAGTCGTTGTACGCGCAACAGAGGGCAGCCGCGATGTCGGGGTGCTCCAGCAGCCCGAACATCAGCCCGACACTGGGGTATAGCACCGCGGCGTCGATCCCCTCGTCGTTGAGCACCTGCAGGCGGACCTTAGGGTCGCGGCCTCCCTCGCGGCGCTCACCTCCCGCGGACACGTGGTTCTGTAGCCCACCTGGGAACGGGTATTTCGACCGCCAAAGCCGGCCCTCGATGCGATAGGTGACAAATCCGCCGGCTTCCGCGACGAACTGTATGGCGTTGTCCCGCATCGCCGACGGGATGGCCTCGACCAATTCCGGAAGCGTCTCCTCGACATGTCCATCGGCGTCGATCACGAGCGGCATGGGACCTTCTTTCTCGAGGTGGCCGGCATTAATCTTAACTAAAATACGAAAATAGGAACAATCAAGCAGACCGTCAAGCATGGTCGGGTCCCCCGAACTCCTGATCCGGCCGGGCCCGCACTCCCCCGGCCAACGGCCAACCCGGATCCTCGTCGCCGGAATGCCTACTTCTTGCGGGTCACGGACTCGGGTGCAGCGGCGGCCTCATGTCGATTCTCAAATTGCAGGTGGTGAAGCTGGGCGTAGATGCCGTCGCGGTTCAGCAAATCCTCGTGGGTGCCTTCTTCTGCCACCACGCCGTCCTTGATGACGATGATCCTGTCGGCGTTGCGCAGGGTGCTGAGACGATGGGCGATCGTGATGACGGTGCGGCCGGCCATCAGCCGTTCCATCGCCTCGACCACCAGTGCCTCGGACTCGGCGTCAAGCGCCGCGGTCGGCTCGTCGAGAATCAGAATCGGGTTGTCGCGGATGAGCGCTCGGGCGATCCCGATGCGTTGACGCTGCCCGCCGGACAGCGTGGTGCCTCGATCGCCTACCGGGCTGTCGTAACCCACGGGCATGCGGGTGATGAACTCGTGGGCGTTGGCGAGTTTGGCCGCTTCAACGATTTCGTCCTCGGTGGCATCCGGTCGGCCGAACGCGATGTTGTCACGTACCGTCCCCCGCAGCAGCACGGTGTCCTGCAGCACAAAGCCGATCTGGGAGCGAAGCGGGCGAAGCTTGTAATCGCGGACGTCCACGCCGTCGACTTTGACGGTCCCGGCATCGGCATCACGGAACCGCGGGATCAGGCTGACGATGGTGGATTTGCCGCTGCCGGTGGGACCGACGATGCCCACCGTTTGGCCCGGGCTGATAGTGAACGTGACGTCGTGTAGCACCGGAAGCTGCGGGTCATAGCCAAATCCCACGTGCTCGAAGGCGATCGCCCCACGAAACGGCCCAGGCTCTTTCGCGGAGGGGTGCTCGGGAATCACTTTGTCGGCATCGCTGACCGCGCGGACACGCTCAAAGGCCACCGACACCTGGGCGATCGTGTTGGTCAACTGTGCGAGGTCGCGCACCGGTTGGAAGAATTTGGTCAAGTAGGCGAGATAGACCGTGAGTGCGCCCACCGTCATCGTGCCGGCCATGATGAGCAGTGAGCCCCGCCAGAGCACCAGGCCGGTGCACACCGCGATGGCCAGGCCGACCGCCGGGGACAGCAACGAGGACACCCGTCGCGCGCTAAGCCACGCCGACACGGCGTTCGCGCTGACCTTCCGCACTTGCTCCGCCTGGTGGTCCTCGCGCCCGAAAGCCTGCACCACCTGAATCGATTGCAGGCCCTCCTGAAGGGTGGACAGCAGATCGGACTGGTGCGTGCGGACCTCCTTGACCGCCGTGGTGATGGCTTTGTTGACACGGAACACGAAGACGGCCAAAAGAGGCGTCACCGCGAGCGCGATCAAGGTGAAATCCCACCGGCACAAGAACATCACCACCACCATCCCGACCACGGTCAGCGTGTTGGTGAAGATGTTGAGCGTGGACGCCGACGCAAAGTTCTGGATCGTCTGCACGTCGGTGGTCAGCGTGGAAAGGATGGTGCCGAGCCGGGTGGTGTCGTAATAGGCAAGCGAAAGCTGTTGGAGCTGTTGGTAAAGCCGCACGCGCAGATCGTTTCCGATGCTCTGACTCAAAGTCTCGGTGAAGTAGCTGGCGACATACATCGCGGCGCCGCTAACCGCCGCGATGAGCACGGTCGCGATCCCCGCGGCCTCGGCGATACGCATCTTGTTGTCGGCGCCCAGCGTCGTCAACACCCAGTCAATCCACCCAAACTGGCGGTGGGTTCCGATGACCTTGTCGATGATGATCTTGAGCGGCCACGGGACGGCAATGCTCATCGCCATCTGCACCAGCATCGCAGCAAGGATGGCGGCCAGCGTTCGGCGGCGCGGACGCAGCAGGTCACGAAGCAGCGGCGGCATAGTTGGCAACTTCGGGTAGCGGGACAAACCGAAAGTTACCACGGCCGAGCCGTCAACTGGGTTCAGTCGGGCTCAAGAATCATGTCATGACCCATGTCCGGGAAGAAGCCTCACACTCCTCGCCCAGCAGTGCGGCTAGCGCGCGACGTCGGCGTCTGCGGTTTCGCTGAGAAGAAGTTTTCCCGCGCAAGCTCGGGTGTGCCAAGCATGCGAAGCGACTTACCGGTGATCGTTGCTCGCGCGGCAAGCCGGGGATGGCGCTTCATCATCCGCATGCTCGTGGCGGTTGCGCTCGCTTAGTACCCGATGCAACGTTCCCCGATGGTATCCATGCCTGACGAGGCGTTCATCCGCGGTCAGGTTGATGTACGCAATGGCGTACCAGAGCGCCAGTACCAGTGCGAGAGCGACTGCCGCCCAGGCGATCCAACTGAATCTCAGCACCGCCAACACAAACCGGCTGGAAGCGACACTTGCGCCACAGCGCGCACAACTTGGCGCAACCAGCGCGTGCGGCAGGTGGTGTCGTGTAGGACCCACCCTCGGTGGAGCGGCCCGAGCTTGACGAGTGGCTTCAGCCGAGCGATCGCAGTGCCTCCAGGGCCTCGGCGGACTCGCTGCCCGTCTCCGCGCGATAAATCAGCATGTGCTGGCCGCCGGAGTGCGGGATGTTGAATCTGTTGCGGTGCAGATGAAGATCACCAACCCGAGGGTGGCGCATGTGGATGACGCCCACCCGGTAACCGACATTCGCCCGCGCCCACAGTTCCCGGAACCGCTCGCTGACGACGGACAATTCGTCGACCAACGACCGCACCCGCGGGTCATCCGGATCGCTGCCGGCGGCTTCACGCAACCCGCTCACCGCGACGTCGGTCGCCTCGTCCCAATCCACGTAGAGGTCGCGGGCCGCGGGGTCTAAGAGCCGCCAGCACAGAAAGTTTTGCCCGGGAGCGAAGCCCGGGGACAGCGCACGGGCGATGTCGTTCGCCGCCAGCACGTCCAGGCATCTGCTTGCCACGATCGCTGGCATCGCGAACTGCTCGATCAGCTCCTCCGTGCCGGCGGCGGCAACCTCTACACCCGGGCGATCCCACCGTCCGCCGGTCGGACTGGCCAGCTGGTGCAGATACTCGGTGGCCTTGACATCGAGCCGCAGGGCCCGAGCGAGGGCATCGAGTACCTGAGGCGACGGATGCTTGTCGCGGCCCTGCTCGAGCCGAAGGTAATAGTCGGAGCTGATGCCCGCGAGCACCGCCAGCTCTTCGCGGCGCAAACCTGCCACCCGCCGCCGCGTGCCGACCACCAGCCCGACATCTTCGGGCCGCACCTGCTCTCGCCTGGCTCGCAGGTAATCGCCCAGCGCGTTGGCCTTCGCCGCCACCAAACGAGCGTAATCCTGTTCCTGCCACTCCCCGGATCAACGCGGCCTTCCGGCCACTCCGCGGCGGGTTCATGGTGGACGGACGCCACCGCCAGAACCGGCGCCGCAAGTCCGCTACGACAGTTACGCCACGCTCGCATCGGTGCGGGCTTCAATGGCCTTGACGCTGTTGGCGAACGCCTTTCCCAAGGAGCGCTTGCCGACGGTTCCGAGCACGCCCGACAGCACCCGTCCCTTGAGGTTTTTGCCCTCGCGAACGATGACGACGTCTACGTCGGTGGTTCCGTTGGGCTGCCGTTTCAGGGTGTAGGTGTAGCCCGAGCCGCCGCCAAACACGTTGGAATCGGTGGTGGTCAGTCTGACATGGTTGGGATCGGACCAGTCGTAGTGCAGGCGTTCCCAGATACCGCCCGAGCCCTCGGTGACGTCAGCGTCATGGGGGCCCTGGTGGTGCACCTTGAGGTACGAATCGGCGCTGTTTGTAAAGACCTTCGACCGACCCGGTCCGAAATCGGTGAGCCCAGCGATGAACTGCTCGGGCGTTGAGGTGGTCGTCTGGTGGAAGCGGATCGTGGACATCAGATCTTCCTTTCAACACGGGTTTTCAGTTGGTGTCTCCGCCTGGCCGGTTAGCTGAGCTCGCCATTCGCCCGGCGTCTACGCCCCCATGAGCGCACCGCACGCGTTGCGAATTCCTGGAAACGGATCCGCAGCCAGTCCCAATTGATCCTGGTACTGGCAGGGACAGTCTGGCCATCGCGCGGTGAGACCGAGGCCTACCCCCGCCACACCCAGTTAGCCAGCAACGGATTTCACCAACCACACAACACCACCACCGGCCGACCCGACCAGGGCATAGGAATGACCGTGATCGCGGGCGCAATGCGCGGGGGCCCAGCGAGCGGGTGGCGAGGTAGACGCACTTAAAGGCAGCTTGCCCGGTCGGAGGCGTCGGCGACCCTAGGCACGAACGCCGGAACCCAGTCCGGGGCGGCGAAGCGATTCGATGCCGACGTCGAGGGCCGCTTGCAGGTAGCCCAGATCGCCCGTGGACAGCATGATGCCGACCCCGCCCTGGATGCCGGCGAGCAGCGACGCGGCCACTCGGTCGGCATCGACAGTGGCGGCGATCTGTCCTCGGCCCTGCATGTGACGCACGCCTGCGGCGATCTCGTCATGCCACTCCCGCATCAGCGCCGCCGTCACCGCCTGCGACCCCGGCGAACTGCGCCCGATTTCCGACATCAGCACCGCGAGCGGGCAGTGCTGGCCCTGGCGGCGATAGCGCTGCACGACCGCATCGCGCCAACGGCGCCACGCCGCCCACGAAGTCAACGCTGAAAGATGCGGCTGCTGATCGCTCAGCACCCGCCGCGCCTCATGCTCGGCGACCGCGAGCAGCAGCTGCTCCTTGCCACCCGGAAAGTAGTGGAACAGTTGGCTCTTGCTGGTCTGCGTGCGCGCCCTGACATCATCGAGCGTCGTTACCGCCACGCCGCGGGCACGAACCTCAGCGGCAGCGCCCTCGATGATGCGCGCCCGCGTGGCGCGGCCCTTCGCCGTCAGATTCTGGACTTGCGAGTCCATTTTCGATAGCGGACCATGTGGACTCATGAGTCCAAACACTACCCTCCTGGCCGGCCGCACCGCGCTCGTCACCGGCTCGACTGGCGGCCTCGGCGCGGCCTTCGCGACCGCCCTGGCAGAACAGGGAGCATTCGTCATCGTCACCGGCCGCGACGCTGCCCGCGGCCGAGGCATCGTCGACCGAGTCGTATCGAGCGGAGGTTCGGCCGCGTTCGTCGCCGCCGACCTCGGCGCCGGCGCCGCGCAGGTGCGACGACTCGCCGACGAGGCGACCGCCTCGGCCGGTGGCCGCATCGACATCCTGGTCAACAACGCCGCGATGCTGATCACACCGACGCCAACCCCGGAGGTGCCCGAGCAGCTGGTGCGCGACGCGTTAGCCGTCAACGTCACCGCGCCGTTCCTGCTCACCGGGGTGATCGCGCCCGCGATGGCCGAACGCGGCGCAGGATCGATCATCAACATCGGGTCCATCAACGGACTCATCGGCATGGGCGGCTCAGCCCTGTACAGCGCCACCAAGGCGGCGATACATTCGCTCACCAAATCGTGGGCTGACGAGTACGGCCCGAGTGGCGTGCGGGTCAACACCGTGGCGCCGGGCCCAAGCATGACCGAACGCAACGCGCAGTTCGCCGACCACGTGGCGCCGCTGCTCGCGCGCGTTCCGTCCCGGCGGGCGAGCACGCTCTCCGAGGTTGCCGCGGCGGTCGTGTTCCTGGCCAGTGACGATGCGGCGAACATCACCGGCGCGACGCTGTCGGTGGACGGTGGGTGGTCAGCAGTGTGATCCATGCCCGCGATGGCCGCGCCGCGCAGAAGGCCGCTCGTCCGGACCGCCTTCTCGACTACGATGACCATCAACACCTCCCCCGAACAGACCGCCTCCTACCCGCCAAAAGCCCGGGAATTCTATGCCGCTCTTCACCGTCACAATGCGTTCCGGGAGAACGGTGACAGAAAAGGATGCAATATCCGCCGCCATTCATGAAGCAAGCGTCAGCGCTGGTTATCCTGAGGACGATCACTTCCAGAGGTTCATCTCTTTGGAAGAAGCCGACCTTCGCATCAGCCCTCTCTATCCCGATCTGCAGAAGCCTCGCAGCGAGCATGTCCTGATGATCGAGGCCCTGCTCTCGTCGGGGACTGAGGAAGACCGGAAGCGCTCGCTTCTTTCGGCGATCGTGACTCGCCTACAGGCGGCAGGAACGGACCCAAACGACGTCATGGTCTTCTTCGGCGAGATCGACCGTGCCAGTAGTTCCTTTGGTTGCGGCCGTCCCGCCCTGCCTGTCGAGGTGCGGCCTGAAATGTAAAGTCGAGCGAGGACAAGGACAGTCTTTGCTACGCAGCCGTTGGTCAAACCCGGTCAAATGGCAGACAAGCCGGAATAGTCATACGGCCGACGGTTTGCCACGGGTGAGCACGCCGTAGCGGAGCGCACGACCAATGTTGGCCATGACCCGGTGCAGTAACGCGTCGCAGGCGGCCCCATCGTTGGCCACATGCATGAGCCGGTGACGCATGAGGTACGCGTTCACGCGCCGGTCGGTCGGCCAGTTGGCGTAGAGCTCTCCGGTGAACTCACGTTTTTCTCGCGATTGACGTTCTCGTGCAGATCCTCGGCACGGCAATGCTGATCCAGGCGGGGGCTGATGGCGATGAACACCAGTGAGTCAACCAGCGCCAAGACCACAGCCAGCACCAGCGCAACGACGCGAAGCGCTAGCGATCCCGGCAGCAGCAGCGCGACACCGGCGTACACCGCCAGGAACGGAATCATCGAGCGGATAAGGTGCCCCGGTGTCGCGACGCTGCCGGTCAGGTTGTTTCGGATCCGGTCGCCGATGGATTCCGGCAAGGGTCGGCCGACGCCGTTGGCGATGTAGCGCAGGTGGCCGGGTCGGGTCATCAGTCCAGCTCAGCGTCGAGGATGCCGGCCGCCAGCGCGAAACACACGTGACGTTCCAGCGACAGCGGATCGACGTCCGCAGCGACTGCCCGAGTGGTCATGCTCCCATCGTAGGCCTCAAGTTAGGCCCCTAACTATTAGCGTACGAAGTCTTACCGCTAGCAGGTATGCCACTTGGCCGTTAGCGGTAACGACAGTTGCTAGATCCACTGCCATCGTTGCTGGTGTGGCTGCGGTCATAGCGGTCGCACTCCTACCCGGGTTTGACAGCCCAGAGTCAGACCGCAGCACCAAGGCCGAAAGTCCCTATCTGACACGTACTTCCGAAGGAGAATGCTGTGGTTTCTTCTCAGGCAATGATGGCACCGGCACGACCGGTCGATCGTCGCCGGCAAGCGCCGCGCTGTGGTTGTCAGCCACAACTTTGCTGGCGCTGCTGGTGATCTATTTTGTCGGTATCGATCAGGGCGCGGTGTCGGTGTTCGGTGGCGACATGCACAACCCGGCTGAAAGGTAAAGCAATGCAACAGGATCAGCGACGTCGCCCTGATCCGCTGCGCTGGATCTGGTACACGTTCGGTGGGGGGCTCGGCCCGCGCTACCGCCAGTGGGTGCTGCACGACCTGACCGGTCCCACCCGCTGGGTTCGCCAAATGGCACGCGCCGTCGTGCAGGTAGCGCCGCTGGGGGCGCTACTGTTCCTCGTGCTGGGATTCGGCTGGATCACCTGGGTAGCGCTGTTGGGCGGGCTGGTAATGGCGCTGATCTACTCGGTCGCCTATTTCGACACGTCCGCCGACAACCGCCTCCGCAAACATGGATACCCGCCGGGCACCGCCCAGCAAACCGTGAGCGAGCGTGACAGGGCGAAGCATCCGGATCGGATGCGCCGCTACATGCAGACCTACCGGCAACAGTGAGACTTGTGACTAGGCACAACGTGGTGGATATCGCAAATCGGTTGTTACCGTGCCGGTTCGGTGCAGTTCGTTGGACTGAGTCAGAGCGTGAAGGCCCGGGTGTGATGTCGGCCGGATCCGCGTACGGTGCGCGGCCGAAAGCGGTTCGCCCGACAGGAATCGGCGCGCCCGACTTGCGCGCACCATCGATGACGGAGTCGTCATGACCGAATCACCCCTGGATCGTGTTTACCTGAGCCGGCGGGCGTTCGTCGCCGCCACCCTCGCCGGCGGGTTCGCGCTGGCCGGTTGTGGTCGTTCGACCGGCGCAGCGATGAGCCCAACGACGTCCCTGCAGGCCGCCATCGTCGCTGCCGAGACGGCGCGTCCGCACACTGGGCGCACCGTCACCGCCTCGCTGACGCCGCAGCCAGCCACCATCGACCTGGGTGGCACCCTGGCCCGCACCCTGGCCTACGGCAACGCCGTCCCCGCCCCGCTGATCCGGGCCAACGTCGGCGACGAGCTCGCTGTCACCGTCACCAACCGCCTCAATCACCCCACCTCGATGCATTGGCACGGCATCGCGTTGCGCAACGACATGGACGGCGTCGAACCCGCCACCCCGAACATCACTGCCGGCCGCGATTTCACCTACCGGTTCTCGTCACCGCACCCCGGCACCTACTGGGCGCATCCGCACACCGGCCTGGACGCCGACTACGGGCTATATCTGCCGGTGATCATCGACGACCCTACCGAGCCGGGCCGCTACGACGCCGAATGGATCGTCGTCCTCGACGACTGGACCGACGGGATTGGTAAGAGCCCCAAACAGCTCTACGACGACCTGACCGGCCAGCAAAAGCCCGCCATGGACTACATGGCCGGCATGTCCGGGATGGCGATGAGTGGCGTTGGCAAAAGCGACCTGCTTGGCGGGGACGCCGGCGATATCAGCTACCCGTACTACCTGATCAACGGGCGCATCCCCGCGGCCGCGACCACCTTCGCCGCCAAACCCGGTCAGCGGATCCGGATCCGGATCATCAACGCCGGTTCCGACACCGCGTTCCGGGTCGCGCTCGCCGGGCACTCGATGACCGTCACCCACACCGACGGATACCCTGTAATGCCCACCGAGGTCGACGCCCTACTGATGGGCATGGGAGAACGCTACGACGTCATCGTCACCGCCGCCGACGGCGTCTTCCCGCTCGTCGCGATGGCCGAAGGCAAAAACGCGGTCGCGCGCGCCCTGCTGTCCACCGGCGTCGGCACTCCCCCCGACCCGGGCTTTCAGCCACCCGAGCTCAACAAGCGGGTGGGCACCGTCGACATGTTCACCGCCACACCGGCGGTGGACCTCGGATCCGCCCAACCCGACCTCAACCTCTCGGCCGTCCTGGCCGGCGACATGATGCACTACAACTGGACAATCAACGGCGAGCCTTTCAGCAAGACCAAACCGCTGCAGATCAAGCAGGGCCAACGGGCCGCGCTGACCTTCAACAACACCACGATGATGTGGCATCCAATGCACCTGCACGGACACAGCTTCCAGGTCATCAAACCAGACGGCAGTCCCGGCCCCCGCAAAGACACCGTCATCGTGTTGCCCAACCAGAAACTCAGCGTCAACGTGATCGCCGACAATCCCGGCGTCTGGATGCTGCACTGCCACAACACCTACCATCAAGAAGCCGGCATGATGACAAGCCTGAACTACGTCACCTGACCGCAGTTCCGTACCCGATGCCCGAGAACTGCTGTCCAGCAACCGGGGCAGGGGCGGTAGGTGCCGTGGACGGACGCCCTGCTAGCTGCAAACCTGGCCAGCCCTACGATCCAGAAATGCTGACGCCCGCCGGCCTAGCAAGGCGAATGCTGGAGCGGTTGCGCGCCGAGGATCCGGAGAACGACGCGCTGCGCCGCGCCGCCCGTGCGGCGATCACTGTTCCCGTTGCAGCGGCAGTCGCCCGCACCGTCGCGCCAGGGACAGAGGCACCGTTGTACGCGTTGCTCGGCGCGTTCTGGTTGATGGTGATGGTCGACTTCCCCGGAAACCGCCAGACCCGTGCTGTCGGCTACCTCGGCCTCGGCCTGAACGGGATCATTCTGCTGGCACTCGGAACCCTCGTCGCACCCATCCCCTGGCTCGCCGTGACGCTGATGCTCGTCCTCGGTGTGGCGGTGACGCTTGCCGGCGTCGTCAGCGAAACGGTCTCCGCGGGCCAACGGGTGACGTTGATGCTCTACGTGTGGCCCGTGTGCACACCGGTCGGGCCCATCGGCGAGCGGCTGCTGGGTTGGTCGATCGCGCTGGCGATCTGCGTTCCGGCCGCGCTCTTTTTCATTCCGCCACGCCACCACGGTGAGCTCCGACGCCACGCAGCACAGGTGTGCGCTGCGCTGGCGGACCGGCTCGATGGTGTTGGTTCGCCAGCGGAACTGCCCTCCGCAATGGGTGCGCTGAGATCCAACTTCTTGGCCGCCAGCTTCCGGCCTGTCGGCCTGACCGCCGGCAGCAGGGCACTGGTGCGTGTGGTCGACCAATTAGAGGTGGTCACCGAAGTCGTCGACGACGACACGGCGGCGGCGTTGGGGCCGATGAAGCAGCCGGCGATCAACGTGTTACGTTGCTGTGCACGGGTTCTCGATGTTTCGCGGCTCCGTCATCGGGCCGCCGATCGGGCCGAACTGAAACGCACTCTCGATGAATTGCGGGCGGTAGCGCGTGGCAGTTATCGGGAGGACCTCACCGAGATTCTTGGTGAGCGCGACGACGCCGCCGCCGTTTCGGTCGGCCGCGAACTGCTGAGTCGCCGCACCATTGCGACAACGATACGGCTGATCGGCGGCATGATCGGCAACGCCGCGGCGGCCGACGCCCGGCCGGTATGGGCCCGCGCCCTCGGTCTGCAGCTACCGGCCACCGGCAGTGCCGATCGCTTGCTGCCGGAGACGGTTGCTCTGGCCACCATCCCATCCGGCTTTCTGGCCACCCGGTCAGTCGCGGCGCGCAACAGCGTGCGCACCGGCGTCGGGTTGGCCGTGGCCGTCGCTGTGACCCACCTGTTTCCTGTGCAGCACGGATTCTGGGTCGTGCTCGGCGCGATGGTGGTGCTGGGCAGCAGCGCGCTGACCACGAGGACCAAAGTGCTTCAGGCGATGGTCGGCACCGCCGTCGGCGTCACGGCGGGTGCACTCCTCACCGCCGCCTTCGGGGTCGATGCTGCAGTGCTCTGGTCGCTGCTGCCTGTTGGGGTGTTCGGATCCGCCTACTTCCCGCGGCTGTCGTTCACAGCTGGCCAGGCGGTGATCGCGATGACGGTGCTGATCATCCTCAATCTCAACGCCCCGACCGGCTGGCAGATCGGCTTGTTACGCATCGAAGACGTCGCGATGGGCGCCGGAATCGGGATCGTCGTGTCGGTGCTGCTCTGGCCGAGGGGCGCCACCGCGGCAGTCTCAGCCGTGATCTCCACCGCACTCGATCTGTATTCGCGCTATCTGCAGGCCGCGGTGCTACGCGTCACCCGTGGCATCTCTCATCAGACGGTGGAGAAGTTGAGCCTCGACGCGGTGGTGATCAGTCGAACGGTCGATGATGCTGTGCGGCATTATCTTTCGGAGACCGCAAGCGGTGCCGACCTGCGGACGCCAGTGGTCAAAGCGGCTAACCGGGCCACCCGGCTGCGCGTCGCCGCGGACGTGATCGCTGACATCAGAACACCGCCACCGCCCTCGTCATATCCGAGGGCCCGCACCGTATTGGAAGAACATGCCGAATCGGTGTCGGAACGACTCGCCGGCGAAAGCGACAAAGCATGGCGTCCGATCAGCGACGAGTTCGTGCAGGCGCTGCGCGCAGAGGGCACTCAAGACGACGCCGCGATCAGTGCCGGGTTGCCGCTAGTCGCGGTCGCCGCCAATATCGGTGCCCTCGAGCTGCTGTACCCGGCGCCAACCACCCACTAATCGCGTCCGGCTTCGATGAGCTTGTCAGCAACGCCGATTGGATTCGTAAAGATTGCCTCGTGGCTCCCCTGCATCTGGACCAAGCGGAACTCCCCGAGCCGGCTTGACATGCGGGGATGCCACCCCGAATCGCCGGGTGGCATCACCATGTCGGCAGTCCCGACAAGGAAGCTGCGTGGAGTATGAAGCGAATGGAACTTCGCCATGTTCAACGGCTCGGCCCACGGCCCGAAAGGCTCTGGGGAAAGCTGGTCGTAGGCACGCTGCACAAGGTCGGGCTCGCCATCATTGATAAAGACTTCGCGCCACATATCAAAAGGGATCATGAAGGTGTTGTCGGCCGAGTCGGTCGCCATCTGCCTGAGTGCCTCAGCACTGTCCGGCAGCATTTCGAGCGTGGTCTCGCCGTCATTGAGGACGTAGGCACTCCAGAAGACCAGGCGGCGAACACGTTCCGGGATATCCTCTACCACCTTGCTGATGATGGTGCCTCCGTAGCCGTGGCCCACCAGAATGAAGTCTGTTAGGTCCCTGTCTAAGACGAAGTCCACGATCGATTGCGTCGATTCGGCGTGGGTGACGTTCTTAGGAACGCCTTTACCGTGTCCTGCCGCGGTCGGGCCGTGTGCCGTGTGGCCGAGCCGCTCCAGGCGTTCGATAACCGGCTGCCAAAGGGACCCATCGTGGCAACCTCCGTGCACCAGTACGAACTTGTATGAGTTCTCTGTCGCCGATTGCGGATCATCAACGGTCACAACAGTATCCTTCACACCTCGATAAACCCGATAAGCCTCCCCGACCGGATACGAGCGGACAGGTCCGTTGCGTTCAACTCTGTGGCGAGCGTCACTGATTGGCAGACGACACAGCTCGACGGAGTTCTGTTAGCTGAGCGCTAAGGCGTCATGGCGGGTGTAGGGAAAGCGTTAATAGGCTTGACGACACCCGGTTTGATCATCGATGATTGCGGGTGCAAGCACCTCGCTAGGTGAGGCGTCTGCACGGATACAGGCCACTGACCCCGAACGTCGAAAGACGCCCCCGGTCAGGACAGCTCTTCCCGGATTAAGGGTTGAGCCCAAGTGGCTTCCGCGGCAAGGCTTTCGATC
>DATMMZ010000148.1:0-6890 GCA_035569455.1 Mycobacterium sp. | reverse complement strand
CGGCGCCGGTTCGGTGGCTTGCCAGGAGTTCATCACCCAGTTGGGTCGCAACTTCCAGGTGATCTACGAGCAGGCCAACCAGCACGGCCAGAAGGTGCAATCGGCCGGCAGCAACATGGCCAGCACCGACAGCGCCGTCGGGTCCAGCTGGGCCTGACAACCACACCCTTAGAAGGGGCCCGCACACCGTCTGGTGTGCGGGCCCCTTCGTTGTGTCACCTGTCACCCGGCGAGCGGCGAACGCGGAATCATCGAGGAGCGGAACCCAATTCGGTGAACTGCACCCTCGGACTCGCGCCCGACCATGGCCCCCAAAGGCAGCTTGGAGACCGGGCCAGTTCCGGACGACGGCATCGCGCCCCACCCACCCGGCATGACGTTGGCGTCGAGTATGGGCGCCGGTGTAGCAACCGACAATGCGTCGGCCCAACTTGGCGGCACCGACAAGGTACCCAGCGGGATTGCCTGGCCCAGGCTCGCCGACGCTCCTCCATCAAAGCCCGCCCATGGGGCGCCAAGCACTCCCCCGCCATCCAGCGGCGCCGCGCCCCCCAAACCGCTCACGGCTCCCAGGCCTCCCATCCCCGAGGCTTCGCCGATCCCTGACAGCGAATCCAGGCCCGCCATGTCGAGGCCGGTGCCGTAGATGTCCATCGCGATACCGCCAAAGTCAAGGCCCGTGCCACCGAAGTCGGTACCCAGGCCCACGCCATCAAAGCCCAGCCCGACTGCATCCGTGTCGATATCAGGGTTACTGCCGAGGCTCATAAGGCTGGAAAGCCCGTTAGAAGCCAGACCCGAGAGGGAGCCCGTCGCCCCGGCGGTTTTGGCACTTTTGCCCGATGCGCCCGTCAGACTCGACAGGGCGCTGGCTGGGGCGGAGGCGCCCGACGAGGCCACCGAGAGCCCCATGCTGGACGAGGATCCGGGGGTGGTTAGCCGCTGAAGGGCCTGGGTTACCGCGGACATCAGTTGCGTCGACGTGGTCTGCGCCTTGCTGCCAGCGGCCTGACCGACCACGCCGGCCCGCGTGGCAAGCCCGCTCGGATTCGTCGTCCGTGGCGGCGACGTGAATGTCTTGAAGGCTGAGGCGGTCGCCGAACTGGCGGCGTAGTTGTACATCGCCGTGGCATCCTGGGCCCACATCTCGCTGTACTCCGCCTCGGTCGCCGCGATCGCCGGCATGTTCTGCCCCAGAATGTTGGTCGCGATCAGCGTCGCCAGCCGAATACGGTTGGCCACCACCATGGGCGGCGGCACCGTCATCGCAAAGGCCGTCTCGTAGGCGGCCGCGGCGGCGGTGGCCTGGGTGGCCGCCTCCTCACATTGGGCAGCGGTGGTCCTCATCCATAGCAGGTAGGGCGTGACCGCCGCGGCCATCGACATGGACGAGGGGCCCATCCACGATTCGTCGGTCAGGCCCGAGATCACTGATTGATAGCCGCCGGCGGCGCCGTACAGTTCGGCGGCCAGCCCCTCCCATCCCGCGGAGGCGGCCAGCAGGGTCGCGGGCCCCGGCCCGATGTACATCCGGCTCGAATTGACCTCTGGCGGCAAGGCTCCAAAATCCATCGTGCGTCCTATCTCTGCTTGAATTTGCTGGCCCTGTGACATCGGCCTCCCGTTGGCGGCCGGGGTAGCCGCGGGCCAACATTGAGGTCAAAATCGTGTCGGAGACCGCACAAAGTTGCGTACCGCCCTGCAAATCGGGGGTCGAAGGATGCGGCGGAGCGGATCGCCGAACTCACCGAAATCGCGTAGGCGACCGTCGGCGTCAGCCAGTCGACGGGAACGGAACCGGTTACGTCTCGAGCAACGGCCGCAGAGCCCACGGAAGCGGAGTGCTGCAACTCGCCAGCCACCACCGCCAACGGCTGCAATGACGCGCAGACTGGCTGTGGTACGAAAGACATTGAGATCTCCCGAAATTCGTAACTTTGAGTAACGTCACGTTAACGAAAGACAGGACACCGTCGTCCTCAGCCGTCGTGCGCATCTCGTTTGGGCCTCGACGGCGACCGCTGAAGTGCGGCATCTCACAATCAATGAAATCCGTTCTAGGGCTGTCGATTTGAAAGAACCACCCCTCGAAGCTGACCAGCTCCATCAGACCAACAGCGCTGTCTTCCATTATTTTTGGGAGAATCAGTCATCTCAAGCCGGCAGATGCAACACATATAGAACACATATATGTCCGGCCTCAGCCGCGAGCCGCGGGACGCGCGCAGATTTGAGAATTCTATGAACTCAGTGACAAGATCATGTGCGCTTGAAAGAATGTTGGAACATGACCGCAATGACGGGATACGCGGGCAGCCAGCGGCCGCGCCAAGCCATCCTCGGGCAGCTGCCCCGGATCTATCGCGCCGATGGATCACCGATCCGGGTTTTGCTGGTCGACGACGAGCCGGCGCTGACCAACCTGGTGAAGATGGCGCTGCATTACGAAGGCTGGGTTGTCGAAACCGCCCACAACGGGCGCGAGGCCATAGCCAAGTTCGAAAAGGTCGGCCCCGACGTGCTGGTCCTCGACATCATGCTCCCTGACGTCGACGGGCTACGGATTCTGGAGCGGGTGCGCGAATCCGATGCCTACACGCCCACGCTGTTCCTCACCGCACGCGATTCGGTCATGGACCGGGTCACCGGCCTGACCGCGGGCGCCGACGACTACATGACCAAGCCGTTCAGCCTCGAGGAGCTAGTCGCGCGACTGCGCGGGTTGCTGCGGCGCGCCAGCCAGCAGACCCCGCCGGCCGCCGAGGCTCTCAAAGTCGGCGATCTGCGTGTCGACACCGCCAGCCGCGAAGTCAGCCGCGATGGAGAGCCGATTTCGCTTTCCTCGACCGAGTTCGAGCTGCTTCGCTTCCTCATGCGTAATCCCCGCCGGGCGCTGAGCCGTACCGAGATCCTCGACCGGGTTTGGAATTACGACTTCGCCGGCCGCACAAGCATCGTCGATCTGTACATCTCGTACCTGAGGAAGAAGATCGACTCTGGTAGGGAGCCGATGATCCATACCGTCCGCGGCGTTGGGTATATGCTGCGACCACCCGAATGAGTCGCGAGCGAAACACCCGATCCAGAGAACTTCCCTGGTGGCTCCCCCGTTCCTTGCGCCGCCAGTTGTTGTTGGGCGTACTGGTCGTCGTCAGCGTGGTGCTGGCGGCGGTCGGCGTGGTCTCCGTGCTGAGCCTGCGCGGCTACGTCGCCGCGATGAACGACGCGGAGGTCGCCAAATCCCTGCACGCATTCAGCTATTCATACGACCGGTACCGCAATGGCGAACATACTTCGGCGCATGCCGGCACTCCGCCCGTGGCCCAGGCACTGCTGGAGTTCACCGGACAAACACCGGGAAACCTGATAGCAGTGCTTCACAACGGCGTCGTGGTCGGCTCGGCGGTCTTTTCCGAGGACGAATCGCGACCCGCGCCGCCCGACGTTGTGCGCGCCATCGAAGCGCAGTCGTGGCCGGATGCCCCGCCGCGCACCGAGAAACTGGGCAGCCTGGGTTCCTATCGGCTTGACTGCCTCATCGAGGGACCCGACACCCTGGTCGTCGGGGTATCGCTGAATATCGCCAACCGAATCATCGCGCGTAAAAACATCACCACCACAGCGCTTATGGTGAGCGCGCTGCTAGTCACCGCGGCAACTACGGTTTGGGTGGTCGGGTACACCCTGCGGCCACTGCGCCGGGTCGCCGCGACCGCCGCCGAGGTCGCCGCGATGCAGCTCACTGGTGACGACCACCGAATCGGCGTGCGAGTGGCACCGCAGGATACCGACCCGGATAACGAAGTCGGAATCGTCGGAAACACGTTGAATCGGTTGCTGGACAACGTGGATAGCGCGCTGGCCCACCGCGCCGATTCCGACCTGCGGATGCGGCAATTCATCACCGACGCCAGCCACGAGCTGCGCACCCCACTGGCCGCGATTCAGGGCTATGCCGAACTCACCCGCCAAGACAGTTCGGCGCTGCCGCCGACCACCGAGTACGCGCTGGCCCGCATCGAGTCGGAAGCACGTCGCATGACCTCACTCGTCGACGAGCTGCTGCTGCTCTCCCGCTTGGGCGAGGGCGAAGATCTGCAGACCGACGACGTCGACCTGGCAGACCTCGTCATCACCGCGGTGAACGACGCCGCCGTCGCCGCGCCGACCCACATTTGGATCAAAGACCTGCCCGACGAACCGGTGTGGGTACGCGGCGATCATGCCCGGCTGCACCAGCTCGTCAGCAACCTGCTCAACAACGCGCGGGCGCACACACCGCCCGGCGTCACGGTGACCACAGGGATCACCCGCCACCGCAGCGGCGCCGACGCGCCGTGCGCCGAACTGACGGTTGATGACGACGGGCCCGACATCGACGCGGACATCATGCCCCGGCTCTTCGAGCGGTTCGTCCGGGCGGACAAGTCCCGAACCAACGGGTCAGGCAATGGATTGGGCCTGGCGATCGTCAGTTCGATCGTCAAGGCCCATCACGGCTCGGTGAGCGCCGAGTCCGGCGACGGCCGAACAGTATTTCGAGTGCGGATTCCGATGATCGAGAAATCCGGTCACGCATAGCCGCCCAGCGTAAAAATCCGCTGTATCAGTTTCGCCGGGCCCTTGCGGTGCGCGGTAATCGCCGATCAGGCCAAGATTCGGAGCGGGATTGCCCTTGTCCCTTCCGACCCTGGTACCAGACGATCAGCAAGGTTGATGCCGCAGCGACGGCCAGGACAATCTGCGACAGCGCGTTAGACATGGGTGGTCTCCTTTGGTTGGAGGACAGCCGGCCCAACAGTCCGATGTCGGGTGCTTCGCATTGATCCAGGTGTACGCCAAGTGATGACGCCAGCTGCAATCCAGACGACATCCATACGCTTAACGCGCCAACATTTACGCGACCTAATCGACCCGACGGCGAACCCGGCGCGCGTGAGCCGACAGGCGGCGTCGATCCATCCGGGTGGTGGCCAACATCGCTGTGCTGTGCATCACCGCGCTCCGTTAAGAAAACGTAAATGTGCCCCGCGATGCCGTTAGGAAAGTGTCAACCAAAGACCCTGCTCGGCCCGTCCCGCTTAGTTTCAAGCTGGCTTTGCCCTCCGAGGACTGCGCTGTGGCTGACTCGTTGAGGTTCCTTTTCGTATGCACGTGACTGGTGAGGAACGGAGACAAGATGGGCGTGGTGATATTCATCGTGCTGACGGTGGCGGCATTCGCCGTGCTCGGCCTAACGCAGAAGTTGGTCGAGCGGCTGTGAGTTACGAAAACATTGTCGGCTTGGCGCTTTCCATCGTTCTTGCGCTGTATCTCGCGGGCGCCCTGCTGTTTCCGGAGAGGTTCTAGTGAGCACAACAACAGCGGGGATCATCTTCCTCCTCTTTCTCGTCGTGGCACTGGTGGCCGTGCATGTTCCTCTCGGCGACTACATGTATCGGGTCTACACGTCGGAGAAGGACCTGCGCGTCGAGTCGGTGATCTACCGGCTGATCGGTGTCGATGCGCGCTCGGAGCAGACGTGGGGCGCCTACGCCCGAAGCGTCTTGGCGTTCTCGTCAATCAGCGTCCTCTTCCTGTTCGTCTTCCAGCTCGTGCAGGGCAAGTTGCCGTTGCATCTGCATAACCCGGCCACACCAATGACCCCCGCGCTGGCGTGGAACACCGCGGTCAGCTTCGTCACCAACACCAACTGGCAGGCCTACTCCGGTGAGTCCACCGACGGTCATTTGGTGCAGATGGCCGGGCTGGCGGTGCAAAACTTCGTCTCGGCCGCCGTCGGCATGGCGGTGGCGATCGCGGTGGTCCGCGGGTTCGCCCGCCACCGCACCGGCGATCTGGGTAACTTCTGGGTCGACCTGGTGCGCACGGTGCTGCGCATCCTGCTGCCAATCGCCGTCATCGGCGCGATCGTGCTCACCGCCGGAGGCGTGATCCAGAACTTCCATCTACACGACCAGGTTGTCACCACCCTGGGCGGCGCCCAGCAGACCATCACCGGGGGTCCGGTGGCCAGCCAGGAGGTGATCAAGGAGCTCGGCACCAACGGCGGCGGGTTCTACAACGCGAACTCCGCGCACCCGTTTGAGAACGCGACGTCGTGGACGAACTGGGTGGAGATCTTCCTGCTGCTGGTGATCGGCTTCTCGCTGCCGCGCACGTTCGGGCGCATGGTGGGCAGCACCAAGCAGGGCTACGCGATCGCGTCGGTCATGGCAACGCTGTATGGGCTCAGCATGACGTTCATGCTGTGGCTCCAGTTGCAGCACCACGGGACGGTGCCGACCGCGGTCGGAACGGCGATGGAGGGAGTCGAGCAGCGGTTCGGCATCGCGAACTCGGCGGTGTTCGCCGACTCGACGACGCTGACCTCCACCGGTGCCGTCGACTCGTTCCACGACTCGTACACCAGCCTCGGCGGGATGATCGCGCTGTTCAACATGCAGCTCGGGGAGGTCGCCCCCGGCGGCACCGGTACTGGCCTGTACGGCATGCTGGTCCTGGCGGTGCTCACCGTCTTCGTCGCCGGACTGATGGTCGGGCGCACTCCCGAATACCTCGGCAAGAAGATCAACCCGCGCGAAATGAAGCTGGCCGCAAGCTATTTCCTGGTCATGCCGGTGATCGTGCTGATCGGCACCGCGATCGCGATGGCACTGCCGGGCGAACGCGCCGGCATGCTCAACAGCGGCCCGCACGGGCTCTCGGAAGTGTTGTATGCGTTCACCTCCGCGACCAACAACAACGGGTCGGCATTCGCCGGAATCAGCGTCAACACCGACTGGTACAACACAGCCCTGGGGCTGGCCATGCTCTTCGGCAGATTCCTGCCAATCGTGCTGGTACTCGCCCTGGCCGGCTCGCTGGCCAAGCAGGGCCACACGCCGGCA
>DATMMZ010000147.1:0-15477 GCA_035569455.1 Mycobacterium sp. | reverse complement strand
TCGTTGCCGGCCACCACCAGCAGGATGAAGAACGACGCGATCTCCGTTGACGACAGCCGCTCGCCGTCGACCTCGGCTTCGACCAGGCTGCTCGTCAGATCGTCGTGGTGATTGACGCGACGATCCTCCGCCAGCGCGCTGGCGTAGGCGCCGATCTCCATCGAAACCTTGATGAACTCCTCGGGATCGGTTGTCAAATCAGGATCGCCGACGCCCAAAATCACGTTGGTCCAGTGGAATACCCGCTGGTGGTCGTCCTCGGGGATCCCCATCATGTCGCAGATGACCTGCAACGGCAGCGGCCCGGCGAGCTCACTGACCAGATCGGCCTCTCCGTCGGGATGATTGGCGATCATCGATGCGACCAGCCGATGTGCCCGTTCCCGCACCGACGCCTCGATGCGGGCCACCACCTTCGGGGTGAACGCCCTGCTGACGATCGACCGCAACCGCTGATGCCGCGGATCGTCGAGCACGATCATCGAGCCGAAGTACTCGGCTACTTCTGGGTTCTGATCGTTGATGGTGATACCGGGATTGGAGCTGAAGACGTCCGGATGACGGCTGGCGTAGAAGACGTCATCGAGCTTGGTCAGTACCCAATGCCCGCCGCCTGCCGGGAATCCAGGCATTTCGATCGCGGGCCAGAACGAGATCGGCGCCTCCCGTCGCAAGGTGGCGAAAGCGCCCTCGCGATAGTCGTCGTCGAGCCCCCAGAACTCCAGCGAGTCGAGATGGATATCGGCAAGTGGAATCTCGGCCGGTGACGCGCCGTTAACGCGAGTCGCAATGCCGGTTTTGAGGGGCACGTCGATCCTCCTAGCTCAGTGCGAACAGGCGGCCCGCCCCGGCCCCGTGGCTTTCATCACCGAGTTGCCGTCGAGCACGATGTTGCAGGAGATCGTGCCTGCCCCCTCGGCGGTGAGGACGAACACCTGCCCTCCGAACGCGGTGAACTGCGTCGACCAGGGCAGGGGCACATTGACGATATGTACCTGACCGGTATCCAGTTGGTAGTTGATGCTTTGGGCGACGCCGGGCCCGCTTACTTCGTAGCGCACTTTGGGAAAGTCGCCTGTCGCCGCGTTAGCCACGCCCCACGTGGCCGCGAATCCGACACCGACAGCGAACAGGATCGAGGAACCGCTGAGAGCCAATCGACTGGTCATGGTTTCTCATCGTGTCATCAGGCAACACGGCACGCGAGCTTTTTCTGGCAACCGGTTCGCACCCGGCGGGTAGTGGGTGCGCTCGGACGACTTATGGTGAACCGGGAAGCGGGGGCTGGTGGTCGGAAGGTGGCTCGGTAGTGGGTATGGCCGAACGCGGCACAAAGCGGGTAGTCGTCTGGGGCACGGGATTCGTCGGCAGGATGGTGATCGCCGAGATCGTCAAGCATCCGCTGTTCGAGTTGGTGGGCGTCGGCGTGAGCAACCCCGACAAGGTCGGCCGCGACGTCGGCGCCATCTGCGGGCTGGCCGAGCCGGTGGGGATCACCGCCACCGACGACGTCGACGCTTTGATCGCGCTCGAGCCCGACGCGTTGGTGCACTACGGCCCGACGGCGATGCACGCCAAGGACAACATCATGCTGATCACCCGCTTCCTGCGGGCCGGCATCGACGTGTGCTCGACCGCGATGACACCGTGGGTCTGGCCGACCATGCACCTGAACCCACCGAACTGGATCGAGCCGATCACGCAAGCGTGCGAGCTGGGCGAGTCGTCCTGCTTCACCACCGGCATCGATCCAGGATTCGCCAACGACCTATTTCCCATGACGCTGATGGGCCTGTGCTCCGAGGTACGGCGAGTGCGCGCCTCGGAGCTGCTGGACTACACCAACTACGAAGGCGACTACGAAAACGAGATGGGCATCGGCCGTGAGCCCGAGTACAGCCCGATCCTGGAAAACCGCGACGTGTTGATCTTCGCGTGGGGCGCCACCGTCCCGATGATCGCCCACGCCGCGGGGATCATGCTCGACGAGATCACCACCACCTGGGACAAGTGGGTGACTCCCACCGAGCGCGACACGGCGAAGGGTGTCATCAAGCCCGGGCACGTCGCCGCGGTCCGGTTCACCATCAACGGGATCTACCAGGGTGAGACGCGCATCCAGCTCGAACATGTCAACCGCATCGGGCTAGACGCCGCCCCCGACTGGCCAACCGGCCACGACAACGACGTCTACCGGGTGGACATCGAAGGGACGCCGAGCATCTTCCAGGAAACCGCGTTCCGTTTCACTGACGGCTCGGGCCGTGACCCCGCCACGGCCGGATGCCTGTCGACCGGGATGCGGGCGCTTAACGCCGTCCCGGCGGTCAATGATTTGCCGCCGGGCTGGGTGACCCCGCTCGACCTTCCGTTGATCGCCGGCGTCGGAACGATCCGCTGACCAGCGCACATCTGTGACAGTCTGGTTATACAGCTCACGCATAGCCAATACTGAGAAAAGCTATAGGTTTTAGCGACACAGTTTTGAGGTATCTGTGATTGCGGGGGCGCGCCGTTGGACACGGGGATTGGACAGATGGCCGAAGTAACTAGGCCCGCGCTGGGACTGTCGATTGGTTCCACCAACTTGGCGGCCGTAACCGCCGATCACGCCGTCACCCGCAAGCCGGTGCTGACGCTGTTCCGCCAGCGTCCGCCCGAGGTCGGCGTGCCGTCGGAAAACCCGCGGCTCGACGAGCCCGGCCTGGTGGTCACCGGCTTCGTGGATCGGGTGGGGGACCCGGTCGGCATCGTGGCGTCCGACGGCTCGGCGCATCGCAGCGAGGCCCTGGTCGCCGACGCGTTGCGTGCGCTGGCCTACACCGCCACCGGCGGGCGTGCCCTACCTGAAGGCGTCGCGGTCACCTATCCCGCGCGGTGGGGGCCCGCGGCGGTGGAAGCGCTGGGCTCCGCGCTGAGTCGGGTGTCCGAGTGGTCGAACCGTGCGCGGCCACTGACGCTGATCCCGGATGCCGCGGCGACGCTGATCGCCGTGCGCGCCAACCCGGGCATACCGGCGCGCGGGATCGTCGCTGTGTGCGATTTCGGGGGCAGCGGGACCAGCATTACGTTGGTCGACGCCGCTGCCGGGTACCAGCCCGTGGCCCCTACCGTGCGGCACGAGTTCTCCGGTGACCTGATCGATCGCGCGCTATTGGCCTCCGTCATGGCCGATTTGCCGAGCGCGGGCTCTTCCGACCCGTTCGGCACCTCGGCGATCGGCTCGCTGGCCCGGCTACGGACCGGATGTCGAATCGCCAAAGAGCAGCTCTCGTCGAGCACGGTGACCACGCTCTCCGACGAATTCCCGGGGTCGCACGCCGATATCCGGCTCACCCGGAGTGAACTTGACGACGCGATCCGCGATCCGCTCAACAACTTCCTGGCTGTCTTAGAAGAAGTCTTGGCGCGCAACGGAATTCGTGGCTCCGATCTGGCGGCTGTGGTTTCGGTCGGTGGCGGGGCGAACATCCCGGCGGTCACCACCACGCTGTCCGGACGTCTTCGGGTCCCCGTCGTCACGACGGCGCGTCCGCAGCTGACGGCAGCCATCGGCGGTGCGTTGCGCGCGGTGCGTGGTCCGGGCGATACCAGTGCAACAGTATTGACCCCGGCCGCACCGGCGGCGGTGGGAAGTGCGCTGCTCGGGGCTGAGGTGTCGCGGGCGTCAGGGGAAGCGGTTACATCAGAGCCCATTTCAGTCATGATGCCCGCGCTGACCTGGGCGGAGACCCACGATGACTCGCGCGTGATGCCCGCCGGTTCCGGCGCGTATCCGAGGTCTTCCGGTGGTTCCGGCTACACGGGCTACACGGCGGCGCGCCCGTCGCTGAATTTCGAGCACGAGGAGCTCCCGCGCCCAGAACCAGAACCCGAACCGAAGATCCTCCCCTGGTATCGGTTGCCGGCGGTGGTGATGATCGGCACGGCGGTGGCGCTGCTGCTGGTTGGCATGGCGGTGGCAATGGGGCTGAGCTCGGACAACAACCCGGCGCCGGCGCCGGGCGTGAACAGCACCCCGGCACCTGCTTCCGCGCCGCCGGCCAATGGCGGAACCCCTCAGTCCGCACCGGCAAACCCGCCGCCGGCGGCGACGGATCCGGGCACGGTGCCGCCAGCGGCGCCCGCGGCTGATGCTCCCGATGTTCCGGCACCGCAGGCGCCGGCGCCCGCCGCTCCACCGCCGGTACCGGTCCCGCCGGTGGCACCCCGGATCCCACCCATTCCGGCCATTCCACGAATCCCTGGGATCCCGCTGCCGCACGGCCGCTGAATGACCGAAGCTGCTCCGTCGGCCGCGTTACCGGTTATTTGCTTGCGGCTGTCTTGGCGTCAGCGGCCCTGGCCTTGCCCGCCTTAATAACGGCTTTGTTGAAAGCCTTGTCCTTGGCTATCTGGTCCTCGCTTCCTGTCCCGTCGTCGGCCGCATTGTCGTTGGCCGCTCGGGCATCCGCGTCGTCGCCGTATTTGCAGTTGCCGTCTTCGTCGAGCCAATCGTTAACTGCGGTGCCCGAAATCGCTCCGCCAGAACCCGGCAACACTACCGTCGGACGGTCTTCGTAGGCCGCCATCATTTCGGCGGCTCGTTCTTTGGCTTTATCGTCCGGTTCTGGCTTTTCCGTCGGAGTCTGCTCGCGACTGTCGCCGTTGGCTTCGTCGGCCGGTTGCTTAACCTGCTCGCTGCCGTGTTTGCTCATGCTCTGGTCCCCTTTGTGGAGTTGAAATTTGAGACCGACCCTGAGTTTGAGACCGACCCTGGGTAGGGGTTACCCACTGGAGCGCGGTGTCGAAACTCTCGTTACTGCGATCCGCGCTTGACCAACACAAGCGAGGCGAGCGGAATCTGCATTGGCTCAGGCGCACTTGACAGTCGTTGGGCAACGGCGGCCTCCAGTTGCCGAATGAATTCGCCGCCTCGTGGCCCGCGGACCCCGCCCTCCAGCGCCGCCGCCATGGTCGGGAAGAGGGCGGCTCGTGCGAACGCCGCCCACTGTGCGCCGAAAGCCGCGGCGTCTCCGTCTAATTGGAACCGCGTCCAAAACCGGTCCTCGGCTTCGAACACTTCGAGATGCTCGATCGTCAAACCCTCGAACAATCCCTTAGGCGAGAACGGGGCGCGAAAGTCCGTCTCGCTGCGGGCATGTGTGGGAATCACCATGTGCTGCAACTCATCTCGATGCAGCAGGCCGTCACGCACCAGATCGTTCAGCGCCGCAACAAGCGTGTCGTTCAACGGTCGGTAGCCGAACTCGCCGTCCTCGCCGACAGCCATCGTCAGCACCACCAGACGTCCCTCGGGACACAGCTCGCGTCCGCGGAATGCCAGGAAGTTCTGCCAGTCCGTCGCGGCCTGGTGGGCATATGCCGCCCGCGCTTCCTCATTTTTGCTGTACGCAACGGTCACGTGATCGTGGAATTCTGGAGCCCCTTCCGGGATCCGGCTCAGCCACTGGATCGCCCACGCCGTCCAGCCGAGGTTGACCGCGTTGGACGGCAGGATCTGGGTGTAAAACGACCGGCCGACGGCCGAGGCGAAACTCGCTTGGTCCCAGTGCACGTAGCTGTCCGGGTCGTCGGCCAAGGTCCGGAACAGGGCGGTGAAGTCGTTGTCTGGTACATCGGTGTGCGTCATCAGGATTGCGTGATCGTGGGGGGTGCGCCGACGAAGCACCTTGATCGCCGCCGAGATCGGCTTGAGCGAATTGTGCCCGGTGGCAGCGCCATAGTCGGCGATGACGATCGGTTGCGGCGGTGCGGGCAGCGGGACCTGTTCGGCGGCCTGCTCGAATAACGCTACGGCCGGTGGCAATCCGGCGGCCTGCAGTCGCGACGACGCGGTGTACGTCGCGCTCCCCATCGGCTCCGGCCGCACCACGATGCTCGATTCGGGCAGCCGGTGCTCAGGCCGCATGCGGTAGTTCTCAGTTCGGCTTCGGGTAGCTGATACCGGTGAGCTGCTCGGAAAGCTCCCACAGTCGCCGGCAGTCGTCTTCGTTGCGCGCTTGCGCGGGCACCTTGGCCGGCTTCACACCGCCGCCGGCATTCTCGAAGGCGCTGCGAGGTCCGTAGAACGCGCCGCCCTCGGCCTGCGGGGTGGCGGCCGCGTACAGCGCGGGCAAAATCCCTTCGTCGATCTCCTGCCACAGGAACGGCGCGAAACGCCATGACGTCGTGTACAGGCGCTCCATCAGCGCCGGCTTTTCCCGGCCGTGCGAGGGTCCGCTGATCTGCAGGTTGGTCTTGGTCAAGCCGGGGTGTGCGGCATTGGACATGATGCCCCAGCCGGCCGCGCGGCTGCGGCGGTCCAGTTCGAAGGCGAACATCAACACGGCCAGCTTCGACTGGCCGTAGGCCGACATGGCGGCGTAGGACTTCTCGAACTGCGGGTCGTCGAAGTGGATCTTGCCGCTTTGGCGGGCCGCCAGGCTGCTCAGCGAGACCACCCGCGCGCCGTTGGCGGCGCGCAGTAGCGGCAGCAGGTGTGCGGTGAGCGCGAAGTGACCGAGATGGTTACTGCCGAACTGCAATTCGAAGCCGTCGGCGGTGGTGTCGCGCTCCGGCGGCGTCATGACACCGGCGTTGTTGATCAGGATGTCGATGGGTCGGCCCTCGGCGTTGAGTTGTTCGCCCAAGGCGGACACGGAGGCCAGCGACGACAGGTCGAGGGACTTGATGCTCAGTTTGGCGTCGGGGACCGTGGCGCGGATTTCGTCGATCGCCGCCTCACCCTTGGCGCGATTGCGGATCGCCATGGCGACGTCGGCGCCGGCGGCAGACAGCCGGCGGGCCAGCCCGAATCCCAGACCGCTGTTGGCTCCGGTGATGATTACCAGCTTCCCGGACAGATCGGGCACCGTGGCGACGAGATCGTTGGCCATGCGTATCACTCCTTATCCGCTGGGGGGACCGTCTTAGTGTGCTCTTTCCCTCGCCGTTAGCGAATCCGGGCGGCATTCTGATCGGCATGGCCCCGCGCATCGCGGGTTGGGCGGCGGCGTTGATTGCCGGCGCGCTACCCGCGCTCGCTTTTCCCGCGCCATCGTGGTGGTGGCTGGCCTGGTTCGGTGTGGTACCGCTGCTCCTCTTGGTGCGGGCCGCGCCGACGCCGGCCGACGGTGCCGTGCGGGCCTGGTGCGGAGCCGGCGGGTTCGTGCTGACCACGCAGTACTGGTTGGTGACCAGCATCGGTCCGCTGGTGGCCGTGTTGGCGGTCGGACTTGGCGCGCTGTGGCTGCCGTGGGGGTGGTTGGCGCACCGGCTGTTGTCGGCCCCCGCTACCGCCGGGCGCACGGTGACCGCGCTGGCCGTGTTGCCCAGCGCATGGGTGGCCGCCGAAGCGGTGCGGTCCTGGCCCCCGCTGGGCGGTCCATGGGCGTCGCTGGGCGCGTCGCAGTGGAACCAGCCCGTCACGCTGGCCTCGGCCGCGCTGGGCGGGGTGTGGCTGACGAGTTTCCTCCTGGGTGCGACCAACACCGCCATCGTGGCCGTCATCGTGCACCGAGATGTGTCGGCGCGACTCGTTGCGCTGGCGTGTGCGGTGGCATGCGCGGGACTCGGGCCGGCCTGGTACCTGGCGGGCCCCGCGCCGGCCGGCGGTCCGACGGTGCGGGTGGCGCTGGTGCAGCCCGGCGATATTGCCGACGCCGGCGCCCGTCAGGCGGCCAGTGAGATGCTCACCGCCGCCGTTGCGGGCCAGCGGCCGGACCTGGTGGTCTGGGGAGAAAGCAGCGTCGCCCAGGACCTCACCAGCCACCCCGAGGTCCTGGCAAGGCTCGCGGATCTGTCGCGGCAGGTGGGCGCGGACCTGCTGGTCAACGTCGACGCGCCCGCGCCGAGCGGGGGAATTTACAAGTCGGCGGTGCTCGTCGGAGAGCACGGAGAATTGGGCAGCTACCAGAAAACCCGCCTGGTTCCATTCGGTGAATACGTGCCGCTGCGGCCGCTCTTCGGCTGGATCGCCCGCCACAGTAAGGCCGCCGCCGAGGATAGGCAGCGGGGCACGGGGCCAGTGATGCTAAATGCCGCCGGCAATCTCGACATCGGACCGTTGATCAGCTACGAGACAACCTTCTCTGATCTTTCCCGTCGCGAGGCGCAGCTCGGCGCCAAGCTGCTGGTGTACCAGAGTTCCACCTCGACATTTCAAGGGACGTGGGCGCAGCCGCAGCTGGCTGCACAGCCCGCGGTGCACGCGGTCGAGGTGGGCCGTCCGGCGGTGCATGTCGGGTTGTCGGGCGACAGCTCGGCCTTCGACGCCCGGGGCCGCCGGCTGGTGTGGTGTCCGTCGGACTATCGCGGGGTGACCGTGGTCAACGTTCCGTTGGGATCGAGCACCACGTTCTATCAACGGTTCGGAGATTGGGTTCCGGTGACCGCATTCGTGATCCTGGGCGGTGCTGTCGGGGCTGCTCGCTGGCACCGCATGGCCGGCGGTGACAAACTGCGTGAGTGAGCAGCAGACGGCCCGCGAAGATTTCGCTGGCCGCCGGCATCGTGATGATGATTGTGTCGGTGGTCGGCTTCATCGTCGCCTTGGTGCTCAACACGTTCTTTCTGGACAAATACAACGCCTACGGGGAGGTGCCCGTCCCAGGGGCGAGCCGCCTGCACCTGCCCGCAGGTGAGGTCACCATCAGCCTGGAGACCGTGGTGATCGGCGGCCCGAATGGCGGCGGCCTGCCGGTCCCGCCCCTCGGGGTCACGATCAAACCTCCCGACGGTGTAGCGCAACCGGTGGTGACGGAAAGCGTCGGCAGCACAACGACCGTCAACAACGACGCGCACGTGCGGGTATGGGTGGCGCAGATACCCGCCGATGCCACCTACGACATCACGACGGACGGGCAAGTCAACGGCTACATCGAGCCGCAATTGGCGTTCGGTCATAGCAGCTCGTATGGCTACCTGGTGTGGGTGTTCGTTGCCATGTTCGTTGTGGGCCTGGCCGATTCGATTTTGTCGGGAATGTGGCTGGCGCGCACCCGGCGCAAAGCCGCGGCGACGGTGGTGGCGTGGAAACCCGACGAGGTGCCGTTCGAGCCCATCTCCGCGGCCCACGAACCCACCGACGAGGGAGTGAGGCTCGAGCGACTCAAAACGCTTGCCGCGTTACGGGATTCCGGTGCGCTGACCGACGAGGAGTTTCAGACGGAGAAGCGCCGAATCCTCGACGGAAACTAGGTCGCTGGCTTCAGTGCCCCCGGGCCACCCACTCGTCATAGTGAACGATCTCATCGCCGACCGTGGTGCTGTCGCCGTGGCCGGTGTAGACGACGGTGTCTTGGGGCAGCGCACCGAGCCGCCCGGATATCGACTGCAGAATGGTCGGGAAATCGGAGAACGAGCGTCCAGTTGCGCCCGGGCCGCCGGAGAACAGGGTGTCGCCGCTGAAGACGGCGCCCAAGTCGGGGGCGTACCAGCACACTGATCCGGGGGAGTGCCCCGGGGTGTGCAGCGCCTGCAACTGCGTGCCGGCGACCGTCAAGGTGTCCCCGTCGGAAACGGTACGAAAGTCCTTATCCGGGTGAGTCATTCGCCATAGAACGTCATCGCCGGGGTGCAGCAGCACCGGTGCGTCGAGCGCCGCACCGAGCTCGGGCGCCACCGTGACGTGATCGTTGTGGCCGTGCGTGCACACCACCGCAACCACGTTGCGGCCCGCGACGGCCGCCAGTATCGGTTCGGCAGCGTGGGCGGCGTCGAAAACCACGACGTCAGAGTCGTCGCCGACGATCCAGATGTTGTTGTCGACTTCCCAACTGCCGCCGTCGAGTTCGAAGGTTCCGTGGGTCACGATGCGATCGATGGGGGCCACTACAACATCACCACCGAGCGCAGCACCTTACCGTCATGCATTCTCTGGAATGCCTCTTCGATATCGCCGAGCCCGATGCGTTCGGAGACGAACTTGTCTAGCGGGAGCCGGCCCTGCAGATAGAGGTCGATCAGGGTGGGGAAGTCGCGTTCCGGCAGGCAATCGCCGTACCAGGACGACTTCAGCGCACCGCCGTGGGAGAAGAAGTCCACCAGCGGCATGTCCAGGCGCATATCGGGCGTGGGCACACCGACCAGCACCACGGTTCCGGCGAGGTCACGGGCGTAGAAGGCCTGCTTCCAGGTTTCGGGCCGGCCGACGGCGTCGATCACCACGTCGACGCCGAAGCCGTCGGTGAGGTCCTGGATGGTTTTGACGACGTCGAATTCGCGGGCGTTGACGGTGTGGGTGGCACCGAATCTGCGGGCCCAGTCCAGTTTCGTGTTGTCGGTGTCGACCGCGATGATCCGCTTGGCGCCGACCAGCGCGGCGCCCGCGACGGCGGCATCGCCCACGCCGCCGCAGCCGATCACCGCGACGGTGTCGTTGCGGGTGACGGCGCCGGTGTTGATTGCGGCGCCCAGGCCCGCCATCAGTCCGCAGCCCAGCAGGCCGGCGACCGCCGGATCGGCCTGGGGATCGACTTTGGTGCATTGACCGGAGTGCACCAGCGTCTTGTCGGCAAAGGCCCCGATGCCGAGGGCCGCAGTGAGCTCGGTGCCGTCGGTCAGCGTCATTTTCTGTTCGGCGTTGAAGGTGTCGAAGCAGTAGGCGGGCCGGCCGCGTTTGCAGGCCCGGCACTGGCCGCACACGGCGCGCCAGTTGAGGATCACGAAGTCGCCCGGCTCGACCGCCGTCACCCCCGGCCCGACCGCTTCGACCGTGCCCGCGGCCTCGTGGCCGAGCAGGAACGGGTACTCGTCGTTGATGCCGCCCTCGCGGTAGGTCAGGTCGGTGTGGCACACCCCGCAGGCGGTGATGTCGACCACGGCCTCACCGGGTCCGGGGTCCGGGACGACAATGTCCACCAGCTCAACGGGTTCACCCTTTTTCCGTGAAATCACGCCGCGCACTGTCTGACTCATGGGCTCCAACCTACTGTTCGGCGTCCGGCACGCCACGGCCCCCGTCGAGCCTGCGACGGTGGCGCCGATTCTGCGCTGAGAGCGTGATCCGCGGCGAATTGCCCGCCGTGGACGCAGACTCGGCGCCCAAGAGTAGCGTCGCTGAGCGTGACGACAGAGACCGCCGAGGAATTCAGCGGACGGATGGTGGCCACGCTCGACAGCGCCAGTCTGGCGCTCCTGATGAGCGTTGGGCATCAGACCGGCCTTCTGGACACGATGGCCGGGCTGCCGGCGGCCACCAGCGCCCAGATAGCCGAGGCTGCGGGCCTCAACGAGCGCTACGTCCGAGAGTGGCTGGGCGGCATGACCACTGGGCACATCGTCGACTACGACGCCGTTACCGGCACCTACTCATTGCCCGCCCATCGAGCGGGCGTGCTGACCCGTGTTGCCGGGCCGAACAACCTCGCATTGGTTGCCCAGTTCATTCCGCTGCTCAGCGAGGTCGAACAGAAGGTCATCGGCTGTTTTCGCGCCGGCGGCGGACTGCCCTACAGCGAATTTCCACGCTTCCACTCCCTGATGGCCGAGATGAGCGGTGTGGTGTTCGACGCCGCGCTCATCGATGTCGTGCTGCCGTTGGTCGACGGCCTTCCGGAGCGGCTGCGGTCCGGAGCCGACGTGGCCGATTTCGGTTGCGGCAGCGGTCACGCCGTCAACGTGATGGCTCGGGCGTTTCCGGCGAGCCGGTTCACCGGCCTCGACTTTTCCGATGAGGCGATTGCGGCCGGCACCGAGGAGGCGGCTCGCCTCGGTCTGGGGAACGCGAAGTTCGAGCGCCACAACCTGACCGAGCTGGACAAGGTTGCCGTCTACGACGTCATCACCGTGTTCGACGCCATCCACGACCAGGCGCAGCCGGCGCGCGTGCTGGAAAACATCTATCGCGCCCTGCGACCCGGCGGAGTGCTCCTGATGGCCGACGTCAAGGCATCGAGCCGGCTGGAGGACAACGTCGACGTCCCGATGAGCACCTACCTCTACGCGACCTCATTGATGCACTGCATGACCGTGTCGTTGGCTTTGGACGGCGCCGGCCTTGGCGCGGTGTGGGGGAGCCAGCTGGCGACCTCGATGCTCGGCGACGCCGGGTTTGACGAAGTGCGGGTGGTCGAGGTCGAGTCCGACCCGATCAACTACTACTACATCGGTCGGAAGTGACGCGCCCGACCTGATGGCCGCTCTGGACGCCCTGGACGACTGGCCGGTACCGGCCGCCGCCGCTGCGGTGGTCGGACCCAGCGGAGCGCTGGCCACGCACGGCGACACCGAGCGGGTGTTTGTGCTGGCGTCGGTCACCAAACCGCTGGTGGCGCGGGCCGCGCAGATCGCCGTCGAGGAAGGGGTCGTCGACCTTGACACCCCGGCCGGCCCGCCTGGCTCCACGGTGCGCCACCTGCTGGCGCATGCGTCAGGTCTGGCGATGGACTCCGATCTGGCACTGGCCAAGCCCGGCACCCGTCGGATGTATTCCAATTACGGCTTTGCCGTGCTGGCCGAGACCGTACAGCGGGAGTCGGGTATCGAGTTCGGCCGCTACCTGACCGAGGCGGTGTTCGAGCCGCTGGCCATGGTGTCCACCCGCCTCGACGGCGGCACCGAGGCGGCCGGGTTCGGGGCGACGTCGACGGTTGCGGATCTGGCCGCATTCGCGGCTGACCTGCTGCATCCGTCGACGGTCTCGCCGCAGATGCATGCCGAGGCGTCGGCTGTGCAATTTCCCGGCTTGGACGGCGTGTTGCCCGGATATGGCGCGCAGCGACCCAATGACTGGGGGCTCGGTTTCGAGATCAGGGATTCGAAATCGCCGCACTGGACGGGTGTGCGTAACTCGGCCCGGACCTACGGCCATTTCGGCCAGGCGGGCGGTTTTATCTGGGCCGATCCCGAGGCGGAGCTGGCGCTGGTGGTCCTCACCGACCGCGATTTCGGGCAGTGGGCGCACAAGATCTGGCCGGCGATTTCCGACGCGGTGATATCCGAGTATTTCGTGGACTAGCGCAACACGGGTCTCACAAGGCACAATAGAAACGCACGGCACAATAACACCAATAGCAAGCATCCTGCTCGTCGGGTTCACCAGGTCGTTGGGGAAGACGTCCCTCGTGGAACCGAAGGAGCAAAAGATGCGAGCGTCGAATCAATTCGCCGACGCCACGGCAGGCGTGGTTTATGTCCACTCTTCGCCCGCGGCGGTATGTCCGCATGTCGAGTGGGCGTTGTCGTCGACCCTGCATGCCAAGGCGAACTTGGTGTGGACGCCGCAGCCGGCGATGCCCGGGCAGCTGCGCGCCGTGACTAACTGGATCGGGCCGGTGGGCACCGGCGCCCAGTTGGCCAACGCGTTGCGCTCCTGGTCGGTGCTGCGGTTCGAGGTCACCGAGGATGCCAGCCCCGGAGTCGACGGCCACCGGTTCAGCCACACCCCGCAATTGGGGTTGTGGAGCGGGTCGATGAGCGCCAACGGCGACATCATGGTCGGGGAGATGCGGCTGCGGTCGATGATGGCGCAGGGCGCCGACACACTGGCCGCCGAACTGGACTCGGTGCTGGGAACGGCGTGGGACGAGGCGCTGGAGGTGTATCGCGACGGCGGCGACGCCGGCGAAGTGACCTGGGTCAGCCGGGGGGTTGGCTAACTAGGAGCCGGTGTGGCCGACACCGGCATGTCAACATTGCCCTTGCATGCGCCGTTGGAGATATCGGTGTGAAAGACACCGGAAAGCGTCCCATTGGCCTGCGGTGTGAAGGCGACAACCGATTTCGCCGGGTCATATTCAACTGTCCCGTCGGGGAGTAGACAGTCCCATTGCCAGGTGGTGATTCGTACCCACTGAGACCCATTCCAGGTGTAGGTGATTGGGCGGGGGACGTACGGATTCTTCGGGGGCGGAGCGTCAAACACCGTGGCGATACAGGTGCCGGTCGAGCAGCTGGAGCTGAAGCCGTAGTCGACGACGCTGTTACCTTCCGGTTTGTCGGCCGCAACGCTGGTGCCCGTCTTTTGGGTGCCGGCGAACGTCACCGCGTACCTGCCATTCCACGTCGGAGCGGCGGACAAAGCCGCGGGGGCCAGGCACACGGAGCCGCTCACCGACGTAGCCGCCAAAACCACCAAAGCGGCCTTGCGGTGTCCGGACATCATTCCTCCCTGGTTCCTCCCCGGATAGCAGGTTTGAAAAGATGTCGGGTAGAGAGCACCGCTTGTTACAAGGCAGAACGCCCCGGGCGCAGAATCTGCAGCGCGGCGGGTTCCGCGGATATCTCGGCGGGCAGCAGGCACGCGAAGTCGCCGTCCGCGTACACGTTGATACCCGGGCATTCGACGTGGATCGACTTGGCGCGTGCCGTGCTCACCTCGTCGAGCTCGACATGGGTGCCCTTCATGACGGTGGGGAATAGGCGGACCAGCTTGGTCCGGGAGTCCGAGTGCGCCATGGTGATGTCGAGCAGTCCATCGGTGCGATCGGCGTTGGGACAGATCAGCAGGCCACCGCCATAGCTGCGGGTGTTGCCGAAGGCGGCGAGCGTGATATCGGCCTCGATCTCCTTGGTTCCGTCGAGCACCAAACGGAACGGCAGGAGCCGCAGTTGCGATAGCTCGGCGACCATCGCGATGTAGTAGCGCAACCGCCCGTGTGGCCAGCGCATCCGGTTGGCGCGGTCGGTCACCAGGGAGTCGAATCCGGTTGCCGCCACGGTGCCGAACCACTTGTCGATACCTGTGCCGCACCGGATGCGGCCAAGGTCAATGGTTTCCGTCCAGCCGTCGATGACGATATCGGCTGCGGCCTCGGGATCCTTTGTGGGAATCCCGAATTCACGAGCGTGATCGTTACCGGTGCCTGCCGGAATGATCCCCAGCGGAACGTCGGTGCCCGCCAACACCTGCAGCGCGTTGGAGATGACGCCGTCACCGCCGGTGACCATGACCGCGTCGGTACCCTTCTCGAGCGCCGCGCTGACCAGATAACGCGCGTCTTCGGCGTCGTCGCCGATGATTTCGATGACTTCCACACCCCGATGGTGCAGCCGGGCGATCGCGGTCTGTGCCGCTGCTACAGCCGCGCCGTGCCCTGACACGGGATTGGTCAGGGCGGTCACCTTGGCGATTTCGCGCCGGCGCAGCTGTCCCTCGACGGGGTGATCCGCGGTCACGGAATCAGCTTGCCGGGATTGAGAATTCCGGCCGGATCCAATGTCGCCTTGACCGCACGCAGCAGCTGCACACCCAGATCGCCTACCTCGTCGCGCATCCAGGGCCGGTGGTCGGCGCCCACCGCGTGGTGGTGGGTGATGGTCCCGCCAGTGGCCATGATCGCATCCGACGCGGCCTTCTTGGCGGCCCGCCACTGCTCGATCGGATTGCCCCGCTGCCCGGCGACGACGGTGAAATACAACGACGCGCCGGTCGGGTACACGTGCGACACATGGCACATCACCAGCGCCGGTGTGCCCGATTCGGCCAACGAGGTCGTAAGCGCCTCGGTGACTGCGGCTTTCAGCGCGGGAATAGTGGACCACTCGGTGGCGGTC
>DATMMZ010000146.1:0-16943 GCA_035569455.1 Mycobacterium sp. | reverse complement strand
CTGGGTGCCGCGCCGGCTGGGCGGTGGGGCTCCATCGCTGGCCGAAGCGGCCCGAATGGACGTCGAAGAGGCAGCGGAGCGGGCGGCGCGCCGCTCTCAACGGGCCGGACCTGCGAGCACGACGGAGCAGTGACCGATGGCGGAGCCGACCTTTCGCACTCTCGAGATGCTGGCTCAGTTGATCGTCTTCGCCACCGGAAGCCAGATCACCTACCTAGGCCAGGAGAACATTCCCGAAAAGGGCGGCGCCGTGATCGCTGTTAACCACACCAGCTATGTCGACTGGCTGCCTGCCGCATTGGCGATACATCACCGGCACCGCCGCATGAGGTTCATGATCAAGGCCGAGATGCAGCGGGTGAAGGTGGTCAACTTCCTGATCAAGCACACCAAAACCATTCCGGTGGACCGAGGTGCCGGGGCAGATGCCTACGCGGTGGCGGTGCAGCGGTTACGCGAAGGGGAAGTGGTCGGGGTCTATCCGGAGGCCACGATCAGCCGCAGTTTCGAGCTCAAGGAGTTCAAGACGGGGGCCGGCCGAATGGCCGGCGAAGCTGATGTGCCGATCGTCCCGCTGATCGTCTGGGGCACGCAACGGATCTGGACCAAGGGCCATCCGAAAAATCTTGGGCGCACCAAGGTGCCGGTCACCGTCGCGGTAGGGGCGCCGTTGCACGCTGCCGAAGACATCGCGAAGACCGATGCCGTGCTGCGCGAGTCGATGACCGCACTGCTGTACCCGGTGCAGCAGCGGTATCCGCACCCGCCCGGGGCTTACTGGGTGCCCCGCCGGCTGGGCGGTAGCGCGCCGACCTTGGCCGAGGCGGCTCAGATGGACGCCGAAGACGCTGCCGCAAGGGCCGCGAGCCGTACGCCGCATCGGTCGCGGTAGGCGAGGAGGGACAGGACATGGCAGAGGCGTTTTACCGGCTGGGGGAGTGGATCGTTCCGCCGGTCGTCGCGATGCAGGGAACCAAATTCACGTTCCGCGGCCTCGAAAACATTCCGCAGCGGGGCGGAGCGATACTCGCCCAGAACCACACCAGCTACCTGGACTGGCTTCCAGCGTTGCTCGCCGTGCGTGAGCGGGGCCGGCGCATGTACTTCATGATCAAGGCCGAAATGGCGGATGTGAAGGCGGTCAACTATGTGATCAAGCACGCCAGGCTCATTCCGGTGGACCGCACGGCGGGGCACGACGCATTCGACGTTGCCGTGCGGCGCCTGCACGAGGGAGAACTCATCGGGATGCATCCCGAGGCCACCATTAGCCGCAGTTTCGAACTCAGGGAATTCAAGACCGGGGCAGCGCGGATGGCGCTCGACGCGCAGGTGCCGATAATTCCCCTGGTTGTCTGGGGAGCACATCGGATTTGGCCCAAAGATCATCCAAAGAAGGTGATCCGCAACAAAGTTCCGATCACCGTGGCCGCCGGCCGACCGCTGCCGCCGCAAGGTGACGTCGAGCAGCTCAACGCCGCGCTTCGCGAAGCGATGAATGCGTTGCTGTATCGGGTGCAAGAGGAGTATCCGCACCCCGAGGGCGAGTTCTGGGTGCCGCGGCGGCTGGGTGGCGGCGCGCCGAACCAGGACGACTCCAGGCAGATCCGGATAGCCGAATTGCAGGAGCGGGCTCGGAAGTACGGGCACGACGGCGTGACGCGACCCGGACAGAGCCAAAGCGGGACGCACTGAAGACGCCGGCCGGCTGCCAGCGCGGATCGCCTCGATATCATTAAAAAAATGACATTGCCGACACTCATCGCCTGCGATGTCGACGGCACGTTGTTCGACGACAACGAAAGCATCACCCCGCGCACCCGCGACGCGGTGCGTGCTGCCGTTGCCGGTGGTGCGCACTTCATCCTGGCGACCGGCCGGCCGCCGCGCTGGGTGCGGCCCGTCGTCGAGGCTCTGGGGTTCGCGCCGATGGCGGTGTGCGCCAACGGTGCCGTGATCTACGACCCCGCGACCGACCGGGTGGTGTCGGCGCGCACCCTGGCCGTCGACACCCTGGGTGAGTTGGCCGAGATCGCGAGTCGCGCGATTCCGGGCGCGGGTCTGGCCGTCGAGCGGATCGGCGACAGCGCCCACGATGCGGTGACCCCCCAGTTCGTCAGCTCGCCGGGCTACGAGCATGCGTGGCTCAACCCGGATAACACCGAGGTGTCCATCGAGGACTTGCTCAGCGCGCCGGCCATCAAGCTGCTGATCCGCAAGGCCGGTGCCCACAGTTCGGATATGGCCGCTGAGCTGGCCAAACACATCGGGATCGAGGGCGACATCACCTACTCCACCAACAACGGGCTGGTGGAGATCGTGCCGCTGGGAATCAGCAAGGCGACCGGCGTCGACGAGATCGCCCGGCCGCTGGGGATCACCGACGACGAGGTGGTGGCCTTCGGCGACATGCCCAACGACGTGCCGATGCTGCTGCGGGCAGGTCACGGTGTGGCGATGGGTAACGCGCATCCCGAGGTGCTGGCCGCCGCCGACGAGGTTACCGCTCCCAACACCGAGGACGGTGTCGCTCGGGTGCTGGAACGCTGGTGGCGTTAGCGCTTTTGAAGGCGATTGGATCTAGCTTGGATCTGCGGTCGTACGTTGCTGCGATGTGGGAGACTGCCCGCGTGCCCGTGTTCCGCCTTGATGTCCGTCGCGTCCCAATGGTCGTGAACGGCGGTGGCGCCGCGCGTGGCGACCGGAGCCGACCGGAGGACCGGTGATGGGGTCAGAAGAAGGCCTACCGCCGGGAAGCGGCGAGCCCGAGGGCGACAAGACCAAGCCGGCTAAGGAGCCCGACAAGACCCAGCGGATTGGACGGCCCGCGGACGAACAAAAACCGCCATTGGCCTGGTCGGAGCAGGACGAATCCACCCAGTACACATCCGGCGGCAGCGTCGAGTACCAGGACGCATCAACGACACGGCCGAAGCCGCCGACGCCCGCCGAGTTGCGCGCGCGAGAGAAGTTCGCCCAAAAGCAGCGCGAGATCGAGGAGGCGCGACTCGAAGCCGAAGCCAAGCGGCGCAAGCGAAACCGGAGGCTGATCGGCGCCGGGGTCGCCGTCGGAGTGGTGGGTGTCGTGGCGGGCCTGGGATATTGGGCGTTGTCGGCGCCCTCCGTCACCGCCCAGTGCGTCCGCGACGACCAGAACGGTCAGCCGGTGATTGTCCCGGACAGCTACTGCACCGACCACACCGCGGGCCTCAACGGTTTCTTCTTCTTCGGCGGGCATCAGTACCGGTACTACTACGGCAGCTCAGGATCTATCGGTCAGCGACCGACCGGTGGTACGACGACGGCACCCAAGGGCGCCACGATTACCACGAAGTCGGGCACCACCATTCAGCGCGGAGGGCTGGGCGGCAAGTTCAGTAGTGGCAAGGGCGGGGGTTCGTGAAGCGCCTCAGGACGCAGCCTCGGCCGAACTGGCGGTCGATTGTCGAATCGCAAGGACTGGTTTACGGGACGCCGGCGCGTGACGCGAGAGGCGCAGATCGGCCGTACTGGGACGAGTCGGTGTACTACGAATTCGACATGGACGAGATCCTGGCGCTCGAGGCCGACGTTGAACTGCTGCATTCGATGTGCCTGAACGCCGTCGAGCAGGTGGTCCTGATGGATCGGTACGCGGATTTTGGTCTCCCAGAATGGAGTTGGCAACCCATCGCCGAATCATGGCGTCGCTCCGATCCACACGTCTACGGCCGCTTCGACTTGCGCTACGACGGGCGCAGGCCGGCGGTGCTACTCGAATACAACGCCGATACGCCCACCACGCTGCTCGAAGCCGCGATCTTGCAGTGGTACTGGCTGAAAGACAAGTTCCCCAGCGACGACCAGTGGAACTCACTGCATGAACAGCTGGTCGACCGCTGGAAGATGGTTCGGGATCTGCTGCCCAGCGACGAGCTGCACTTCACCTGGTCCGGTGTGGAATCGACTGGTGAGGACCAGATTACGACGACGTATATGCAGGAGACTGCGGCGGAGGCGGGTTTCCAGACCGTCGGGTTGATGATCGAGGACATCGGTTGGGATTCCGCGCTGGAACGGTTCGTCGACTTAGAAGAGTCGGAGATTCACACGATGTTCAAGCTGCACCCCTGGGAGTGGGTGCTCGAGGACGAGTTCGGCAGACATGTGGTGTCGAGCCTGCCGCAGACGATGTGGATCGAACCGTTGTGGAAGACCCTGCTGTCCAACAAAGCAATCCTGGCCGTGTTGTGGGAGATGTATCCCGGTCACCCGAACCTGCTGCCCGCCTACCTGGACGACCCGCACGAGCTCACCGAATACGTCCGTAAGCCCAAGCTCGGTCGGGAGGGAGCCAACATCACCATCGTCGGCGGCGGGATGGACACCGCCACCGGCGGCGTCTACGGCGAAGAAGGCTTCGTCTATCAGCTGCTCGATCCCTTGCCGCAATTCGACGACATGCGGCCTGCGCTGGGCGCGTGGATCGTCGGGGATTCGTCGGCAGGGCTGGGCATCCGCGAGACCGGTGGTCTGGTGACCGACGACGGCGCAGCTTTTGTCCCGCACCGAATTCCGCCAAAATGAACCTTCCGCCAAAATGAACGGAGTTGATCACCGATGACGACAACCATCGTGGCGCTGAACCCGGGCTATTGGGATGCGGGGTATTGGAACGTGCTCGCTCGCGGTGTCGGTGCCATCGTCTTGTATGCGATCGTCGGTTTGGTGTTGATGGTGATCGGGTTTTACGCCATCGACCTCACCACACCGGGACCGCTGCGCAAGATGGTCGACGCGGCAAAACCGAACGCAATCATCGTGGCCGCCGCCGGGATGGTCAGCATGGCGCTCATCGTGGTGCTGGCGATCTACGCGTCGTCGGGAAAGCTGGTGGAGGGCCTGGTGGGGTCCGCGATCTTCGGGCTTGTGGGGATCATCGCGCAGGTGGTGATGATGAGGATCGCGACCATAGTGATCGGTATCGACATGCACGCGTTGTTCGAGGCCGACGAGTTCAACTACGAGTCGCTCATGGTGGCTGCGGCGCAGTTCGCCCTCGGCGTTGTGGTCGCCGTCGCGATTCTCTGACTTACCGGGCCGGTGGCGGTTGCCGCGCAGGCACGAGACGATGGGCCCGCAGCGATTTCGGTGGAACTGTGGACGCCACCAGTGATTCGGCGTCGATGGTGCGCGGACGATGCGTCAGCGTCGGCAATCGCGCCGACATCGCCGCGATCGGGTCTTGAACTGCCGCCGGCAGGCCCGACAAAAATGCCCACTCATGTTCGTCGCTGCCGAAATAGACGACGGTTTGGAATGTTTCATGAAAACGCTGCCACGACCACTGCAGCGACGTGTTGCGCCAGAGGGTCGGGCAGCCGGCCTGGGCGACGACGACACCAGCTATGTTGCGGCATCTTTCGAGAAAGCCGGCGTCATACAGGCGGTTGTGCTGTGCGGGCTCGCGTCGCTCGTCCGGAGGGTCGATCACCACGATGTCGTATGACGCGGTGGATCGGTCCACAAAGCCCCAGCCGTCGCAGTAGTGCACGGTGATTGGACCGAGTCCCCTTTCCGCCCTGCGTAATTCGTCCATCGTGTAGCCGTAGGGCAGATACTCCGCGCACAGCCGAACCGCTTCGCGATCGATGTCGACATGATCGACATGTGCCGCCCCGGCGGACACGGCCAACTGGCTGATGACTCCTTCACCGGAGCCAATGACGAGCACCCGCTCGATCCTGTCGGCCAGCAGCAGCGCCGGTACTAGCAGCGCCTCGTGATAGATGAGCTGACTGAACGCGGTGCTCTGACGTTCGCCGTCGCTGAACAACGCGACACCCTGGTCCGTCCTGCCGATCACCAGATCCTGAAATTCGGTGTGCGCCTCGCAGATAACCTCGGAGAGGTTCCAATTTCGGGTTATCCCCGGCGCCAGCGGCTCGACGATCTCCCTGCCCGGGCCGCCGCCGGTGTGGGCCGAGTTTACGAAATAGGTTGGTAACGGCGGAAATCCATTGAACGCCACCGAAGCGTAGCTCGCGGTGTACGCGCCGGCTTCATCGATTTCGACGCGATCGCCGGGGCGCAGCGTGACCGGAAGCGGATATCTTCGGTAGAGCACGTCGTCTCCGTCGCACGTCGGGCCGGCGATGGCGGCATCTTCAGCCGGGTCGCCGTCGCGACCGGTTCGCAGCCGGTACCGGATGTACTCATTCTCGGTTTCCGCAAGTCCGCCATAGCGACCGATGTCGAGGTACACCCAGCGTCGGCCATCGGTACCGGTCCGCACCGAGACCACTTCGCAGCCGATCGTGCCCGCCGAACCAACGATCACCCTTCCGGGCTCCACCACGAGTTGCGGTGGATTCGCACCAAAATGGTGTGTCAGCGCGGACCTGATGGAGTCGGCGACACGGCCGAGTTCCGGTGCGCCGGTCGCATACGCGATTGGGAACCCGCCTCCGACGTTGATCGTGGTCAGGTCGCCCAGCGCATCAAAGACCGGTGCGGCACAACGTATTCCAAGTTCCCACGCGGCTGGGTCCAGTTGTTGCGAGCCAACGTGGAAGCACACGCCCTCCGGCCGCAGGCCGAGCTGTCCGGCGCGAGTGAGCAGCCCGGCGGCCTCGGCAGGAGCGCAGCCGAACTTGTGGCCGAATGGGGTCACTGACGACGGAAACGCAGGCGCAATGCGGCATTCCACGCTCGACCCGCAAGCCTGCTCGGCGATCGACGTCACCGCGTGCTCGGTGTCGAACGTGAACCGCCGCACCCCACGTGCGCATGCCTGAGCCAGCTCCGACGCCTTTCTGATGGTATTGCCGAATGTCAGCAGATGGCCCTCGATACCGGCGGACGCGCACGCGTCGATCTCACCGATCGAGGCGACGTCGAACGCGGCGCCTTCGTCCGCGAGCAGACGCAGGATCGGTTCGGCTGGGTTCGCTTTGACCGCGTACCGGATCCGCGCATCCGGCAGGGCGGCCCGCAGCGTGTGGAAGTTCGTGCGCACCCGACCGAGATCGATCGTCAGATACGGTGTCTGGGGCACAGGTCGCACACTAGTGGTCCGCGCACGACCCGGAGAACCTAGCCTAGGTGACCGGGTGAGCTGGTAGCGAGAAGTGCTCGGGCGGCACTGTCGGTCCGCTCGCGTTTTGCGTCGACAGCGGCGTGGTGATTCCGTCGACGACCTCGGTGACGTTGCCGGTGAGCCGCTCGAAGTTCAACGTTCCATGCTGGAAGTTCTGCGTGATCTGCAGCGGTTCTTGAATCTCCGCGCTGGTCGGCAATCCGAGCGGACCGCGTTCGTAGCTCAGCGCGGCCCAGGCGTCGTAGATCGCGCCGGTGACAGGTTCGGCTCCGGTCTGGGGCGACCAGTACATCGCTCCCTTAGCGAACGTGGCGTAGCGGGCCCCGCCCTCGGCGTCATCTTCCGGCGAGGTCGGTGCACCCAGGACACTGTTCATGCCGCCGATCACCTGCCAGTGCTCGTAGATCGCGCCCCCCTCCAGCGCCTTGATCAGCTCCTCCGGCGGATCGTTGAAACGTGATGCGATATCCCGGATCTCGTCCATCACTGCGTAGGCGGCGTTGCCCGGGCAGTCGGTGTTACCGACGTCGCGATGGGTGAAGATGGTGGGCAACGTCGCTATGGAGCCGGCCGGAAAGGTGGTGTAGTGGCTACCGGCTGACTGCAGTGCCACCGTGCCCTTGGGGTCGACGTTGTCCATGCCCAGGCGCCAGCCGAGCAGTCGGCCTACGGTTCGGATCTGGATCGGCGTCGGTGCCACATCGTCGAAGTTGCCGATCATGGCCACACCCCAGGTGTTTCGGTTGAATCCTCCGGTATGGAAGGCCTCGACGGGCTTGGTGAGTCCGCCGGCGGTGCCCTCGAAGACCTGGCCGTATTTGTCGACCAACGCGTTGTACGCGATGTCGCACCAGCCCAGCGTCTTGCTGTGGTACGCGTAGATGGCCTTGACGATCCCGGCCGACTCTAGCGGCGAATAGTCGTTGCTCCCCGCGGTGTGATGGATCACGGCGGCGCGAATGCCATTGTCGTACTGTGGATTACCGCATCGCAGCGATTCGTCGGCGCCCCATTCCGCACGGCTGATGATGCTGGGCGGTTGGCCCGGCATCAGCACCCCGGACGGCGGTGTCCACTGCCGTCGGCCAGGCGCCTCCGGCGGGGAAATAAGAATCGCGGAAATGTTCTGCCCAAAGGGCTGTTCCTTGGTGGCGGGTTTATATCCCAGGTCTTGGTCATCGGGTTTATTCGGCTCAGCGCTGGGTGGTGGCCCTGCGGGCGCCAGCGTCACCGGCGCATCGACCGGCCGGGTGACCGCGATCTGCACGGTCGTGGTGGTGCCGACGAACACCGGATCGGTGCTTCGCGGTCCCTCAACGGGCTTAGGCGTAATCGTGCCCCTGGCACCTGTGTCGGGCGCTGAGGTTTCATATTCGGTCTGGTACCAGGGCCCCCACGAACCGTCGGCGTGCTTTGCGCGCACTCGGGTGGAGGTACCGGCCAGGTCGCCGGTCACTGCGACCAATGAGAACGATGTGCTCTGGGTAAGTTCGCGAACCGTGACACCGCCGCCGAGCCCGATCAACGGATGCTCGGCGAGTTGGGTGCCGCTGGCCGGCGAAGGGGCAGGGGCGCTTTCGCGGGTCGGGTCCACAATCCAGGACACGATGACGACGGTTGCCGCGATCGCGGTCATCAACATCGTCGGCGCACGGGTGCGGGACTGCACCAGGCGATGTTACGTGTGTTTCTATTGTTATTTATGAGGCGACACGGTATAGGGGTGCAGAAACTCCACGAAAGCCTGTTCGACGGCACCGCAGAGATTTAGTTGCTGGCCGGATTGCTGGGTTCCGGGACCAGTGCGGCTCTGCGGTGCCGTCAGGTGACAGGTAGCCGAGGCCCTTTCGAGGCCCTACGTCGGTGGTGTTACTGCCGGGATAGCTGCCGCAGGGGCGACAGCAGCGACCGGCAGGGCGGCACCCGGCAGCCCGCCGGTCGGCAGACCGCCGGTGGGCAGTCCGCCAATCGGCAGACCGGCACCCGGCAGCCCGCCAGTCGGCAGACCGGCACCCGGCAGCCCGCCTGTCGGCAGCGCGGCACCGGGCACGCCGGCGGCCGGTGCACCCGCGCCGCCGTGCTGAACGCCCTGCATGATTGCCGGCATCACCAGGCCCTTGAGCAGGTCGATGGCCTGACCGGCGCCCAACTGATTGGCGGCTTGCATCAAGTCGTTGATGAGCCCACCGCCACCGGTGCTGCCGGCCGAGCCGGGCAACCCGCCACCGCCGAGCCCCGACGGATCACCCAGGATCGGGTAGGTGCCGTCGGCGCCCGGGTCCAATCCGATCGGCGCCGCGATGGGCACCTCACCGGGAGGGGCAGTGGGATCACCCATACCGGGTATTACTCCGGCCGGGCTGGTGAGAGCCGGGTTCGGGGTGGTCACGCCTGCGCCCGGCAGGGGCGTCAGCGCAGTACTGGGCGTGGTCAGCCCGTTGGTCCCTGGAGTCATAGCGCCTGGCATCAGACCCGGGCTAGTCAGACCGGGACTGGTCAGGCCGGGACTTGTCAGGCCGGGACTTGTCAGACCGGGGCTAGTCAGGCCGGGACTGGTCAGACCCGGGGTGCCCAGCCCCGGGGTGCCCAGACCAGGACTCGTCAACCCCGGACTGGTCAGGCCCGGGCTGGTGGCACCGGCCCCGCTCAGCGCGGGGACTGGCGGCAGGTTGATTCCGAACTGCGACAGCCCTTGCGTCAGTGCCCCCATCAGCTCACCGGGCAGGTCGGTGATTACCGCTGCCTGCTTGAATTCGTGGTGCTGCGGCGGTTTGTTGCTTTCGGTCGATTCGTAAACCAGGAAATATGCGCATGGACTTGCGACGGCCAGGGCGGCGGCCGCGCTCATGGCTGTCGAGAGCTTGCGTCGGCGTCGGTTCGGCACGGAAGTCTCCTCATTCTGGGCTATGTGGCGTGTCGGGCATACCTGCCCCCGAAGTCCCGGGTGCGCGGCATGACCCCACGCAATAGATGGTACGAGTGGGATTGCTGTGACTAGAGTGGCTATATCGAATCGTGAGGCAATCGGGATCTTGGGTGGACGCGGTCGGTGCCCGGCCTCACCTGGTCGAACCGCGACTCCCCCACGTCGCCAAATGGGGTTATGGCCCCGCAGTCAGATAACCTAGGCAACCGATGACCGCTCGTTTTGACCTTCTCGTCGTCGGGTCCGGATTCTTCGGTCTGACGGTTGCCGAGCGCGTGGCCACCCAGCTCGACAAGCGCGTGCTCATCGTCGATAGGCGCCCGCATATCGGTGGCAACGCGTATTCCGAAGCCGAGCCGCAGACCGGCATCGAGGTCCACAAGTACGGTGCCCACCTCTTCCACACTTCTAACAAGAGGGTCTGGGATTACGTGTGCCAGTTCACCGAGTTCACCGACTACCGGCACCGGGTATTCGCGATGCACAACGGGCAGGCATACCAATTCCCGATGGGCCTGGGCCTGGTGTCGCAGTTCTTCGGCAAATACTTCAGCCCTGACGAAGCGCGCAAGCTGATCGCGGAGCACGCCGCCGAGATCGACACCGCGGAGGCGCAGAACCTCGAGGAGAAGGCCATTTCGTTGATCGGCCGGCCGCTCTACGAAGCGTTCGTCAAGGGTTACACCGCCAAGCAGTGGCAGACCGACCCCGCCAAGCTTCCGGCTGCCGTCATTAATCGGCTGCCCGTGCGCTACACCTTCGACAACCGTTACTTCAGCGACACCTATGAGGGCCTGCCGGTCGACGGTTACACGGCATGGTGCACGAAAATGGCCGCCGACGACCGCATCGAGGTCCGGCTCGACACCGACTGGTTCGACGTCCGGGACGCTGTGCGCCGAGAATGCCCGGAAGCTCCCGTCGTCTATACCGGTCCGCTGGACCGCTACTTCGACTACGTCGAAGGTCGGCTCGGCTGGCGGACCCTGGACTTCGAGGTGGAAGTGTTACCGATCGGGGACTTTCAGGGCACGCCGGTGATGAACTACAACGATCTCGACGTGCCCTACACGCGCATCCACGAGTTCCGCCATTTTCACCTCGAGCGCGACTACCCGACCGACAAGACGGTGATCATGCGGGAGTACTCCCGGTTCGCCGAAGACGACGATGAGCCCTACTATCCGATCAACACCGAAGCCGACCGCGCCCTGTTGGCCGCCTATCGGGCCAGGGCGAAGACCGAGACCGCGTCATCGAAGGTGCTGTTCGGCGGCCGGCTGGGTACCTATCAATATCTGGATATGCATATGGCGATTGCCAGCGCACTAAACATGTATGACAACGTCCTCGCGCCCCACTTGCGCGACGGCGCCCCGCTTATTGAAGAGGAGGACGCACGCGCATGACGGCGGTCAGCCTGCTGGGCCGAATAATCCTGCCGCGTCCGGGTGAACCCCTCGACGTGCGCAAACTGTATTTGGAAGAGTCGACCACCAACGCCGGGCGCGCACATGCGCTAACCCGCACCTCATTGCAGATCGGTGCGGAGTCCGAGGTGTCGTTCGCCACATATTTCAATGCATTTCCGGCCAGCTACTGGCGCCGGTGGACAAGCTGTAAGTCGGTGGTGTTGCGCGTCGAGGTAAGCGGATCCGGTCGCGTCGACGTCTACCGGACCAAGGCCACCGGTGCACGCATTTTTATCGAGGGCCGCGCGTTCGCCGGCACCGAGGACGCCCCCGATGTCGTCGAGGTCGAAGTGGGGTTGCAGCCCTTCGAGGACGGCGGCTGGATCTGGTTCGACGTCACCACCGACACCAAGGTCACCCTGGTCAGCGGCGGCTGGTATGCGACCACGCCCGCTCCCGGCACGGCCAACGTCGCGGTCGGCATCCCGACATTCAACCGCCCCGCGGACTGCGCCAATGCCCTGCGCGAACTCACCGCGGACCCGTTGGTGGACGAGGTGATCGGGGCGGTGATCGTGCCGGATCAGGGCGTCCGCAAGGTGCGCGACCATCCGGACTTCCCCGCCGCGGCCGCCCGGCTGGGCAACCGGCTGTCCATCCACGACCAGCCCAACCTCGGTGGCTCCGGCGGCTATAGCCGGGTGATGTACGAGGCGCTGAAAAACACCGATTGCCAACAGATCCTGTTCATGGACGACGACATCCGCATCGAGCCGGACTCGATTCTGCGGGTGCTGGCCATGCACCGTTTCGCTAAGGCCCCGATGCTGGTGGGCGGCCAGATGCTCAACCTGCAGGAGCCGTCGCACCTGCACATCATGGGCGAGATCGTCAACCGCTCGAACTTCATGTGGACCGCGGCGCCGCATGCCGAGTACGACCACGACTTCGCCGAATATCCGTTGAGCGACAAGGAAGATCGCAGCAAGCTGCTGCACCGGCGCATCGATGTGGACTACAACGGTTGGTGGACGTGCATGATCCCGCGGCAGGTAGCCGAGGAGCTGGGACAGCCGCTGCCGCTGTTCATCAAGTGGGACGACGCCGATTACGGCCTGCGGGCCGCCGAGCATGGCTACCCGACGGTCACGCTGCCCGGCGCGGCGATCTGGCACATGGCCTGGAGCGACAAGGACGACGCCATCGACTGGCAGGCCTATTTCCATCTGCGCAACCGGTTGGTGGTCGCCGCGATGCACTGGGACGGCGACGTCGCCGGCCTGATCCGTAGCCACCTGAAGGCAACGTTGAAACACCTTGCCTGCCTGGAATATTCGACGGTGGCAATCCAAAACAAGGCCATCGACGACTTCCTCGCCGGCCCGGAGCACATCTTCTCGATCCTGGAATCGGCGCTGCCCGAAGTGCATCGCATGCGCAAGGAATACCCGGACGCCGTCGTGCTGCCGGCGGCCAGCGAGCTGCCTCCACCGCTGCAGAAAAGCAAGGCGATGAAGCCGCCGGTGAACCCGGTCTCCATCAGCTACCGGCTGGTCCGCGGCATCATGCACAACCTCACCCAGGCCGATCCCGAATCCCACCAGCGCCCGGAGTTCAACGTGCCGACGCAGGACGCGCGCTGGTTCCGGCTGTGCACGGTCGACGGCGTCACCGTCACGACGGCTGATGGATGCGGCGTGGTCTACCGCCAGCGCGACCGTCGCAAGATGTTCACGCTGCTGCTCAAGTCGCTGCGCCGTCAGCGCCGGCTGGCGGCCCGCTTCGACGAGATGCGCGGGGTGTATCGGGCGGCGTTGCCCGTACTGTCCAGTAAGCAGAAGTGGGAGACGGCGTTGCTTCCAGCAGCCGGCAACAAGCCTGAGCATGCCTGAATCGGCGGCCCCCCGCGGCGAGGTGGCCGCGTTGGTGGCCGTCCAGTCTGCGCTGGCTGACCGCCCGGGGGTGCTGACCACGGCACGCGCACTGTCCCACTTCGGGGAGCACAGCATCGGCTGGGTGGCCGTGTCGTTGCTTGGCGCGATCCTGGCGCGGCGCCGTCGCCGGGAGTGGCTGGTGGCCGGGGCCGGCGCGTTCGTCGCGCACGCGGCCGCCGTGCTGATCAAGCGGCTGGTGCGGCGCAAGCGGCCGCATCATCCGGCCGTCGCGGTGAATGTCGGCACGCCTAGCCAGCTGAGCTTCCCTTCGGCGCACGCCACTTCCACCACGGCCGCGGCCATCCTGATGGGCCGGGCCGCCGGGCTGCCTCCAGGAACTGCCGCCGCGGTGCTGGTGCCTCCGATGGCGCTGTCGCGCGTTCTGCTCGGGGTGCACTATCCCACCGACGTGGCCTTCGGCGTGGCGCTCGGCGCCGCGGTCGCGCGCCTTGCACTCTGGCTTGATGGAAAGGGTGAGCCGAATGAGTGAAGACGTGGTGACCGAACCGCCGGCAAATGTGATCACTGGGGTGGTCAAGGCGATGCGGCCGCGGCAATGGGTGAAGAATGTGCTGGTTCTGGCCGCACCGCTCAGCGCGGCGGGCCGCGGCCACCGCTACGACTACGGCCAGCTGGGAATCCAGGTGTTGGTGGCCTTCGTGGTGTTCAGCCTGGCGGCCTCCGCGGTCTACCTGATCAACGACGTCCGCGACGTCGAGGCCGACCGGGAGCACCCCACCAAGCGGTTCCGCCCGATCGCCGCCGGCGTGGTGCCCGAGTGGCTGGCCTACACCCTGGCCGCGGCGCTCGCGGTGGCCTCCCTCGGCCTGGCCTGGTGGCTGACGCCGAACCTCGCGCTGGTGATGGTGGTCTACATCGTCATGCAGTTGGGCTACTGCTTCGGCCTCAAGCACCAGGCGGTGATGGACATCTGCATCGTGTCGTCGGGGTTTTTGCTCCGGGCTATCGCCGGCGGCGTGGCCACCGATACCCGACTATCGCAGTGGTTTCTGCTAATCATGGCGTTCGGGTCGCTGTTCATGGCGGCCGGCAAGCGCTACGCCGAGCTGCAACTGGCCGAGCGCACCGGCGCGGCGATCCGCAAGGCGCTGGAAAGCTACACGGGCACCTATCTGCGCTTCATCTGGACGTTGTCGGCCACCGCGGTGGTGATGTGCTACGGGCTGTGGGCCTTCGAGCGTGACCACGGCTCGGCGGGCTGGTTTTCGGTGTCGATGGTTCCGTTCACCATCGCGATCCTGCGCTACGCGGTGGACGTCGACGGCGGGCTGGCCGGGGAGCCTGAGGAGATCGCGTTGCGTGACCGGGTGTTGCAGATGCTGGCGCTGACGTGGATCGCGACAGTTGGAGCCGCGGTTGCCTTCGGCTGAGGCCCAACTAGAGGCCCTCAGCGCCGGGGCGATCCGCCGCCGGCCCGTGGCCAGGCGGGTTGGCCGGCCGTTCCCGTACGACACCACGGTGCGGGTCAGCCTGTGGATCGGCGTGGCGGTCGTCGTCGTGCTGTTCGGTTGGGGCAGTTGGCAACGACGCTGGATCGCCGACGACGGACTGATCGTGCTGCGCACCGTGCGAAACATGTTGGCGGGCAATGGGCCGGTATTCAACCAAGGCGAGCGGGTGGAGGCGAACACCTCCACGGCGTGGACGTATCTGATGTATGCGGGAAGCTGGGTCGGCGGACCGATGCGCATGGAGTACATCGCGTTAGCTCTGGCGCTAGTGCTTTCCCTGCTGGGTGTGGCGATGCTCATGCTGGGTACCGGCCGGTTGTATGCACCCAGCTTGCGGGGTCGCAGGGCGATCATGCTGCCTGCCGGGGCGCTGGTCTACATCGCGCTGCCACCGTCGCGTGACTTCGCCACGTCCGGTCTGGAGAGCGGGCTGACACTGGCGTATCTGGGTTTGCTGTGGTGGATGATGGTCTGCTGGTCGCAGCCGCGGCGGACCCGTTCGGACAGCCGTGTTTTCCTCGGTGCGCTGGCGTTCGTAGCGGGGTTCAGCGTGCTGGTCCGGCCTGAACTGGCGCTGATGGGCGGGCTGGCCCTGATCATGATGCTCATCGCGGCCCGGACCCGGCGCAATCGCGTGCTCATCGTCGTGGCCGGGGGATTTCTGCCGGTCGCCTACGAGGTCTTCCGGATGGGCTACTACGGCCTGCTCGTGCCGGGTACCGCGCTGGCCAAGGACGCGGCCGGCGACAAGTGGTCCCAGGGCATGATCTATCTCTCGAACTTCAACGGGCCCTACGCGCTCTGGGTGCCGGTGCTGCTCCTCGTGCCGCTGGGCTTGTTGTTGATGTCGATTCGTCGGCGGCCGTCGTTTGTACGCCCGATGGAGGCCCCCAATTACGGTCGGTTCGCTCGAGCGGTGCAAAGCCCGCCCGCCGTCGTGGCCTTCGTGGTCGTCAGCGGACTGCTGCAGGCGTTGTACTGGATCCGGCAAGGCGGCGACTTCATGCACGGCCGGGTGTTGCTTGCGCCGCTGTTTTGTTTGCTGGCCCCAGTGGCCGTCATACCGGTGCCGCTCCCGGACGGGAAGGATTATTCGCGGGAGACAGGTTATTGGCTGGCTGGTGCCGCCAGCCTGCTCTGGCTGGGGGTCGCAGGCTGGTCGCTGTGGGCGGCGAACTCGCCGGGGATGGGTGATGACGCCACCCGCGTCACCTACTCGGGGATCGTCGACGAGCGCCGCTTCTACGCGCAGGCCACCGGGCACGCGCATCCGCTGACCGCAGCCGACTACCTGGGTTATCCGAGGATGGCCGCCATCCTGATTGCGCTCGACAACACTCCGGACGGGGCGTTGTTGCTGCCGTCCGGCAACTACACTCAGTGGGACCTGGTACCGATGATCCCACCGCAGCCGGGAGGTCGCCCGGGCAGCTCTGCGCCACAAAAGCCAGAGCACGCGGTGTTTTTCACCAACCTCGGCATGGTGGGGATGAACGTCGGGCTCGATGTCAGGGTGATCGACCAAATTGGGCTGGCAAACCCGATAGCCCAGCACACGGAGCGGCTGAAGCACGGTCGGATCGGACATGACAAGAATCTCTTCCCGGACTGGGTGATCGCCGACGGCCCATGGGTGAAGTGGCCTCCCGGTATTCCCGGCTACCTCGATCAGGCCTGGATCGCGCAGGCGGTGGCGGCCCTGAAATGCCCCGAGACCCAAACGGTGCTGAGCTCGGTGCGTGCCCCGATGACGCCGCATCGGTTCGTTTCCAACTTCGTGAATTCATTTAAGTTCACCGGATACCGGATCGACCGCGTGCCGCTTTACGAGCTCGCCAGGTGTGGGCTCCCGGTGCCCGACGCGCCCCCCGCCGTTCCTCGCGGGTAAACCCGCGGTGGTGGTGTTGGGGCGGTGGGACTGGCCGCCCGCGCATCAGGGCCGAGTGGGCCTTTTGGGGCAGATGCCGAGAAAATCACACCGGCGATCGGTGCGGCAGGGCGCGCGAATACTGACAGCAAAGTCACAATTGAGCGCTCACCAGCGTGCAACAACAGCCGGGCACATGCGGAAACGCCCCTTCCGCAAACTGCGTCTGGCCTGAAAATCACTGTGAATCACCG
>DATMMZ010000145.1:0-10384 GCA_035569455.1 Mycobacterium sp. | reverse complement strand
ATCGTCACCCAAGCTCCGCGAGTCTGGGGACATGCTCGAAGTGCGGACACGCCTCGTCAACGCACTAGGGCCTGGGTACAGCGTTCTGACTCGCAATGACCCCGCCAGGGGATTCAACGTCAACACCGTGATTTTTCCGCTGCTAGCGATCTTCGCTCTCGTCGCGGTCGGGGTAGGCGTCATCCTGATCGCCCAACTCACCCGGTTGTCGGTCGAGGAACGTCGACGCGAAATCGCGATCGCAGCCGCCCTGGGCGCATCACCGCTATCCGCACTCAGCGGGTTCCTCGCCGAAGCCGCTCTGCTCGGGGCGGCCGGGTCAGTCATCGGGGTCCTCATCGGTACAGTCATCGCAAGGCCAGTCGTTGCCAGCGCCGGTGAGCTCACGCAACTGTTTGTCGGTGTCAATGTCCCCGTCGTGGTCGAACCGGGCGTCGTAATGGTCGGACTAGGAACCGGAGTGCTTTTGGCGGTTCTTGCCGCCATAGTCCCCAGCCTGTCGGCGTCGAACACCGCGATCGCGACCGAACTGTCCGGCCGTGCCGCCCACGAGGACACCAAGTCACGCAACATCTGGCACAAAGTGGCGGCGCTGCTCGCCATCGGTTTCGCGGGACTCATCTGTGTATGGCTGGCTACAGCATCCGGCGGCCTCGAGCCTTGGCAGGCCGGGATCGCCAATGTCGGGGTCGTCATCGTAATAGTTGGACTGCTTTCGGCTGCAGCATATTTGAGTGCGCAGGTCATCGCGTCGATCCGGCTTCCGCCTGACCGACCACACGGCGCCGCGCTGGCCGTAGCGCTCACCGGACTGCGCGCGGATAAATCACGAACAACCGCAATCGCAGGCGCTGTCGCGGTACCTGTAGCCGTCGCGACGCTGCTCTCCGGATTTCTGGTTGCCATCGATCATGGCGTCGCCAACGTGGCTCAAGCACAGGCAGCTGGACGCCTGGTAGCCACCACCACCACGCGATTTACCGACTGGGTGTCGATGGACGCCAAATTTTCCCCCGACACCATAGCGAAGCTTTCTTTGCTACCGGGGGTCGACGCCATTGAGCGAATGTCGGAAATCGAGGTCACCGTTGCGAATGGCTCATTGGCTTACGTACGAGCCGAGGACAGACCGACCTTTTCTTTTCCGGTGCTCGCCGGGCAAGCCCCAAAGATGAGCGTGGACACAGATCAACTCGTCATCGGTGGCATACTCGCACGGGAAACCGGTATTCGCGTTGGCGACACACTCCTTCTGGGCAGCGGACCGAAAGCTCGGAAAATTGTCGTCGGTACGATCGTGGCGACCCCTGAAGTAGGTGGCCGCAGGATTCAAATGCGCTACCCGCTCGCCGAGCAGATTTTCGGTCCCCAGCCCGCCGGTTTGGTTTTCGTCAAACCGGCCGCGAACTCGACGCCTGATCAGATCGCGGCAGAGATTGAATCCAGTCACTTCAACCAGCCGGTCAGGGTAGTAGACGCCGCTGGATATCGAGCGGCCGTCGTCAGCGGCGAATCCCGCTTTCTGGCACCACTGAACACGCTGAAATACGGTCTCCTCGCTATCGCCTTCGTATCGGTGTCCTCGACCCTGCTGCTTCTCGGGATTCGGCGCCGACGCGAGATAGCCCTCATCCAGGCGCTGGGCGCAACCCCATCAACGGTCTTCGCGGTAACAACCATCGAAGCCGTCGTCGCAAGCGCGGTAGGCGCCCTAATCGGCGGGGTGCTGTCGGTTGCGATCCTCGAAGCCGTTCGACGGGCTGCGGTGGTAGACGTGGGGTCTATTACCCCCTTGATATTCCCATTGTCGGAAGCAACGAGATATGCGGTGCTCGCCATGCTGGCGGCGGTATTTGCAGCGGTGGTCCCCGCCTGGAAAAACACCCAGGCTGCACCGGCGACCGAGCTCCGGGACGAGTAACTTTCTAACGCGGTGACTCTCAGCGACCGACGCCGGTATAGACATCAGAAGCGGTTCGAGGTGTCATAGCGTCCCCGCCATCCGATCACCGTCGGCCGCGAAACCCCTACCCACGAAGCGATTTCGGTGTTCGAGACACGCCGCACTACGCCCGCCTGTCGAAAGTCAGCCGCCGGCCTTGGGACCGTCGCCTCGGCCCTGCGCGTCAAGCACCGCTTGACGTATCCGAGCGAGGCCTGCCACTCGGGCGAGTCTGCCGACGAGGACTGGCGCGACGCCGCTGATCGCAGCGCCCAGCCGCTCCCCGCCGGCAGCCACTACTACCTCCGGCCGATCCCGCTCGACCGCCCGAACCACGGCCCGGGCGACATCCTGTGGGGAGCTCGTACCCGCATACCACGGCAGGGCGACTCCGGTCCGGGCGAACATGCCCGCATCGCGGACCCCTGCAGGAAAGACCGTCGAGACATTGATTCCTGTTCCGTGCAGCTCCTGTCGCAGCGCCAGCCCGAGCCCGCGTAGCCCCCACTTCGTGGCCGTATAGACACTGCTGTTGACGGGTGTCGCGACAAGTCCGGCCACCGAGGCGATGAAGACGATGTGACCCGCTCGGCGCTGTTTCATCGGGGCCAGGGCGGCGCGTGCAAGTGCAGCGGGCGCAAGGAGGTTGATCCGCATCACTTCCTCCAGCGCCTCATCGCTCATATCCGCCAAGTCCTGCGAGGTATCGAAGCCGGCGCAGGCCACCAGAATATCCACGGGGTCGGCGTGGTCCAGCAACTCGCGCACCTCTGCCAGGTTGGTCAAGTCGGCGGTAAAGCCCCGCGCCGGCGGCCCCAGCTCGGTGACCAAGCGCGCGAGTTCCGCTTTACGCCGGCCGGTGACCGTGAGAGCACAACCCCGGGCTGCCAATTCACGAGCGATCGCGCCCCCGATGCCTCCGGTGGCGCCGGTAAGCAGGACGCTTCGACCTTCGATTCGCATGCTCAAAAGCGGTAGGTGGCGCAGCCGATCTGGACGCCTGAGCCGACAGTCACGATCAATCCGATGTCGCCCGACCTCACCAGGTTGTGCCGCCGGGCATGCTGCAGCCCGTACGGCAGACACGAGGAGAATGGGTCGGATTCGGTGGCGAGGTCGACGAATCGCGAGCTCGGGATGTTAAGGCGCTCAGCGAGTTCGGTGCGGTCCGCGTCGGACAAGTATGGGGGGAACACGGCAGCGATCTCGGAGGCGTCAACCTCCTCGAGTTTCAGCAGCTCCTCGACAGCAGCGGGGATACAGTCCAGGTAGCGGGTCGCCAGGTTCGGATCGCCGTCGATCTGTAGCCAGCTTTGTCCATCTCGGTGCTGGAAATACGTTGTGAGCGCCTCGCTGTACTCCGGGTGGTGGTGAAAGACGAACCGGCCGAAGCCGTCTGTGTCGCCGGCCCTGCTCAGAATTACAGCCGAGCCCGTTTCGCTGAGCCCATACAGCGGGTGGCCGTTGTCGACGCTGTTGTTTTCGATTTCGGAAGCCACGACCATCACGTGTTCGGCCTTGCCGGCGCCGATCATCTGGACGCCGATCTGACACGCATTAAGGAATCCGACCCCGCCATTGAGCACGTCGAAGGCGAAAGTCTTTGGATCGTCAGGGGATTCAATGTCGTCGTTGATCCCGAGCTCGCCGGCGACAAGTGCCGCGATGGCTGGTTCGGCTATGAAGTCGTCGCGGTACACCCCGGCGTAGAGGATCAGATCGACCGCAGCCGGGTCGACTCCGCTGTTGTCCAGACATGCTGTTGCAGCCTTCACCGCGAGGCCGACCGCATCCCGAGGCGCGGACTGAACGACGGGGGCGGTACCGACCCCGTCGATTCGCACGTGGGGCATCGCCGGTAGCTCAGCTGGTGGCCGGCTGGTCGAGAGACTGTGACCGCGTTGGCCGTTGGGCGCCCTGTGCATCCGAGCCGGGAGGTCGTCGAACGTGTACAACGCGGTCCCCACCGTCGTTCCGGAGCCGCTGATGCCGAAGACGACGTTGTCTCCGGACTTGATTCGGTTGGCCCGGATCTGATCGCTGAGGGCTACGAAATGTGTTGTGCTGGCTGTGTTACCCCTCTCCGCCAAATTGTTGATCACATTGCCCGAGTGGGCGGCGGCGTGTCCGAACATCCGGTTCACCGCGAAGACGGCGTCGTTGATCGACGCTTCCGACGTCTGGTGCATGAGAATGTGATCGCAAAGGTCCGGTCGCCATCCGTGTCGTTGCATCACGGCGGCCACGTATGGCACGGTGCGTTTGACCGCCGTGGCGGTTGCGGCGATGGAGTCGACGGTCATGATCGCGCCGCCGTGGGGACCGTTGCTCGCCTTGGCCACGCATACGGTGCTGTAGCGACTGAGTGTCGCCATATCGATGTCGTGAAAGCCGACGCGGCCGTTGGGGCCTCGCTCCAAAAGTACCGCGGCGCCGACGTCGCCGACGGTCAAGCAAGCGAGTCGCGGATCCATCGGCCCTTCGATTTCTTTCTGCGCGGTCTCGGCGATATGACTGATGTATTCGCCGCTGACCACCATGGCGCGCTGCACCAGTCCGGTCTGCAGGAACGCGTCGGCGACGGCAACGCCGGTGAACATCCCCGCACATGCGTTGGAGATGTCAAAAGCGATCGCATCGGTAAGCCCGCATTGCTCCCGCAACCGCGCCGCGGTGCTGGGCTCGTACATGACCTGCCCCGGTCCGTCGTAGCGGGAGATGTTGCAGCAGATGACCAGATCCACCTCGTCGGGCCCATAGCTCGACCGCGCCAGGCACTCGGCCACCGCGTTTCGGGCCAGGTCGATCGAGAACTCGCCGGGTCCGACGACACGCCTACTCTTGATGCCTGTCAGGCGCTCCAGCGGTATGCCGATCTCGTTGACGCATCCGGCGAGGACGGTTTCAGTCGAAACCACCTGCGCGGGCAGGTATGTGCCGATGCTTTCGATCACCGTGTTTCGGGTCTGTTGGCCGGTCGCGCGCGCCGGCATCGCAGGACCCGGTGCGGGGAAGTCCTCCTCGGCCTTGCCCGAGCTGACGATCTCGCTACCGTTTACCTGCTGCACAACCTCTTCGAGGTCTATCGCGTCCTCGGCGGCCTGGCCGTATTCCGCGGCCAGCTCGGCGATCGTGCCGAATAAGAACACCGACTCCGGCCGCAGCGGTAGGCCGGCCGTCTTGGCCCGCACCGCGACCTCCAGGCTGTGGGTCGACGATCCGCCGAGAGCGAAGAAGTCGTCGTGCACGCCAATGCGTTCCAGATCGAGCACGTCACGCCAGATCTCGGTGAGGATCTTCTCGGCGGGCGTACTTGCCGCGACGAACGCCGTCTCCTCCACCGGGGCTGCTTCTCCCGCCGCCGCTAAGGCCCGGCGGTCCACCTTTCCGCTCGACGTGTGTGGCAGCGCCTCCTCCATCGAGAAGACAGCCGGCACCATCGCTGTGGGAATCCAATCGAGGAGGAATCGCCGCAGCTCAGCAGTGGTCGGCGCGGGCTGGCTCGCCGCCACGATGTGGGCGACCAGCCGGGTGTTGCCACGGCCGTCGTCTCCCGCCACCACTGCGTTCTCCCGAACCCCCGGGTGTTGTTCCAGCGCGGCCTCCACCTCGCCCGGCTCGATCCGCACACCGCGGATCTGCACTTGGTCATCGAGACGTCCCAGGTACTCGATGTTGCCGTCGGGCAGATAGCGCGCCAGGTCGCCGCTGCGGTAAAGCAGCCGGCCGGGATCGTCCGCGATCGGATCGGCGATGAAGCTGGCGGCCGTCGCGTCGGGCCGGTTGAGGTAGCCGCGGCCCACCGCGACGCCGCCGATGAACAGCTCGCCCGGCACACCCACCGGTACCGGCTGGAGATGGGCGTCCAACAGGTGAATGCGCGTATTGCCGATCGGTCGGCCGATTGGGACGGTGCGGCTGGTTGCACCGCGTTGGCAGCGGAGCCCGGTGACGGTGATCGCGGTCTCGGCGGGGCCGTACTCGTTCCACAGCTCGGCGTCCAGCGTCGCGAGGAAGCGCTGCGCGAGCTCATCGGATAGCGCTTCGCCGCCGCACGTTACCGTGCGCAGTCCGACGCAATTCCGAACTTCCGACTCGGCGAGGAATGCCCGCAGTGTCGATGGCGTGAAATGTACCGTCGTGATGGACTGCTCGATCACGGTCCGGACGAGGTAGGCGGGGTCCTTATGACCGTCGGGTTGCGCGATGACAAGCCGTGCGCCCACGGTCAACGGCCAGAAGATCTCCGCCACTGCGGCGTCGAAGGTCATCGGCGTGTGGTGCAGCACCCGGTCGTCGGAGGTGAGCTGGTAGGTCGCCTGCATCCACAGCAGCAAGTTGCAGACGGCGCCATGGGTGTTGATCGCCCCCTTGGGCGTGCCGGTGGAGCCGGAGGTGTGGCAGACATAGGCGAGGCTGTCCGAGGTCGTAGCGGCGACGGCGGCCCCGGTGCCCTCTTGCAGCGGGTTCTCGGGCAGGTCGAGGCACAGCTGGTGGCCGGTGAACTCCGGCAGGCGCTCCAGATGCCGCCGGTGCGTGAGGCAGACCGGCGCGCCCGGCGCGTTGCCCATCATGGCCGCAATGCGGTTGACGGCTTGCGCCGGATCCACCGGCATGAAAGCGCCACCCGCCTTGAGCACGCCCAGCAGCGCGACGACCAGATCGGCCGAGCGGTCCAGCACGACCGGAACGATGCTGTCCGGTCCCACGCCGAGGCGCTGGAGCCGGTGTGCCAGCGCATCCGCGCGCCGGTCGAGCTCGGCGTAGGTCAACTCGTCGTCGGCAAACGATATGGCGATCGCGTGCGGGCTGCGTCGAGCCGTTGCCGCCACCATCTCGTGCAAGCAGTCGGGGGCGTCGTAGCAGACCTGGGTGTCGTTCCACGCCGCCTGTGCCCGGCGCTCGGTTTCGGTGAGCAGCGGTAGCTCCGACAAGCGCCTGCGGGGATCGGCGACGATGCCGTCGAGCAGTGTCTCGAAGTGTCCGGCCATCCGTTCGATCGTCGCGTCGTCGAAGAGGTCGGTGTTGTATTGGAACTGGCAGATGAACTGCCCGTCCGTATCGCCCACCTGCATCATCAAGTCCATGGGCGCACCGCCCTGGCCGATGTGGATGGTCATCAGGTCAAGCGCCGCTCGACCCGTGCTCCCAGCCTTGCTGTCCTGGAATCGACGCGCCTGTTCCCAGGCGAAGGAGACCTGGAACAGCGGTGTATGGCTCAGGTCACGGGCCGGGCGAAGCCGCTCGACAAGCAGCGCGAAGGGGTAATCCTGGTGCGCGAGGGCACCCAGAACGGTCTCCTTGACCCGACCCAGCAACGACGTGAATGTCGGATCGCCCTGCAGGTCGGGGCGCAGAACCACCGGGTTGGCAAGGTAGCCGACCAGACTGTCCAGCCCCGCCCGATCGCGGCATCCGAATGGTGAGCCGATGAGCAGGTCGTCCTGGCCGCTGTAGCGATGCAGCAACGTGGCGTACGCCGCGAACAACGTCATGTACGGCGTCACGCGAGCGCGCCGGCCTACCTCCCTGAGGCCAGTGGCCAGCCGACTGTCCAGGGTGAAGCGATGCACGGCGCCGCGGTAGGTCTGAACCGCAGCGCGTGGCCGGTCGACGGGTAGCCGCAGGTTCGGGGGGAGCTCGCCGCCCAGCTGGTTACGCCAGTAACCCCAGAGGCGGTCGCCTTCGGCTCCCGCCAGCATCAGTGCCTGCCGGTCCGCGTAGTCGACGTAGCGCTCTGGGCAGATCGAGGGCGGCTCTGCACCGTGTTCTGCGGCGTAAAGCTGGCGGAGCTCGTCGAGGATGACGTCGATGGACCAGAAGTCGACGGCGATATGATGCACCGCCAAGACCAGGACAAGCTCGTCGGGTGTGGGCCGTAGCAACGTCAGCCGAAACACCGGGCCGGCCTGCAGATCGAATGGGCGATTGGCCTGGCGACGTATCCAGTTGTGAAGCTCGTCTGGGTGCACGTCATGTCGGTCGATATGCACGGGCCGCTGTGGATGGATGAGTTGAACCGGTTGGCCGTCGTGCACGGCATACGTGGTGCGCAGTATTGCGTGCCGGTCGACGATCGCTTGGGCGGCGCGTTCCAGCGCCGTCACGTCCAAGTCGCCGCTGATCCGCCCGGCATAACTGATGGTGTATGCGGGACTGCCGGGTGCGAGTTGGTAGAGGAACCACAGCGACTGCTGTCCGTAGGACAGTGGATACGCCCGGCGATCCTCTGGATCCTCGGGCAGCCGGGCAAGCGTTGCATTGGTGTCGGCTGCCGCGGGCGGATCGGACTCCGCTGGACCCGTGCTCGAGAGCCGGTCGCCGAGCCAGTCGGCGAGACCGGCGACGCCTGGTCCATCTAGCAGCTGGACGACCGGCACAACGATGCCCAAGTCGCGTTCAATCTGGGTACGCAGCTCCAGCGCAATGAGCGAGTCGACCCCAAGGTGGTTGAGGGGCACCTGAATGTCGAGGCTCGACGGTGTCAGACCGAATTTGCTGGCAACATGATCGCGCAGGTACGACTCGAGCAACCGTTGGCGCTCCTGCCGGCCCGCCCGGCGCAGAGCGTCGTTAGGGCTCGCTTGGCGTCCATTCGCGTCGCCGGCGGCTGGCTTGCCCACCGCTGCCCGCAGCAGGTCTGCGATCAGCTGCGGGTTCGGAGTGTGGCGTAATTCGGAGCGGAGCAGGCGCCCCGCCGCGCCGAAGGCTCGCTTGGCCCCGGCCAAGACCGGCTTGAGGACAGTGGCCACCGGCAGGACCGCAGAACCATGGACCCGGTGGTCCGTCGGCGCGTTGCTGGTAGCGATCGGGTCCAGCCAGAAACGATCGCGTTGCCACGGGTAGGTGGGCGCTGCCACACATCGAGGGTCCGATGGATGTAGCGGCTCCCAAGCAACCGACTGGCCGCGGGAGTAGAAGGTGCCGAGGGACGCCAGCATGGTGGCGCGTTCCCGGTCGTCGCGGCGCATTGACGGCAGCAGGGTGCAGGCGCGACCCAGGTCCTCCGCGTCCTCGCGGACCGCGCTCAACAGGATGGGATGCGGACTGACTTCCAGGAATGTGTCCCGGCCAAGGTCCAGCAGCCCTCGCACCGCGGTCGAGAAGCGCACCGGCGAGCAGAGGTTCTCCACCCAGTAGGCCGCGTCGAGAGCACCGTCGGCCACCAGATCGCCCGTCACCGTGGAGTACATCGGTATCGCCGCTGGTGCTGGCCGGATTCCGGCGAGCACGTCTTTCAGATCTGCGCGCAGCGCGTCCATCTGCGGGCTGTGGGAGGCCACATCGACATCCACCCACCGGCAGAATCGGCCACGCTCCTCCAGCGTCGCTACCAGATCCGCTAAGACGACCGGATCACCAGAGAGCACCGTCGATCGATGGCTATTAGTCGCCGCGATCGCGACCCGACTCTCCTTGCCGGCGATCAGGTCCCAAGCCTCTGCAACGGAGAGCTCTGCGGCGACCATGGCCCCGCTGCCATTCGCTCGCCGGAGCAGCCGGGCCCGGCCACAGATCACCCGTGCCGCGTCGTCGAGGCTGAGGGCACCGGCGACGTGTGCGGCCGCCACCTCACCGAGGCTGTGCCCTACTACGGCGTCGGGCTCAACTCCCCACGACCGCCACAGCGCGGCTAGCGCGACCTGGACCGCGAAGATCGCGGGCTGGATCAAGCCGATGTCGCTCAGTCGGGAATCGGTTTGGTCGCTGAGAAGTTCTGCGGCTATGGATCCGTCCAGGGCTCCATCCAGGTGCGGGTGCATAGCGCGGTCGCACCCCGCCAACGTGTCCCGGAACACCGGCTCCTCCGCATACAACCGCTGCCCCATCCCGCACCACTGCGACCCCTGACCCGAGAAGACGAAGACCACGCCAGGTCGCTGGCCGGGACGGCAACGTCCAGCGGACGACAGTCCGGGGTGGGCCGCTCCCTGCCGGTAGGCGGCGAGCGACTCGGCCAGCTCTGCGGCCGAGTCGCCGACCACGGCCAACCGATGGTCGTGGTGGCCGCGACGCGCGCTGGCCGTATAGCAAAGGTCGGCAAGCGGCACCCCGGCCGCGAGAGCCAGCTCATAGCGGCCCGCCAGGGCGGCCAGCGCCTCGGGGGACCGGGCGGACAGCGGCAGGAGCTCCACGCGATCCTCCGCCGTATGGTCGGCCGGTTGCGCGACCCGGACCTGCGGAGCCTCCGTCAGCACGATGTGCGCGTTGGCGCCGCCGAAGCCAAACGAGCTGACTCCAGCGGCTGCTCGGCTACCGTTCTCCGGCCACGGTGTGAGGGTCTGCGCGACGTGCAGTGGCAGGCTGTCGAACGGGATCTGCGGGTTGGGCTCCGCGAAGTTCAGGCTCGGCGGGATCATCCGGTGGCGCAGCGCCAGCGCGACTTTGATGACCCCGGCCACCCCGGCCGCCGCCTCCAGGTGGCCAATGTTGGTCTTGACC
>DATMMZ010000144.1:0-23104 GCA_035569455.1 Mycobacterium sp. | reverse complement strand
CTCGGTAACGCTCTGGGCGCCGTCACCCAGTGGGTCGCGCTGCAGGACGACTACGACGCGTTCTTCTGCGTGGTCGACCTGCACGCCATCACCATCGCGCAGGACCCCGAGGCGCTGCGACGCCGCACCCTGGTCACCGCCGCGCAATATTTGGCGCTGGGTATCGATCCGGCCCGCAGCACGGTTTTCGTGCAAAGCCACGTGCCTGCCCACACTCAGTTGGCGTGGGTGCTGGGTTGTTTCACCGGCTTCGGGCAGGCATCGCGGATGACCCAGTTCAAAGACAAGTCGACGCGCCAGGGCAGCGACTCCACCACCGTCGGCTTGTTCACCTACCCGGTATTGCAGGCCGCCGACGTGCTGGCTTACGACACTGATCTGGTGCCCGTGGGTGAGGACCAGCGACAGCACCTCGAGCTGGCGCGCGACGTCGCGCAACGGTTCAACGGCCGCTTTCCGGGCACGTTCGTGGTTCCCGACGTGCTCATTCCCAAGGTGACCGCCAAGATCTACGACTTGGCGGACCCGACGTCGAAGATGAGCAAATCGGCGGCCTCCGAGACTGGGTTGATCAACCTGCTTGATGATCCGGCGTTGTCCGCCAAGAAGATTCGCTCGGCGGTGACCGACAGCGAACGGGAGATCCGCTATGACCCCGACGCCAAGCCGGGCGTGTCGAACCTGCTGAGCATCCAGTCGGCGGTCACCGGGGTCGACATCGACTTGCTCGTGCGGGGCTATGCCGGGCGCGGTTACGGCGACCTGAAGAAGGACACCGCCGAGGCCGTCGTCGAGTTTGTCAGCCCGATCAAGGCCCGGGTAGACGAATTGATGTCTGATTTAGCTGAATTGGAGGCAGTGCTCGCGGCCGGAGCGGAGCGAGCCCACGATGTGGCCAGCAAAACCGTTCAGCGGGTTTACGATCGGTTAGGGTTCCTTCCGCACCAGGAATAGGTTTGACGATGAGCGAGCCGGCCAAAGCAGGGATTCTTGATCGGCTGCGGGCCCGGTTCGGGTGGTTCGACCACATCATCCGCGCCTACCAGCGCTTCGACGACCAAAACGGCGGCTTCTTCGCGGCCGGCCTCTCCTACTACACGATCTTCGCGCTATTTCCTTTGTTGATGGTCGGTTTCGCGGTGGTCGGATTCGCGTTGTCGCGCCGGCCGGAGCTGCTGAGCCAGATCGACAACCAGATCCGGGCCGCGGTGCCCAGCGCCCTGGGGCAACAGCTGATCGAGTTGATGAATTCGGCGATCCGCGCGCGCACATCCGTCGGTGTCATCGGCCTGGCGACCGCGGCCTGGGCGGGTCTGAGTTGGATGTCGCACTTACGGCAAGCGTTGACCGAGATGTGGTGGGAGCAGCAGCCCGACTCGCGGGGCTACGTGCGCACCAAGCTATCCGATCTCCTGGCGATTGTGTTGACGTTCCTGGTGATCCTGGCGACCCTCGGCCTGAGCGCGCTGAGTCACGCCGCGCCGATGGAGGCGGTGCTGAGGTTGCTTGGGATACCCGAGTATTCGGTGTTTGCCGTGATCTTTCAGGTTGTTTCGATATTGGTGTCGTTGCTGGTGTCGTGGTTGCTGTTCACCTGGATGATCGCCCGCCTCCCGCGGGGGTCGGTCAGCCTGGTCGAATCGATGCGCGCCGGGTTGATCGCGGCGATCGGCTTCGAGCTGTTCAAACAGGTCGGAGGGATCTTTCTGCAGAAAGTCCTGGGCAGCCCCGCGGGCGCCGCGTTCGGGCCGGTATTGGGCTTGATGGTGTTCGCCTACGTCACCGCGTACCTTGTCCTGTTCTCCGCCGCGTGGGCGGCGACAGCGTCAGAGGATCCGCGCGCCAAGCCCGTCGAGCCTCCCGCGCCCGCGATCATCTCCCCGCGGGTGCACGCCGACGAGGGCTTGAGCACGCGCCAGACAGTGACCGCGATGGTCGTGGGAGCCGTTGGTGCGCTGGCCTTTTCCCGGCTCACCCACTGGCGTCGTTAGCCGGCTCACTGGACCAGCACTCGGCTGGCCGCTACCGTCACGGCGGCGATGAAGACGGTAGCAGCGCATTCATGATGACCTCCTACCTTGATGCCGATTCACATGTATGACGTGATGGCCGCACGCGATGTGACACGGCGTATTCGGCGCAAACCCGACTAGAAGCCCACTCGCCAACCGCCGCGGACCATGACGGCGGTCACCTGCAAATCACGGTCCAGCACAACGAGGTTGGCGTCATGGCCCGGTCGCAGATTGCCCACGCCGACGAGCCCGAGAGCCCGGGCGGGTGTCGTCGAGGTCATCTGGACCGCCGCGGTCAGCGCCGTATCGGAGTCCGAGCCGAGCCCGGCCACGACGCGAAAGAGCCGATCCATGGTGGCGGTGCTGCCGGCGATCGTCGGCGTTCCGTGCACCCGCGCCACGCCGGACACGACGTCGATCGGCACCGTGCCAAGCCGAAACGCTCCATCGTCGCAGCCGGCCGCGGCGATTGCGTCGGTCACCACGGCGACGCGGTTGGGGCCCGCAGCCTCGATCACCGCGTGCACCACCGCGGGGTGCACATGCACGCCGTCGGCGATCAACTCGACGGTCACCCGTGGGTCTTGCAGCAGCGCCAGCACGGGTCCGGGTTCGCGATGGTTCAACGGCGGCATCGCATTGAACAGATGGGTGCCGACGGTCGCGCCCAGATCGACCGCCTGTTTGGTCTGCTCGTACGTCGCGTCCGTATGTCCCACGGCGACAACAACTCCCGAGTCGAGAAACCGCTGGATCGCCCATTCGCTTCCCGACAGCTCGGGCGCCAGCGTAACCATCCGGATCGCACCGCCGCCGGCGGCGAGTACGGCGTCGATCTCGTCGTGGTCCGGACCGCGCATCCGCGTGTGGTCGTGTGCCCCGCAGCGTGCCGTGCTCAGCCACGGCCCCTCCAGATGGATGCCCGCGACGATGCCTTGCCGGGTAGCCTCGGCCAGCGCCCGCACGCCCGCAATCAGTTCCGCGGGCGCGGCGGTGATCAGGCTGGCCAGCGTGGTGGTCGTGCCGTACCGCAGGTGGAATCCCGCCGCCCCGGCGATCTCCGGACCGCTGGCGTCGGTGTAGGAGGCACCGCCGCCGCCATGCACGTGCATGTCGATAAACCCAGGAACCACAACGGAATCGGGGAAGTCGACGTCAGCAGGCTGGGGCGGCGTGCCGCCCCCGCAGTCGAGAATCTGCCGGCCTGCTGTCTGCAACCATCCCGGGCGGCAGACCTGCCCGTCGACGACCATGGTTCGCGAGCTGATCAGGGTCATAGGGTCTGAGTCACCTTGTGCAGCCCGCGCGGATTGTCGGGATCCTCGCCGCGGGCGATCGCCAGTTGCAGTGAGAGCTGCTGCAGTGGAAGGATTTCCAGCAACGGTGACAATTCCTCGGGTACCCCGCCGGGCAACGCGATCCGACCCGCCAGGTGCTGCGGCGCGGCGCCGGCGCCGATGACGAGGATGTCGGCCCTGCGTTCCGCCAGCCGAGACAACACCGGCAGCATCGCTCGGCCGCTCGCGCCCTCGGAGACGATCGCCAACACGGGCACCTGTGCGTCCACGGTGGCAAGCGGACCGTGCAGCAAGTCAGCTCCCGAAAACGCCTGCGCGGAAAGGTAACATGTCTCCATCAGTTTGAGCGCAGCCTCGCACGCGGTGGGATAGGAGTAGCCGCGCCCGGTGACGATCAACCGCTGAGCGAACCGGTAGCGCTGGGCGACACTTGCGACATCGCAGGCAAGTACACGTTCACCCAGATCTGGCAGCCCGGTCGCATGTCCGGCACCGGGTAGCTGGCCGAACAACAGATACAGCGCCAGCAGCTCGGCGGTATACGACTTGGTTGCCGCGACGGATCGTTCCGATCCGGCGAGCACGTCGACGTGGATCTCGGCGGCGGCGGCCAACTCGGAGCTCGGGTTGTTGGTCACGGCCAGGGTCAACGCTCCCTGCTGGCGCGCGACCTCGACCGATCGCACCAGATCTGGCGAACCGCCGGATTGGCTCACCGCAACGTGCAGCACGTCGCGCAGCTGCGGGCGGGCTCCGTACACCGTCATCGTCGACGGTGACACCAGGCCGGCCGGTAAACCGTGGACAATCTCAACGAGGTATTTGGCGTACAGCGCTGCGTAGTCGCTGCTGCCGCGGGCAACAAAGAGCACGAATCGTGGTGCAGCATCGGCGATCCGGGCTGAAGCCGCGGTGATCGGGTCGGCACCCTCGGCCAACAACCGGCGCCACACCGCGGGTTGCTCGGCGATTTCTGCGGCCATCAGCCGACCCGGAGCGGTCATGGGCGACTGTCCGTCGCGGTGGGCCAGCGGCCGCCGTTCTCCCAGAAGTGCCGGATCTCCTCGAGCTGGCGGCCCTTGGTCTCCGGCGCATACCGATAGACAACACCGAAAGCAACCACCGCGAAAAACCCGAACACCGCGTAAGCGCCCGCGCCGCCAAGTGAATGCAGCATCGTCAGGAATCCGGCGGCGACGATCGCGTTGGCCACCAGGTTGGAGGTGAGCATCGTGCTCGACCCGATCGACCGCAGGCGGGACGGGAAACTCTCGCCGGCGTACACCCATACCATTGAGCCGAATCCGAAGCTGAACCCGATGATGAACAGCAGCACCCCGGCGAACCCCAATATCACGCTGGAGCCCTGGGCGAATGCGACGATCAGTACGACATCGGCGGCGACCATCATGGCGATGCCGGACAACAGGATTGGGCGCCGACCCACTCGGTCGACGAGAAGCAACGCGGCACACACCGCCGCCAGGCCGGCCAGCTGCACCAGTGCCGGCAGAGCCAGCAGCGCGAAATAGCCCTTGAAGCCCATGGCTTCGAATATCCGCGGGCTGTAGTAGATGATCGCGTTGATCCCGGTGATCTGGACGAGAAAGCCGAGGGTGATCACAAAAATGGTGGCGCGCAGGTACGGTCGCCGCAGCATCTCAGACGCGGTGCCTTTGAAGTTACCGCTGCCTTCGCCCAGCGCGCGACCGATCTCGGCCAGCTCTGCCTCCACATGGGCCGCTTGGGCGCCGGGCTCCACTCGCAGCAGCGCCCGCCGCGCGTCGTCGACCCGGCCCTTGAGCAGGTACCACCGTGCGGTATCGGGCATGCGCAGCAACAACGGCAGCAGCAGCGTCGCGGGTACGGTGGCCAGCCCCAGCATCAACCGCCAACTGTGCGTACCGGCAAGCAGGTAACCGACCAAATAGCCGAGGATGATCCCGCTGATCGTGGCCAGCTGGTAGGCGGCCAGCAACGATCCGCGCACCGCAGCCGGAGCCGACTCGGCCACGTACACCGGGACGACCACCACCGACACGCCGATGGTCAGGCCGAGCAGCAGTCGCGCCACGAGCAGCATCGGCATCGACACCGAAGTCGCGCCCAGCAGCGCGAAAACCGCGTAGCCCACCACGATCAGGATCATCGTTTTCTTTCGACCGATCGCGTTGGCGAGCACGCCGCCACCGAGTGCCCCGCCGATCTGGCCGATTACCACCATCGTCGTCAGCAGTTCTTGCTGCGATGTTGTCAGGCCGAATTGGTCGGTGATGAACAGCAGTGCGCCGGCGATGCAGGAGAGGTCGTAGCCGTAGATGACGCCGACGCTGGCCCCGGTAAGCCCGACCAGCAGCCCGCGCCGCGCCGCGCCGGTCAGCTGGGCCGTACCCGGTCGCGCAGCAGGGCGATGACGCGGGCGGGGTCCTCGGGAGTGATGCACGGCCTCACCCAGCGGCCCAACTCGAGTATCAGCAGGGTCTGTTTGCTTGCCCGGTGCACGTCCCGCGGGAGCCGGTAACGAGGATCAACCGCCCCCAAGAAGCGACGCTGACCGGACGCCCAGCTCATCGGCTTAGCCCTGATGCCACGAATCTTGTTGTAAGCGATGCGTTTTGGTGCGTCAAGCGGAAAATAGTAGCGCCGGATGGTGATTCCGTCCTCATCGAGCACTAGGCCGGCATCCTCGTACAGGGCTTCGGTCACGTCGATACGGTGTCACAGCCGCGCAGGGCGGTCAACGTTTCCCAGTGTTGCTCAGTGTTGGGGGCGGCGGTTCATCGAGCGCGCGACCATGATCAAAGCGAACACGATCATCGTGCCGACGACGGCCACGCCCACCCGCACCGGCAGCGTGTCACCCGACGGCATGAACCCCGCGGCCTCGGCGACGTTGGCCCGCCGGTCCGCGGCGGAGTCCGGCTTGGCGACCAACGCGGGGTCGGGTTCGATCAGCGTGCCGATCTGGGTACCCCGAGCGGTGCCGAACCCGTAATCCAGTAGGTGCTCCGCCTGTTCCCACGGGGCGATCGGCTGCCGGGTCCCATGCAACAACACCGCCATCAGCCGTCGACCGTCGCGGTTGGCCGCGCCCACGAAGGTCTGGCCGGCGTCGTCGGTGTAGCCGGTCTTGCCGCCGAGTGCGCCCGGATAGTTGTAGAGCAGCTTGTTGTCGTTTTCCAGCTGGTAGCCGGGGTGATCGCCGTGTCCGGGGAAGTCGAAGGTGCGGGTCGCGACGATGTTGGCGAAGGCGGGGTTCTGCCACGCGTACCGGTAGAACAGGCCGATGTCGTAGGCCGAGGTGCTCATGCCGGGCCCGTCCAGTCCCGACGGCGTCGCCACCCGGGTATCCCGGCCGCCCAGCTTGGCGGCCAGCACGTTGATCTTTTCCAGCGCGGTTTCCATCCCGCCGAGCTGCATGGCCAGCGCGTGCGCGGCGTCGTTGCCGGAGTGCATCAGCAACCCGTGCAGCAGCTGGTTGATGGTGTAGGTGCCGCCGTCGTCGACACCCACCTTGGTGCCCTCGGCGGCCGCGTCGTCGGCGGTTCCGACGACTGACTTGTTGAGGTTGAACGCGTTGATGGAGGCCATCGCGACCAGCACTTTGATGATGCTGGCCGGGCGGTGCCGGCCATGTGGGTCGCGGGCGGCGACGATCGCGCCGCTGTCCAGGTCCGCCACCAGCCACGCCTCGGCGGAAACGTCGCCGGGCAGCGGCGGCGTGTCGGGTGCGGTGACGATGCCGCAGCTGCCCAGCGCCTCGCCGCCGACCGGCTTCGGCGGCACCGCCAGCGGCAGCGGCGGGTCACCGGCCTGGGGAACCTCCGAGGAGTCCACCGCCGGTGGGGTGGACACCTTGAACGGGCAGGCTGGCGGACCGGCATTGGCTCCCGGGGTCGGCTCGGCCATCACCGTCGCGGCTGGTCCGGCGACCACGAAAACCGATGCGACCAGGCATGACGCGGAACGTAGGAAGCTCATCGTCTGTGCAGAGTAGGCGATCAGCTGCCGGATTCCGGGGAGCCGCGCTGTGACTGGTGGGACAGAAGTTAAGAACTGGGATTACAGCTTGGTGGCCGCCAGGTCCACGTGAGCGACGGCCGGGAAGCTGATCGTGCTCATCCACAGCTTGCCGGCCGCCTCGACCACACCGGTGATAGCGCCGAAGTCCGGATGCTTGGTGCGCAGGCCGGCGACGGCCGCACCGCTGTCGGGATCGAACGCGACCGCCCAGACTTCCGGCTTGATCTGCGGCTGCAGCCGATCGGGCAGTCGCCAGGCCACCTTGCGGATGATCGGGGCCCGCGGCAACATCCATTCCAGCGCCGCGTTAACCTCGGTAACCATCGCGGTCCAGATTCGGCCGTCGGCGCCGGTGGACAGGTTGTCGGGCATTCCGGGCAGGTTCACCGCCAACCGTGTCACCGAACCGGCCTGCGGCCCGGCCAGCCAGTACTTCGACAGCCGGCGCGCCTGGGTCTCGGCGAATACCAACGCCGACCCGTCGGCCGTCGGCGTCAACCCGTTGGCGAAGTACAGTCCGTCGACCAGCGTGGTGACGGTGCCGTCCGTGGCGAGCCGGAACAAGCCGCCGCGTCCACGTGCCTCCAGGATCGGGGCGCCGAAGTGCTCGAAATGAAAGTCGCACGTCGACTCGGTGAAATAGATTGTGCCGTCCGGTGTCTCGGTGACGTTCGAGCAGAACTTGAGCCGTCTGCCAGCGACCGATTCGACAAGCACGTTCAGCGTGCCGCTGGTCGAGTCGAGGGCGAGCAATCCACGATGGCTGTCGCAAATTAGTACCCGGCCGTCGTGAGCGATGTGCAGTCCGAGTGGTCGCCCACCCGTGTCGGCAATGACTGTGGGCTCGCCGCCTTCGGCTGGAATCCGCACGATGCGCCCGTCCTCCAGACCTGTCCACAATTGGCCGGCCGTGTCGACGACGACATCCTCGGGCCCGTTCCCGGGAAGCGGGACGACGGTAATACTCGTCGTCGGCATGTCGGGCAACGGGTCGACCGGTGGCGGCTGCCACCGGACAGGGTCGATAGGTGGTTTGCGGACCATGCTTAGGACTTTAGAGCCGCTTAACGATTCCGGGGTTAGCAGAAAACATATTTGACAGTGTCATCAATTTATATGACACTGTCAGTTAGTTATGGAGTCACTGCTTACGCTGTCTGAATTCGCCGCCGCCGCCGCTGCCGCGGTGCAGGCGTCCGGCGCCGTGCCCGAGAATCGCCAGGCGAAGCCGATTCCGGCCGAGCGGATGGTTCGGTACTACACCGCCAGGGGATTGCTGCCCCGGCCCGGCACTCGCGGACGGGCGTTGACTTACGGGCGCACTCACCTGCTGCGATTGGTCGCCATCAAGCGGCTGCAAGGCCAGGGCCTGTCGCTCGACGAGATCGCCGAGCGTCTGGAGGGGCTGGCGCCCGCGGATCTGGAGTCCCTGGCCGCGATCCCGGCGAGCGCGATGCCGGCGGGCCTGGGTGACCCCGAGACCGCGCCCGGCCGGTCCCGCGCGGCCGGCCGTTTCTGGGCGACGACTCCCGAGACTCGGCTGCCACAAGAACCCGCCGCGCCACCGGCGAGCGAGGCGCCGGGGATAACCAACCTGCGGGCCGTCCGCCTTTCCGACGGTGTCATGTTGGTGATCAACGGGACCGAGGGTCTGCTGCCTGCGCTCGATACCCTGCGGCGCGCCGCCGCGCCGCTGCTCGACCTCCTCGCCGCCACCGCCGACGGCACCTCGAATTCACGAAAGGACCACCACCAATGAATGCTCAGCTGCTGCCTCTTCTCACCGCCGAACCCGCACGCTCGACGGGCCGGCCGACCTGCGGCGAGCTGAGCTCGGCTACCGGTGAGCGGCTGCCGTTGAAGGCGGTGAGCGTCGAAACCGACATTGTCGGCACGACCGCAAGCTCGACCGTGCGGCAGCGTTTCGTCAACACCAGCGACACGGCGATCGAGGCCACCTATGTGTTCCCGCTGCCGCCCCGCGCGGCGGTGACGGATTTCGTCGCGTCCCTGGCGGGACGGCGAGTGGTCGGCGTGTTGAAGGAGCGCGGCCAGGCCCGCGCCGACTACGAGCAGGCCTTGGTCTCCGGGCAGCGCGCCGCGATTGTCGAAGAAGACCGCTCCGACGTGTTCTCAGTGCGGGTGGGCAACCTGGGGCCCGGCGAGGAAGCGATCATCGAGATGCTGCTGACGGGTCCGCTGGCCTTCGAGGACGGCGAAGCCACGTTCCGGTTCCCCCTCGTAATCGCCCCGCGATACACCACCGGAATCCCGTTGCCCGGCGATCAGACCGGTGCCGGCTTGGCCGCGGACACCGATGCCGTCCCGGACGCATCCAGGGTCACCCCGCCTCGGCTGGCGGACGGCGACGAACGTCCCGACCTTCAGCTATCGCTGACCCTCGATGGCGGCGGGCTGGATGTGTCGGAGCTGCGGGCGTCGCTGCCAACCGCAGTCACGGAGTCATCATCGGACCGCTCGACCCGGTTGCTGGTCGAGCCGGGTGCGCGGGCCGACCGCGATTTTGTGCTGCGCTTCCGAGTCGACCGCAGCGAACTGTCGTCGTGCGCGCTGCTGGTTCCCGACGCCGACGGCCACGAGGGCACCTGGTCGGTGACGGTGGTGCCACCCGTCGAGACGGCCAGCAACCCGCGCGACGTCGTCGTTGTGCTGGACCGATCCGGGTCGATGGGGGGCTGGAAGATGATCGCCGCCCGCCGGGCGGCCGGACGGATCGTCGACATGCTCGACGCGGGCGACCGGTTCTGCGTTATGGCTTTCGACAACCGGATCGATACACCTGCCGCGCTACCCGCCGGACTGGTCGAAGCTTCCGACCGCAACCGCTTTGCCGCTGCGACGTGGCTGGGTTCACTGAACGCTCGGGGCGGGACCGAGATGGCAGAGCCGCTGCGCAAAGCCGTCGACATGCTCGCCGCCGCCGGCGAAGGCCGGCAGCCAAGCGTGATCCTGGTGACCGATGGTCAGATTAGCGGCGAGGATCACCTGTTGGGTTCGCTTGCGCCACTGATTGGCCGCACCCGCGTCTACTGCGTGGGTGTCGACCGTGCCGTCAACGCCGGCCTCCTCGATCGCCTCGCCCATCTGGGCAACGGACGAGCCGAGCTCGTCGAATCAGAGGATCGACTCGACGACGTGATGACGCGACTGGCTCGGACCATCGGGCGCCCGTCGTTGACCGAAATCAAAGTCAGCGCAGCAGGAGTCGAGATCATCGACGGCACCGTCACGCCCAACCGGCCTCCAGACGCGTTTGCCGGAGTGCCCTGCGTGATTTCCGGGCGCTACCGGCGCTCGGAAAGCCAAGACTGCAAGGCCACGTTCCGCGTCGAAGCCGGCGCAGCGTCCGGCCCCTTCGCCAAAGTTGTGCCGGCGCGGCCGGCGCCGGCCGCGGCCGCCGTGCGGACGATCTGGGCCCGTGCCGTCGTCCGGGACCTGGAGGACGCATACGCGTCCGGCGAGGCGCAGGCGGAGCTGGCCTCGCGCCTGGTGGCCCACTCCATTCGGTTCGGGGTGCTATCGCGGTTCACCGCGATTGTGGCCGTTGACCCGGAACGCACGGAGGCCGGCCCGCTTGTCGAGCTTGTGCAACCGGTCGAGGAGCCCTCCGGATGGGCGGCCGCGAGCTACGCGGCGGCTCCTACCGCGATGATGGCAGGAGCGCTACGGAGTGCTGCTCCTGCTGCTCCTGCGAAGCTTTCCGGCTATTCACTATCTGGTCCGCAGCCCGCACCAGCGCGGCCCCTCAAGAAACTGCTCAAGCAGGTGGAGAAGGCAACCCAGGTTCGGCGCTCCGGACTCGACAGCGTGCTGGAAGAGCTGACGCAGCATCGCGACGCGACGTCAGACCCCGCGTTGCGCTCCGCGCTCGCCCAGCTGTGCCGGGCTCTGACGCGGTTTTTGCGCAACCCGACCGAAGCACAGGGGGAGGTGCTGGTGGCCCTTGATGCCGTCAAACGGGTTCTCGCCCGGACCGACAGCGGGCAGCGCGCCTCGAAACTGCGCTTCTGGGAGTAGCCGGGGCTAGATGCGCTGCGCGGCCTCGGTGAGCACACTGCGCAGAATGGACTCGATGGTGTCGAACTCGGCCTGACCGCTGATCAGCGGCGGCGCCACCTGGACGACGGGGTCGCCGCGATCGTCGGTGCGGCAATACAGCCCGGCCTCGAAAAGCGCGGGTGACACCAGGCCGTGCAGTAGCCGTTCTTGTTCCTCGGCGGTGAAAGTTTCCTTGGTTGCCTTGTCCTTGACGAGTTCGACGCCATAGAAGTAGCCCTCGCCGCGGACATCGCCGACGATGGGCAGGTCGAACAACTTCTCCAGGGTGGCGCGGAACTCAGGCGCGTGTTGTTTGACGTGGTCGTTGATGCCCTCGCGTTCAAAGATGTCGAGATTGGCCAGTCCGACCGCCGCCGATACCGGGTGACCGCCAAAGGTATAGCCGTGCGGGAACATCGTTTTGCCGTCGTTGAACGGCTCGAACAAGCGGTCGCTGGCGATCATCGCGCCGATCGGTGAGTAGCCCGACGTCATCCCCTTGGCGCAGGTGATGATGTCGGGCACGTAGCCGAAGTCGTCACAGGCGAACATCGACCCGATGCGGCCGAACGCGCAGATCACCTCGTCGGAGACCAACAGCACGTCGTACTCGTCGCAGATCTCCCGCACCCGTTCGAAATAGCCCGGGGGAGGCGGGATGCAGCCGCCCGCGTTCTGCACCGGCTCCAGGAATACCGCGGCGACGGTCGCCGGCCCCTCGAACTCGATCACCTCGGCGATGCGGTCGGCCGCCCACTGCCCGAAGGCCTTGGCGTCGGTGTCAAACGGTTCCGGCGCGCGGTAGAAGTTTGTGTTGGGCACCCGGAAGCCGCCCGGCGTGACCGGTTCGAACGGCGCCTTATACCGCGGCAGCCCGGTGATCGCGAGCGCGCCCTGGGTGCTGCCGTGGTAGGCGATCGACCGCGAAATCACCTTGTGTTTGCCGGGTTTGCCGGTGAGCTTGAAGTACTGCTTGGCCACTTTCCATGCGGTTTCGACGGCCTCGGTGCCGCCGGTGGTGAAGAACACCCGATTCAGGTCTCCCGGCGCATAGTGCGCGAGGCGTTCGGCGAGCTGGATCGCGGTCGGGGTGGCATATCCCCACAGCGGGAAGAACGCCAATGTGCTGGCTTGCCGGGCCGCGGCCTCGGCGAGTTCGGTGCGGCCGTGACCGACCTGCACCGTGAACAGGCCGGACAGCGCGTCCAGGTAGCTTTTGCCGCGGTCGTCGTAGATGGTGACGCCCTCGCCGCGAGTGATGATCGGCGGTGTGATTCCCGCGCCGTGCCGGGCGAAATGCAGCCACAGATTGTTAGTCATCGTGCCCGCAGCGTAACGCTAGGCTCGGAGCATGACCGCGGCGCAGCAGGTCACCCAATTCGAGACCCTCCGGCCACATCTCATGGCGGTCGCCTACCGGCTGACCGGCACGGTCGCCGACGCCGAGGACATCGTCCAGGAAGCCTGGCTGCGCTGGGATAGCGCGGGCAAAGCCCGCAATAACGTTGTGGACCTGCGGGCATGGCTGACCACCGTGGTGAGCCGGCTCGGCCTGGACCGGCTGCGGTCGGCGGCGCACCGCCGCGAGACCTACACCGGCCACTGGCTGCCCGAGCCGGTGGTCACCGGCTTCGACGGTACGGATCCGTTGTGTGCCGTGGTCGCCCGCGAGGATGCCCGATTCGCGGCGATGGTGGTGCTGGAGCGACTCAACCCGGATCAGCGGGTCGCGTTCGTGTTGCACGACGGGTTCGCCATCCCGTTCGCCGAAGTGGCCGACGTGCTGGGTACCAATGAGGCCGCGGCCCGTCAGCTGGCATCGCGGGCCCGCAAGGCCCTGAGCAGGGAAGGCGCGGAGCCTCCGCCCCCCGATCCCACCCATAACGAGGTGGTCGGCAAGCTCATGGCCGCCATTGCCGAAGGCGACCTGGACGCCGTGGTGGCGCTGTTGCATCCCGACGTCACCTTCACCGGCGATGCGGCCGGCAAAGCGCCGACTGCCGTTCACGTCATCCACGGGCCGGACAAGGTGGCCCGGTTCATGTTCGGCCTGGCCCGCCGCTACGGCCCGGCGATGTTCACGGCGAATCAGCTGGCATTGGTCAATGGCGAACTGGGCGCTTACACGGCGGGCGGCCCCGGAGCTGACGGATATCGGGAAATGTTGCCGCGGATAACCGCGATGACCCTGCGAGACGGAAAGGTCTGGGCCCTCTGGGATGTCGCCAACCCGGACAAGTTTACCGGGTCTCCACTGCGTGAGCTGGCTCGTTGAGCCAGGGGATGCGGCAGGCGTCACCCGAATTGAAACCCTGCTCGGTGATGCCCAGCGCTGAGTTCACCCGCGCCCGCATGTTCTCCAACCCGATCTGGTAGGTCAACTCGATCACTCCGGCATTGCCGAAGCGGGCCCGGAGGTCGGCGACCTGCTCGTCGGTGACGGTGTGCGGGTCGGTGGTCATCGCGTCGGCATAGGCGATGGCCGCGCGCTCGTCGTCCGTGTAAGCCGGTGAGGTGGCGTAGCTGTCGATGCCCTTGAGTCGCTCCACGTCGAGGCCGTCCAGGCGCTGCAACATGGACGCGAAGTCGACGCACCACGAGCAGCCGATGGCGCGCGCGGTCCAGAACACCGCCAGCTCGCGCACGCTGGCCGGCAGTTTTCGCGACGCCTGCTGAATCATGGTTTCGTGCACAGCGCTGGCGACCAGGAGAGGCCGGTGATGCGCGACGACGGCGAACGGCTCGGGGACTTCGCCGTAGCGTCGCTTGGCGACGCGGTACATCGCGCGGGTCAGCAGGCCGGCGCGCTTCGGGGGCAAGGGCTCGATACGGGTTTTCTGTGTCATACCCGTCAGACGAGACGGGTCGCGCAAGTGTGACGGGCGCTTCTGATATGCAATGCAAGAAAATGCCAAGAATTCGCTGAGGATCGTCCCGGAGTCTGAGGGCGTGAGTTCTTATTCCTATTTCGCTGACCTTCCGCGACTCGAGGACATCGAGCCTTCTGCGCACACCAATGTGTTGGTTGCCGACTCGCGTCTGGACCAGGCACGTATGCGCGCCGCGGTCGACGCGGTCTTCACCGCCAACCCCGCCCTTGGCGCCGTGTTCGAACCACGCGTTGACGGCTGGACGGCTCGCCCGGGCGGCGGATGGGGCTGGGGGGTGGAACCGCCGGGTGTCGCCGTCGAGGATGTGATCGCACGGCAACGCGCCAGCTTCGACATGTACACCGGCAGGTTGTTCAACGTGTCGCTGCTCCCCGGCGATCCCGACCGGCTCGTGCTTACGGCCAGTCAGCTCTGCATGGACGGCACGTCGTGGCAGACGGTGGTCGAAGACCTGATCACGGTGTACAACGGGAGTGCGCTGGCACCCGAAGACCTCAGCGCGAGAACATCAGCGCGCGCTTGACCTCCTGGATCGCCTTGGTCACCTCGATGCCCCGGGGACAGGATTCGGTGCAGTTGAACGTGGTCCGGCAGCGCCACACGCCGTCGACCTCGTTGAGGATCTCGAGGCGTTCGGCGGCGGCCTCGTCGCGGCTGTCGAAAATGAAGCGGTGCGCGTTGACGATCGCCGCCGGGCCGTAATACTGGCCCTGGCTCCAGAACACCGGGCAGCTGGTGGTGCAGCAGGCGCACAGGATGCATTTGGTGGTGTCGTCGTAGCGGGCCCGGTCGGTGGGGCTCTGGATCCGCTCGCGGGTCGGGGGGTTACCGCTGGTGATCAGGTAGGGCTTGATCGCGCGGTAGGCGTCAAAGAACGGCTCCATGTCGACCACCAGGTCCTTCTCCACCGGCAGCCCGCGGATCGGTTCGACCGTGATGGTCAGTGTTTTTTGGGACTTGCCCGGACTACTCTTGGGCAGCAGGTCGCGCATCAGCACCTTGCAGGCCAGCCGGTTGACACCGTTGATCCGCATGGCGTCAGACCCGCACACCCCGTGGGCGCAGGATCGCCGGAAGGTCAGCGTGCCGTCCAGGTAACCCTTGATGTAGATCAGCAGATTGAGTAGCCGGTCGCTGGGCAGACACGGTACCCGAAAGCTTTGCCAACCACCGGTTTGGGCGAAAGCATCGGGATCGTCAGGGTTGAACCGGGCGATCTTCAGGGTCACCATCACCGCGCCCTCGGGGATCGGCGGCAGGGGCGGTTCCACCCTGGGCTCGACGGTGTCGCTTACGGCCATCAGTACTTCCGTTCCTTGGGTTCGTAGCGGGTCTGCACGACGGGTTTGAAGTCCAGCGCGATGTCGCTGAGCAGATCGGTGCCCTGCTTGTAGGCCATGGTGTGGCGCATGTAGTTGACGTCATCCCGGTTCGGATAGTCCTCGCGGGCGTGGCCGCCGCGGGACTCCTTGCGATTGAGCGCGCCGACCACGGTGACTTCGGCCAGCTCCAGCAGAAAGCCCAGCTCGATGGCTTCCAGCAAGTCGCTGTTGTAGCGTTTTCCCTTGTCGTGCACCGTGATTCGGGAGTAACGTTCCTTGAGGCCGTGGATGTCGGTGAGCGCCTGCTTCAGTGTCTCCTCGGTGCGAAAGACGGCGGCGTTGTTGTCCATCGTCTGCTGCAGCGCCCCGCGGATATCGGCGACGCGTTCGTTGCCGTGCTCGGAAAGGATGTCGGCCACCCAGCCGACGACCATCGCCGAGGGGTCCGGCGGCATATCGGTGAAGTCATGGCCCTGCGCGTAGCCGGCGGCGGCGATGCCGGCCCGGCGCCCGAAGACGTTGATGTCCAGCAGTGAGTTGGTGCCCAGCCGGTTAGCGCCGTGCACCGACACACACGCGCACTCGCCGGCCGCGTACAGGCCCGGGACGGTAGAGGTGTTGTCCCGCAACACCTGTCCGGTGACGGTGGTCGGGATGCCGCCCATCACGTAGTGGCAGGTGGGGTAGACCGGGACCAGCTCGTGGACCGGGTCCACGCCGAGGTAGGTGCGGGCGAACTCGGTGATGTCGGGCAGCTTGGACTCCAGCACATCCTCGCCGAGGTGACGGACGTCGATGTAGACGTAGTCCTTGTGCGGGCCCGCACCGCGGCCCTCCAGGACTTCCAGCACCATCGAGCGCGCGACGATGTCACGCGGCGCCAAGTCGACGATCGTGGGGGCGTAGCGCTCCATGAAGCGTTCGCCCTCACCGTTGAGCAGCCGGCCGCCCTCGCCGCGCACGGCCTCGGAGATCAGGATGCCCAGGCCGGCCAGGCCGGTCGGATGGAACTGGTGAAACTCCATGTCCTCCAACGGAAGTCCCTTGCGGAAGACGATGCCGATGCCGTCGCCGGTCAGCGTGTGTGCATTGGAGGTCGTCTTGTACATCCGGCCCGAACCACCGGTTGCGATCACGATGGCCTTGGCGTGAAAGACATGGATCTCGCCGGTGGCCAGCTCGTAGGCGACGACCCCGGTGGCCACCGGGCCGCTCGGCGTCTGGGTGAGCACCAGATCCAGCACATAGAACTCGTTGAAGAACTCCACGTCGTGCTTGACGCAGTTCTGGTAGAGCGTCTGCAGGATCATGTGGCCGGTGCGATCGGCCGCGTAACAGGCCCTGCGCACCGGGGCCTTGCCGTGGTCGCGGGTGTGCCCGCCGAAGCGGCGCTGGTCGATGCGGCCCTCGGGGGTGCGGTTGAACGGCATCCCCATCTTCTCCAGGTCGAGCACCGCGTCGATGGCTTCCTTGCACATGATCTCCACCGCGTCCTGGTCGGCGAGATAGTCCCCACCCTTGACGGTGTCGAACGTGTGCCATTCCCAGTTGTCGTCTTCGACGTTGGCCAGCGCGGCGCACATGCCGCCCTGCGCGGCGCCGGTGTGGCTGCGAGTGGGGTAGAGCTTGGTCAGCACCGCGGTGCGCACGCGGGGGCCGGCCTCGACGGCTGCCCGCATTCCGGCACCGCCCGCGCCGACGATCACCACGTCGTATCGGTGTTGCTGGATCACCCGGGTCGCCTTTCAGGAGATGTTCGGGTCGAAGGTCACAATCACGTAAGTGCCCAGCACCAACGTGAAGCCCATCGCCAACAGCAGCAGGCTGTTGAGCCAGAACCGCGTGGTGTCTTTGCGGCTGTAGTCGTCGATGATGGTGCGCAGGCCGTTGCCCCCGTGCAATTGCGCCAGCCACAACAGCGCCAGATCCCAAAATTGCCAGAACGGCGACGCCCAGCGCTGCGCCACGAAGTTGAAGTCGAGGCGGTAAACGCCGTTGTCCCACATCAGCATGATGAACAGGTGCCCGACCGCCAGGAACACCAGCGCTACGCCGGAAAACCGCATGAACAGCCAGGCAAACTTCTCGAAGTTGGGAATGCCGGCCCGGCGCCGCGGCGAGCGGGGATTGTCCAGGCTGGCAGGGCGGTCGTGGCTGCGCTGACGCACCGGCGCCACCTGGCCGCGGCCGAGCTGAAGATCGGGGCTGCTCATCGGAAGTGCTCCCACATATGGATGCCAATTACCACGCCCGCCGGAACCAACAGCAGCAGAAAGACGATGCCGACCACCCACCACATCAGCCGCTGATAGCGCGGGCCCTGCGACCAGAAATCGATCAAGATGATCCGGATCCCGTTGAGTGCGTGGAAAAGCAAAGCAGCGACCAGACCGAACTCCATCAGGCCGACGATCGGCGTCTTGTAGGTCGCGAGCACCGCGTTATACGTCTGCGGGCTCACCCGCAGCATCGCGGCGTCCAGAACATGGACAAACAGGAAGAAGAAGATCGTCGCGCCACTGATGCGGTGCAGCACCCACGACCACATGCCGGGATCTCCCCGATACAGGGTGCGAGGTGGTCGCCGCTTGCGCGATGATGCCGGTGTTGTAGCCGGATCCACGGTTGTCGCCTGCGGACTCACCTGTCCTCACCGCCTTCGTCGTCGCGTAGACACTAGCCGGGCAATAGAGCTTAACGTGGCAGCAATGCATGCGGTACTGAACAGTCTGATCGAGATTGTGCGTCGTGTCGGGGTTAGGGTGTCCTTCTTAGCCGGCCCATCGGTGAGGAGGGTTGCGAAATAGCTGACATCGATTGGAATGCGCTGCGGCACAAGGCAACCCGGGCGGCAGGGGGAGCGTATGCGCCCTACTCGCGATTCTCCGTGGGCGCGGCCGCATTGGTCGACGACGGCCGCGTGGTCACCGGGTGCAATGTGGAAAATGTCTCATATGGCCTTGGTCTCTGTGCCGAATGCGGCGTGGTGTGTGCCCTGCATTCGACCGGCGGCGGCCGATTGGTCGCGCTGGCGTGCGTCGACGCGCGAGGGTCGGTGCTGATGCCCTGCGGACGATGCCGTCAGGTACTGCTAGAGCACGGCGGCCCCGAGCTGCTGATCGACCATCCGGCCGGGCCCCGCCGGCTTGGCGAGCTGCTGCCCGATGCATTCGGCCCCGACGACCTCGCCCGGGAACCTTCTTGACCGACCTTCCATTCGATGCGCCGACGGTGATCAGGACCAAGCGGGACGGCGGTCGGTTGTCCGATGCCGCCATCGACTGGGTCGTCGACGCCTACACCGACGGCCGGGTGGCCGACGTACAGATGGCCGCACTGTTGATGGCGATTGTTTTGCGCGGCATGGACCGCCGCGAGATCGCCAGATGGACGGCGGCGATGCTGGCATCCGGTGAGCGGATGGATTTCAGTGATCTGCGCTTGGCGACCGTGGACAAGCACTCCACCGGTGGGGTGGGGGACAAAGTCACACTGACGGTGGTGCCCGTCGTCGTCGCCTGCGGCGGCGCGGTGCCGCAGGCGGCCGGCCGTGGGCTCGGGCATAGCGGCGGCACCCTGGACAAGCTGGAATCCATCGCCGGGTTCACCGGGGCACTGTCCAACCAGCGGGTGCGCGAACAACTTCGCGACGTCGGCGCGGCGATATTCGCCGCGGGCGAGCTGGCGCCGGCCGACGCCAAGCTGTACGCGCTGCGCGATGTCACTGCTACCGTCGAATCGCTGCCGCTGATCGCCAGCTCGGTGATGAGTAAAAAGCTGGCCGAGGGCGCCGGAGCGCTGGTGCTCGACGTGAAGGTCGGCTCCGGGGCGTTCACCGACTCGGAAGCGCAGTCCCGGGAACTGGCGCACACCATGATCGAGTTAGGCACGGCGCACGGGGTGCCCACCCACGCGCTGCTGACGGACATGAACCGCCCGCTGGGCGCGACCGTCGGCAATGCGCTTGAGGTTGCCGAGGCCCTGGAAGTGCTGGCCGGAGGCGGTCCGCCCGACGTGGTGGAACTGACCTTGCGGCTGGCCGAAGAGATGCTCGAGCTTGCCGGGCTCGACGGCTGCGATCCCGCGCAGACGCTGCGCGACGGCACCGCGCTGGACCGTTTCCGCAATCTGGTCGCCGCGCAGGGCGGTGATTTGTCGGTACCGTTGCCACTTGGTGCGTATTCGGAGAATGTGATCGCCTACCGTAACGGGACGATGGGGGACATCGACGCGATGGCAGTCGGGCTGGCCGCGTGGCGGCTCGGCGCGGGCAGATCCCGTCCGGGCGACCAGGTGCAGTCCGGTGCGGGTATCAGGATCCACCGCCGTGCCGGGGAGCCGGTCGCGGCCGGTGAGCCGCTGTTCACCCTGTACACCGACACCCCGGAACGCATAGGCGCCGCGCTGGCCGAGTTGGACGGTGCTTGGAGCGTCGGCGATACCCCGCCGGAGCCGAGACCGCTGATCATTGATCGAATTACGTGGTGACCACCTCACTGGGGCTCAACCAGATCAAACAGGCGCCGAAGGCCCTGCTGCACGATCACCTCGACGGCGGCCTGCGCCCGGCAACCGTGATCGACATCGCCGGCCAGACCGGTTACGACGGGCTGCCCGCGACCGAGGTCGACGAGCTGGCGACCTGGTTTCGCACCCAGTCGCACAGCGGCTCGCTGGAGCGCTACCTGGAGCCGTTTTCGCACACCGTGGCGGTGATGCAGACGGCCGAGTCGCTGTACCGCGTCGCCTACGAATGCGTGGAAGACCTGGCCGCCGATTCGGTGGTGTATGCCGAGGTGCGGTTTGCTCCCGAGCTGCACATCTACCGCGGGATGTCCTTCGACGAGATCGTCGACAACGTGCTGTTGGGATTCGCCGCGGGCCAGCAGGCCTGCGCCGCCGCGGGTCGTCCCATTACGGTGCGCCTTTTGGTGACCGCGATGCGACATGCCGCGGTGTCCCGGGAGATCGCCGAGCTGGCGATCCGGTTCCGCGACAAGGGCGTGGTCGGATTCGACATCGCCGGCGCCGAGGCCGGTAACCCGCCGACGCGGCACCTGGACGCTTTCGAGTACATGCGAGACCACAACGCGCGCTTCACAATTCATGCGGGTGAGGCGTTCGGGCTGCCATCAATCCACGAGGCTATCGCGTTCTGCGGTGCCGACCGGCTGGGCCATGGGGTGCGAATCGTCGATGACATCGACTTGGTGGAAGGGGGGGTCGAGGGTGGCGGTATCCGGTTGGGCAGGCTGGCGTCGATCCTGCGGGACAAGCGAATCCCGCTGGAGCTGTGTCCCAGTTCCAACGTGCAGACCGGCGCGGTCAAAAGCATCGCCGACCATCCGTTCGATCTGTTGGCCCGGGCGCGCTTCCGGGTGACAGTCAACACCGACAACCGGCTCATGAGCGACACCACGATGAGCCTGGAGATGCATCGTCTGGTGGAGGCATTCGGCTACGGCTGGAGTGACCTCGAGCGTTTCACCATCAATGCGATGAAGTCGGCGTTCATTCCGTTCGACGAGCGGCTGGCGATAATCGACGAAGTGATCAAGCCGCGGTTCGCGGTGCTGATCGGCTAGCGCCCAGTAGGGCGCGGGCTCACCGTCATCGGGTGCATCGCGTGGGGCGAAATAAGCTGCTTCGCAAGGCTTTCGGTGCTCCTCGCGCGCGTTCCGGTTGTGCCCGCGTCGCTGGCGGATCTCTGCGTTCGAACCCGTTTAGACCGGCTTTCCTCGATCGCGGTGAGTCGGCGGACCGCGTGTACCAGCTCGTCGACATCGTGGGTCGTGGTGGCAAAGGAGGTGACGAAACGGACGACACCTGGCTCCCAACGGTCGTGGTAAAAGCTGTAACCCTGGTCCAGAAGTCCGTCGATGACCTGCTGGGGCAGGCGACAGAAGAGGATGTTCGCCTGTGGCGTGCCAGCAAGGCGAGTGCCGGGAATGGACTTCAGCCCCTCTTCGAGCCGCGCGGTCATGGCATTGGCGTGCCAGGCATTGCGCAGCCACAGATCGTCGGTGAGGTAGGCGTCGAGTTGGGCGGCGGCGAAACGCATCTTGGCGGCGAGTTGTCCGGCTCGCTTAGCCCGGAAGCTGAGCGCGGCGGTCACGGAGCGGTCGAAGACGACGATCGCATCGGCGGTCATGCCCCCGTTCTTGATGGCGCCAAAGGACAGCATGTCCACGCCGGCGCGCCAGGTTAGTTCGGCGGGGTTGCAGCCCAATGCGGCGACGGCGTTGGCGAGGCGGGCGCCGTCCATGTGAACGCGCAGGCCCGCGTGCTTTGCAATGCCGGCCAGGTGTCCGATCTCGGCGGGGGTGTATACCGCGCCGGTCTCGGTTGCCTGGGTGAGGCTCAACACGGACGGTTGCACGCTGTGCACGTCTCCGACCTTGCGGTGCACCGCCGCCTGCAGCTCGTCGGCGTCGATCTTGGCGTTTTCCCCACCCAGAGCAATGAGTTTGGCACCCCCTGTGAGGAACTCCGGTGCCCCGCACTCGTCGTTGTTGATATGGCTGTCGCGGTGGCATAACACGCTGCCCCACGGTGGGGTCAACGCGGCCAAGCTCAATGCGTTCGCCGCCGAGCCGGTGGAAACGGGGAGCAGATCGACGTCGCAATCAAAGATCTCGCTGAAGCGGCGTCGTGCGCTCAAAGTCCAACTGTCGGTGCCATAGGGCGGTGCCTGCCCCGAAGCTGCCGCCGCAACAGCTGCGATGATCTCGGGTGCGGCGCCGGCGGTGTTGTCGCTGGTGAAGGAGCGATCTGGCGTCGCGGCGAGCACAGTCAGCCCGGGGCCGCCCGCGCACGTCACTGTCGTCATTCGCTCGTTATCCCGGCTTGTCGTGGGTTCTCAGAGGGGGCTCGCGGGGCCTGACCGGGCCTGCAGTTGGTCAGCCAATGCGAGTACTTCCTCACCTAGCCTGCGGGCCTGATCCACGGTTAGGTGTTGGACGCCGTTGACGCCGATGATGACCCGGTGCTCGCGCTCGCGCGGGACGCCGTGGATGCCGATCCAGACGGGGCCGATGTAACGTCCCCGCCGCAACAATCCTTGGAGTGCGGTCATATGCCCTCCTTCCTTTTGAGGGCCACGCGGGAGCCCGGTCCGTTCACTCCCGCGTGTCGAGGGCGAGGCGGAGCTCGGTCTGTTCACTCCCGCGTGGCCAGGGGCAACGCCTGAGTGCGATCATACCGATGATACGCGTGAACTAGCGTTTTGCATACTAAAAGATCGGAGTTAAAGATATACCAGACTTCTAGTCTGGTAAAGCATCCATACGCTGGCACGTCGCGGGACGAAATTCATTCGGGCTCGGCGGTCAAAACGTCGCGGTGGCGTTCGGGGCGTACGGACCTGTCAGCTCTTCGTGATGGTGAACTGGCCGACCTCGCTGATGCCGCGGCGGAAGAAGTCGCTGCATCCGATCAGGTACTTCATGTACCGCTGGTAGACCTCGTCGGACGTGGCAGCGACCGCCTCGTCGTGC
>DATMMZ010000143.1:0-5838 GCA_035569455.1 Mycobacterium sp. | reverse complement strand
GGGTCCGCCTCCACTGGGTCCGCCGGGTCCGCCTCCGCCCGGTCCGCCGGGTCCGCCTCCACTGGGTCCGCCGGGTCCGCCTCCACTGGGTCCGCCGGGTCCGCCGGGTCCGCCTCCAGTGGGTCCGCCGGGTCCCCCAGGCCCGCCCGGCCCACCAGCTCCAGGAGTCCCACCCGGCCCACCAGGTGCCCCCGGCCCACCAGCTCCAGGAGGTCCGCCCGGCCCACCAGGCCCCCCCGGGTTACCAGGTCCCCCCGGTCCACCAGCGCCAGGAGGTCCACCCGGACCACCAGGCCCGCCGGGGTGACCAGGTCCGCCGGGGTAGTCAGGTCCGCCGGGATGGTATCCCTTTGCGCCGGGTCCTTGCAGTGGCTGAGGCGCTACCGGTTGGTTCGCGTTATCGTGGCAGTGGTTCCAGTCCCAGTTCGGACCCCATCCCGGGTCCCATAAATTGCCCGGGCACCACTGCGGGAGTGGCCCCGGCTGAGCCTGAGCCTCGTTGGCAGCGCCCAATCCGACCAGCCCCAAGCCTGCGACCATCACGGCTGTTGCTGCTGCAAAACGTGCGGAATCCTTCATATCGCCTTGCTACCAATGCAAGCTGTGCATCAAGATCACAGAAGCAGAGAGAAAGCTGTGGTTAGCGTTTGACGGCAGCGAAAATCCGGGCCGAACATCGAAATACGTGACGCAGCACACAGTTAGGAAGCAGGCCGAGCCCTTACGCGGGTTTGCTTCGGTTCGCTACGCACTCCCAAGTGCTTACTCGTAGCTCCCTTCCAGATACCACCGCCGTTGGCGGTAGCACAGCAGTAGCGCGCGCTCGCTCTCCAGCAGTACCTGGGCGCGGGCGGTACTCCCCTTCCCCAAGTCCGGATCCCACCACCGCTCGTCGACCGGCCAAGGTCCCGCCCACCAGCGCAGCCGGTCATCCCGACCGTGGCCGGCCAGTCGCGCGGGGTCGGCGGAGAACATCCCCCGGCTGGTTACTCGTATCGGATTTCCCTGGGCGTCAAGCAACTCCACCGGATCGTCGAGAAGCACCGCCGGCGACGGCTGGGGCAGTTGGCCGGGCCATGGCTGCCCCGGGTCGGCTTGCGGTTCCGGCTCGTCGCCCAGCGGGGTCAACGTGATGCGTTCGGCCGGCCCGCGACCGCCGGACAGCACCGGTATCCGCACCGCCTCCGGGCCGAGCAGGCCCTGCACCCGCACCAGCGCCCGACGCGCCCGAAGCCTGTCCTCCTCACCCAAGCCACCCCATAACGGCAACTGCAGCGCCTCGGCAGACACCACCTCCACCGCCTGCAGCCGTAACAGCGTCACCGCCGCGGTGGGACGGGGGTCGCGGGTCCGATTGCTCAACCACCCGTCCAGTTGCCAGCGCACCCGATCGGCGGTGGCATCCTCGGTCAACGGCTCGGCGCATCGCCAAACCCGGTTCAGCTCTTCGCCGTTGGCGGTGACGGCGTGAATGGCCAGCCGGGTACATCCCACCCCGGCGGCCATCAGTGTTTGATGCAGCGTGCTGGCCAGCGAGCGTCCGGCGAATGCCGCGGCATCGACCCGGTCGATCGGCGGATCGCAGTCCAGCACCGCCTCGAGTTCCGGCGGCGGCTCACGCCCGGACGGTCCCCGCTCGGGTTCGCCGCGGGCGAACCGGTGTGCGGTCACCCCGTCGGCGCCGAACCTGGAAGCCACGTCGGTGCGGGACAGTGCGGCGAATTGCCCGATGGTGCGAATTCCCATCCGCCACAACAGGTCCGTCAGTTCTTCTCGTCCCAGACCGGATAGGCTCGGCTCGGTGGCAAGTTGACGGATCGACAGCACAGACAGAAACTTCGCGTCGCCTCCCGGCTCCACGACACGGCCCGCACGCGCGGCAAGGACCGCGGTGGACAGCTGGTCGGCGATCCCGACCTGACACTCGGCGCCGGCGGCGGCCACCGCGTCGATCAGCCGCTCGGCGGCCATCTCCTCCGACCCGAAATAGCGGGCTGCCCCGCGCACCGGAAGCACCAAGAGCCCGGGCCGCAGCACCTCGGCGCGCGGCACCAGATCGTCCACCGCCGCGGCCACCCCCTCGAAAAAGCGGGCGTCGCGGTCAGCGTCGGCGGTCGCGACGTGCAGTTGCGGGCACCGGGCGGCCGCCTCCCGACGCCGTAATCCTCGTCGCACTCCCGCCGCACGAGCGGCCGACGAGCAGGCGATCACCCGGTTGGCCAGAGTGACCGCGACCGGAGCCGTCGCGGGCTGGCTTGCGGCCGCGGCCGCCGCGACCGCGGGCCAGTCCATGCACCAGATCGCCAGCACCCGTGAAGAGGTCGAGGAAGACGCCACCCGATCACCCAGTTCGCGCCCGGCCGATCACCCGTACCCCCGCGCACATGCCGCTGACCTGCAACCGCACCCCAATTATTCGTCCGAATCCCGGGGTGGGTGCGCCCCGGTTACCCGCCGTGATGTCATAGCCGCAGACCCGAGCCTGAAGCCGCGTCGGCGCCCCTTCCCAGTCGCCGTCGGTGACCAGCAAAGTGCAACCTTTATGGCGAGCGCGGGCCACCACTGCACGCGCCCGTGTCCGCGGCACCCGGCGCCCACCCAGACCCAGTACCACCAGGTCCATGCCGTCGATGAGCACCGCGGCCACCTCCACCGGATCGGTCCCGGGATCCGGTATCACCGCGAGCCGGCTCAGATCCGCTCCCATCTCCACAGCGGCCAGCAGTCCGATATCCGGCTGGCCGACGATGGCCGCGTTGCCCCCGGCGGCCGTTACCGCGGCAACCATGCTCAGCAGCAGTGACCGGGCCCCCGACAGCACCGCTACCGTTCCCCGTGGTAACTGTGTCGGCAGCACCTCGGCAAGCCACTGCGGAACGGCCAGCCGAGCTTCCGATTCCGGCAGCAGGTCATCTGAGCGGGTGACGCCCGCCCCGGCCACCTTCCCGGACAACGCAGCCATCTGCCGGCGCAGCGATTGCAGCTGTTCAGCGCGATTTCCATGCCGTTGATCGGAGGCCAAAGCCGCAGTCATGCCAAGCCTCCTACCAGCTCTTTTCTCATGGTTTTCGAATATATGTTCGACGTTGTTTTCGAGTAAACACCCACCCTCCGACACCCGTCAAGGGCGCGTGAGACGCTGCCTGGGTGCGGCCGCGCAAAACCCCGTTACTGGTGTGGCTCATGGTGTGTTGGTGCAGTGTCGCCGCCGCAACGCCGGCCAAAAGTGACCCCACAGAACACCAGGACGCCTGCCACCCCGCAGAGTTATTCGCCACCGACAACACCGCCGTCATCACCGACCCCAATATGGACTCAGCCGGTCAACTGCAAGACGGGCTAGGACTGTTCGAGATACAAGCCGACGTGACCATTGCCCAAAACGGCGCCGCAGTGACGGGATCGACCCTGCTCGATGGGGTGCATTGGTCAAATGCGCTGCAGCAGACCACCTATGAGCGTTCGCGTGAATTTCATCTCTGCCGTCCCGACGAGCTCATGTTGCACACCCTCGCCGAGGCGCTGAGGCGGCAGTTCAACCAAGAAGCGGTGCTGACCTTCGACTACCTGCCGCAGAATGCGCCAGGAGCGAATGCGATCGCCGTCACCGTACCCAACATCGACATCGCACGCTTCCGCGATGCGTTCGTGGCCGATTCAGCCGCACACCACCGATTGCAGGGCGGATCTGTCACCACAACCGACCACGCCTTGATCCTGATTGCCACCACTGGTGATCTCGATGTCGCCCGACGGCTCGTCGGCGCGGCAGGCGGGAGCTGGGATGCGGCCACCATCGCCTACGGCAGGCGCGAATTCGCTACAAGCCTGGCCTCGAGCGTGAAACTGGGCTCGCGCTCGGACTCGAGCGGGAAACTGGGCTCACGCTAGGCAGCCGGCTACTCCCACTCGATGGTGCCAGGCGGTTTGCTGGTGATGTCCAGCACCACGCGGTTGACCTCGGGCACCTCGTTGGTGATCCGGGTCGAGATGCGCTCCAGCACCTCGTAGGGTACCCGTGTCCAGTCGGCGGTCATGGCGTCCTCACTGGACACCGGCCGCAGCACGATCGGGTGCCCGTAGGTGCGGTTGTCGCCCTGCACGCCGACCGAGCGTACGTCGCCCAGCAGCACCACTGGGCACTGCCAGATCTGGTTATCCAAGCCCGCCGCGGTCAGCTCCTCACGCACGATCGAGTCGGCGTGCCGCAGGGTGTCCAGCCGTTTGGCGGTGACCTCGCCGACGATCCGAATGCCCAGCCCGGGACCCGGGAATGGTTGCCGCGCAACGATTTCCTCGGGCAGCCCAAGTTCGCGGCCCACCGCGCGCACCTCGTCTTTGAATAGCAGCCGTAGCGGCTCCACGAGTTTGAACTTCAGGTCGCCGGGCAGACCGCCGACGTTGTGGTGGCTCTTGATGTTCGCGGTGCCGCTGCCTCCGCCGGACTCCACCACGTCCGGATACAGCGTGCCCTGCACCAGAAACTCGATGTTTCTTCCAGAGTCATTGGCCCCTAACACATCCCGCACCGCGCCCTCGAACGTCCGGATGAACTGCCGCCCAATGACCTTGCGCTTGCCCTCGGGATTGGTCACAGTCGACAGCGCCTCGAGGAACGTCTCCGCCGCGTCGACGGTGACCAGGTTGGCTCCGGTGGCCGCCACGAAATCGCGCTGCACCTGTGCGCGCTCACCGTCGCGCAACAAACCATGATCGACGAACACACATGTCAACCGGTCGCCGATGGCGCGCTGTACCAGCGCCGCGGCCACCGCAGAATCCACCCCGCCGGACAATCCGCAGATCGCGTGACCGTCGCCGATCTGAGCGCGCACCTGCTCGACCAGCGCATTAGCGATATTGGCAGCCGTCCAATCCGCGCTGAGTCCGGCGAAGTCATGCAGAAACCGGCTGAGCACCTGTTGCCCGTGCGGGGTGTGCATCACCTCCGGGTGGTACTGCACTCCGGCCAGGCGACGGTCCCGGTTCTCAAAGGCGGCCACCGGTGCACCTGCGCTGCCGGCGACCACGTCGAACCCGTCCGGCGCGGCCGTGACCGCGTCAGAGTGACTCATCCAGACCGGCTGGACACTGGGAAGGCCCGAATGCAGTTCGCCGCCAAGGACTTTCAGTTCTGTCCTGCCGTACTCGCTGGTGCCGGTGTGCGCGACCGTCCCGCCGAGCGCCTGCGCCATCGCCTGAAACCCGTAGCAGATCCCGAATACCGGCAGGCCGAGGTCGAACAGCGCCGGATCGAGTTGCGGAGCGCCGTCGGAATAGACACTGGCCGGACCGCCGGACAGCACGAGCGCCAGTGGATCACGGGCCCTGATCTCCTCGACCGAGGTGGTGTGCGGGATGACCTCCGAATAAACCCGCGCTTCGCGAACACGGCGGGCGATCAACTGCGCATACTGTGCACCGAAGTCGACCACCAACACCGGCCGCGGCGACGCTGATTCCACCGGCATAGTGTAGTGGCGGCTGGCATACGCCCGGCTCACGGGGAGTTCTCTAATAGCGAAAACGCGTTGCGCAGCGCGTCGATGTCATGCTGGTTCCCGTTGAAGTTGATGCGTCGCAGGGCTGCCTTGCGCTTGGCTTCGGTGGAACCGAGACGGGCCGTTACGAGATCCGCTGCGCTGGCGGTGATCGTCACCGAAGGTGCGCCGTGAGCTCCGGCGAGGCGGCCCTCTTTCACCGCGAATTCGAAACGGCGGCCGTCGATCTCAACACGGTAAGCCGCACTCAACTCCGCGGCCTTGATCGGGTCGAAGGGGACCACGAATCCGGCAAGGAACCCGGTCAGCGGCGACACCGGACCATCCTCGATTCGGT
>DATMMZ010000142.1:0-7102 GCA_035569455.1 Mycobacterium sp. | reverse complement strand
CCGAACATGACGAATCCGACCAGAGCCGCGATGGCCAGACCGACTGCGCTGCCGACGATTCCCACGAGGACCGCTTCGGCCGCCGCCAGCTGAATCAGATGACGCTGCCCCGCGCCGCGAGCACGCAGCAGGGCCTGTTCCTGGCGTCGTCGGGGTGCTCCTGTGCTGACGACCGTCGCGGTCAACAATCCGGCGAGCACGACGGCGGGCATGCCAAGGAACACGAACAACACCTGTGCGTACGCGGCGTCACCCCGGGCGGCACCGAGTGCGGCGCCGAGGTTGTCGCCGACCAGTGCGCCGCCGGCGCTGCGAGCTTCGAGATTGTGCGCCGCGGCGGTGACCTTCGTGTATGCCGACGCCGGATTCTGTGGCAACCCATGGTCGAGAGCGGTGTGGATCTGAGTGCTGACAAGGTCGGGACGAACGCCCGAGAGCGGATCGAACACGCGGTGCCACTGGGTTTGATCGAGGATCAGGACGTTGTCGGGCGGTGCGACCGGCTGCGCACCTGAGGGTGCGCCAACCTTCTGAAACAGTGAGTCGGCGTGCGGCAGGTCGACCACTCCATCGACCACCACGTCGACCGGCGCCAAGCCGGCGCGCCCGATCTGGATGGTATCGCCAGGCGCGACATGCAGGTTGGCGGCTGTTTGTTGAGCGACCAGCACCCCGCTGTCGGCGCCGACAAGGGTACGTAGCGTGCCCGGGAATTGTTGCCGGTAGTCGGGTGGAATGCCCAACACCTTTGCAGGCCCGGTGGTTTGGGTGGTTCCCGCGGAGGTTGCGACCAATCCGGTCGACTGGGCGAACCCGACCGGCAGCGCGGCCCGTACACCCGGTGTGGCCCGTACCGCGTCAAATACCGACGGCTGCGCTGCGCCCGGCTGCACTTCGACCTGCCAATCAATCACGACGCCACGCGCAGCACGGGCAGTCATCGAAGCCTGGGCGGCGGCGAGGAAACTGCCCAGGCAGGCCAGCAGCGCGACCGCCGCCGCAATGCCACTCGCGGTGGCGGCCAGTCTGCCAAAGCGGCGACGGAGGAGCCCGAGTGTCCAGGTGGCGATCACGTCGTGCCTTGGTCGTCGGGGGGTGTGTGGAGTAGGCCGTCGTGCAACGTCCATCGCACAGCAAGGCGCGCGGCCACCGCATCGTCATGGGTGGCGACGATCAGGGCGGCGCCCACACTGGTGGCCGTCTCCGACAGGACGCTGATGACGTGGTCACCGTTGTCGTGATCCAGTTGTCCGGTGGGTTCGTCGGCGAGGATCACCGAGGGATGGGCGGCCACTACCCGAGCGATGGCGACTCGCTGCGACTGTCCGCTGGACAGCTCGTCGGGTAGCTTGCCGCCCAGTTCGCGGATGCCGACGAGATCCAGAGCCGCGCTGGCGCACCGCATCGCCATGTCGTCGGTCTGCCCCTCCAAAATCAGCGGCAGGGCTACGTTCTCGGTGACGTCGAGAGCGGGCAGCAGGCTCGGGCCCTGAAACACCACACCGATCCCCTTCGGGCGACCCTGCCGGTCCCGCTGAAGCGCGGGCCAACGGACCTCTCCCGAGGTTGGGGCGTCGAGCCCAGCGAGCAGAGTCAGCAGGGTCGACTTTCCCGACCCGGATGGCCCGGTCAATGCGATGCGCGCCGACGAGGGTATGCGGCAGCTGGCATCGCTTATCGCGTGCACCGCCGTTCGGCCGGAGCCGAACGTGCGGCCTACACCGATGCACTCAATCACCACGGGCGCCTGCGTGATTGCCTCGGCACCGGCTTCGCGCGAGCCCGAGCCGACTGTCATCGGCACACCCGCCCGTCGTCGAGCCGCACGACGCGTGCCGCTGCATCCGCAACCGCGAGACTGTGGCTCGCCACAACGATCCCGGTGCCACTCGCGGCGGTGGCGATCAGCAGTTTGAGCACCTGTGCTTCGGTGGCACTGTCCAGCTCACCCGTGGGTTCGTCGGCGAGCAGCACGGCGGGGGCGTTGGCCAGCGCAATCGCCAGACCGGCGCGGGCGAGTTCTCCACCCGACAACTGGCTGGGGTAGGCCGACGCCCGGTCAGCTAGTCCCAGCTCGCTCAACAAATCCGCTCGATCACCGCCCCTGTGCGCCCCCAAGGCGCGCACTAGCGACAGATTCTGTGCCAGTGTCAAATGCTCAAGCAGGTTGGAGTTCTGGAACAGTACGCCGATGTGGTTCGCGCGCATTCGGGCCCGTTCCTGTTCGCGACGATGAGTGATCCGTTGGCCGTTGATGCGCACACTGCCGCCGTCGGGGTCGTCCATGCCGGCGAGACACGCGAGCAGCGTGGACTTACCCGAGCCCGAGGGTCCGGTGACGGCGACGAACTCACCGCGCTCGAGGGTCAACGAGACTCCCTGTAGTGCAAGGGTTTCCTCATCGCCGGCACGATAGAATCGGTACAGCGAGCGGGCTTCCAGCGCAGGAGGCGGCGGAGCGGCTAACCCCATTGCAATGAATCGGTGATCGTTCGCCACGGGTCGACGTTGTCGGCACCGACGGGGCCTGACAGGGTCAGGATCACTTCCTGGCCGCCTCGCCAGAACTCGTAACGCTCAACCGCGTCGGTCCCGGTCTTGCCGGTAACCCCGTTGGGGGCCGAGGTCGCTTGGTAGGTGATCAGTACGGCTGGGCCGGCCTTGCGATCGGCCACCGTGACGTCTCCGGGACGGTAGCCCGAAACCGATGATGCGATGCCCGGCAATTCATCGGCCCGCGCCGAGGCGACCGTCGGAGCCGACTCGCGAGGGTGGCTTTCGACCCGCACGGTGTTCAGCTTGTCGGTGAATATCGTCGCTGCTCCGTCGGCGGTGCGCGCCCAGCCTTCGGGCACCGAAACGGTGAACAGGCCCTGCGGTGGGCTGAACGGCACGTAAGCCTGGTTGTCCGGAATGTCGCCGACCGGGTTGCTTTCGGCCGTGGTGGCGGAGGTCGCTGCTGACGAATTCGAAGACGTTCGGCTGCTCGCACACCCGGACATCACCGCTGCGGCGGCCAGGACCGCTGCGGCTGCAATAACGATGCGACGGTAGATTCTCATGCCCCTACTATTGAAGCTCGTTGCTGTGGATCCGCTGAGACGAATCCGTAAACGCGACAGCGGCAACCAACCTGCCCAAACCACCTGCTGATCTGCCTAGCGCAGGCCCATGTCAACGGCAGCCGAATTTTGACCAGCATATCGGCCATGAAGAAATTCACCGCCTGCAACGCGGCGCGATCACGGGCCCGCACCTTCGGCGCCTACGCGTCGTGGCCAACCACCCGTTGATTGTTGCGGCATTCAGCCCCATTCAGCCCCGCCGCACTATTTCTGCAAGCCGTTGCCGATCCCCGGGTTGGGTGCCTGGTTCGATGAAGTCCTCGAGTGATTCTCATCGGGGGAGGCGGTGGTTGGGCGTATCGGTGGCGGAGGTGTGCTCCGTCGTCTTGTTGGTGGCGGTGCTGGCATGGGCGGTGATTCGCCCGTGGGGCTGGCCGGAGGCCGTCGTTGCGGTGCCTGCCGCGGCGGTTGCGCTTGGCGCCGGGGCGATCTCGATCGCCGACGCGGGCAACGAAGTGGCGCGGTTGGGGCCGGTGGTCGGGTTCTTGGCGGCGGTGCTGGTGTTGGCGCAGTTGTGTGCCGGCGAGGGGCTGTTCGGGTGGTGCGGGGCATGGATGGCGCGGGTGGCGAATGGCCGACCGGATCGGTTGCTGATCGCAGTGTTTGTGGTGGCCTCGCTGGTTACCGCGGTGTTCAGCCTCGATGCCACCGTGGTGTTGTTGACGCCGGTGGTTTTCGCCACCGCCGCACGGCTGGCGGTGCGCCCCCGCCCACACGTCTATGCCTGCACCCATCTGTCCAACACCGGCTCGTTGCTGCTGCCGGTGTCGAATCTGACGAACTTGTTGGCGTTCAGCGCCAGCGGATTGAGTTTCCTGCACTTCGCGGGGCTGATGACGCTGCCGTGGCTGGTGGCGATCGCGATCGAATTCACGGTGTTTCGATCCTTCTTCGCCCGCGACCTCGCCGTCGCAGCCGCCCCACTGCCCGACGTTAGTGTGCCCGTCGCGGCACCGTGGTTCGCGATCGTGACCGTGGCCGCCACACTGGCCGGGTTCGTCGTCACTTCGGCTGCCGGTGTCAACCCGGCATGGGCAGCGACGGGCGGCGCGCTGGTGTTGGCAGTGCGTGCCGCGCTGCGGAGGCGGACAACCCTCGGTGCGATCGTGGGCGCCGCCGATCTACCATTCCTCGCGTTCGTGCTCGGCCTCGCCGTGGTGGTGCGTGCGGTCATCGACAACGGGCTCGACACCGCACTACGCGGCTGGCTGCCCGAGGTTGGCGGCCTGGCCGGGATGCTCGGCGTCGCCGCGGTGGCCGCGGTGGCGGCCAATCTGATCAACAACCTTCCCGCGGTGCTGGTGCTGCTGCCGCTGACGGTCCAGGGCGGGGCCGCCGCGGTGCTGGCGGTGCTGATCGGTGTCAACATCGGCCCGAACCTCACCTATGCCGGCTCGCTGGCGACCATGCTGTGGCGGCGCGTCCTTCATCAGCACAACCACACGGCGGCCCTGGGCGAATTCACCGTGCTGGGCTTGCTCACCGCACCGGCTGCGCTGATCGCGGCCGTGGTGGCATTGTGGGCATCGCTGCACGTGCTGGGAGGCGAATGGCCATGACGGTGATCGCCTGGATCGTCGAAGCCACGTGGCGAGCCTGCATCGATGCCGCCGGTCGGCACGCCCCGGCCGAGGCCGACATCGTGGTGCTGCACGTCACCGACGCAGATGTCGCCGACGTCGCCTACGGCGCGTATGCCGGACTGATCGGACGTGGGCACCCGCACCGCGATCCGGGCAGCAAGGTGCAGGATCTCGCCTCGGCCGCCGCGCACAAGCTTCTCGACGAGGCCGCGGCCCGGCTGGCACGCCCGTGCCGCAAGGTTGAGCGAACTGGACGCATCGAGACCGAGGTGGTCGCCGCCGCCGACGGCGCCGATCTCCTTGTGCTCGCCCGTGACGGCGACCTGAGCCACCTCGGTCCGCGAAGCATCAGCCACGCCAGCCGATACGTGATCGACCACGCCCCATGCCCGGTCCTACTGGTCTGGCCGGGCATACCACCAGCCATCAGCGCAACAGCACCACCACCGCATCCACCGCTGCGCCGATAGACGACCGTATCCGTATCCGTACCGAGGACACGTGAACCGGCGAACCGGAAAGCCCCGCTCGAGCGGCACTGCCCCGTTCTGCGCCAGCCGGCTTCAGCGCCGATCGCTACTTACGACGCGGGCCAAACTGCGCTGCGGGACATTTTGTACTATCAGAGCACCCAACCAAGTGAGGACTGCCACAGCGACATCGCTAGTGATCCGGACCGCGCCGGACGGACAGGACGAACATTGCCAAACGCGCGCCCTTCAACGCCTGACCTTAAAACCCACTTCGAGGACGTCCAGTCACACTACGACTTGTCTAACGAGTTCTTCTCAGTCTTCCTGGACCCGACTCGGACCTACAGCTGCGCGTACTACGAGCGCGACGATATGACGTTCGAAGAGGCTCAGCTTGCGAAAATCGATCTCGCACTTGACAGTCTTGAGCTGAGGCCGGGCATGACGCTGCTCGACGTCGGTTGCGGCTGGGGCGCCACGATGATGCGCGCGATGGAAAAGTACGACGTCAACGTCGTGGGTCTGACCTTGAGCAGGAACCAGCAGGCGCACGTCGAGCAACTCTTCGCCACGTCGGATAGCCCTCGTTCAAAGCGAGTGCTGCTGCAGAGCTGGGAGCACTTCCACGAGCCGGTGAACCGGATCGTTTCGATAGAGGCGTTTGAGCACTTCGGCTTAGAACGCTACGACGACTTCTTCACGATGGCCTTCGAGGCGATGCCGGCCGGGGGCAAGATGCTGCTCCAAACGAGCCTTCTGCCAAGTAAGCAGGAATGGGCGGAGCGCAATCTGCCGGTGACGATGTCCCTTCTGCGCTTTATCGGTTTCATCATGCGTGAGATCTTCCCCGGCGGCCGGCTGCCAGCGGTGGAGATTGTCGAGGAGCATGCGGTCAAGTGTGGTTTTGAGGTCGACCTGGTGCAGTCGCTGCGGCCTCACTACCCACGAACACTCGACATCTGGGCGGCAGGTCTGTCGGCCAACAAGGCCGAGGCCATTGCGGTCCAGTCCGAAGAGGTCTACGAGCGGTATATGAAGTACCTGACCGGCTGCGCCGACTTGTTCCGCGCCGGCTACACCGACGTTTGCAAGTTCACGCTCGTTAAGGGCTAAGTCTGGCTGGGTTATCCAAACCCGACGGCCGCGGAGTTCATGCCGTGTAGCCACGCGTATTTCAGCTCGGACGACGACAGCCCGAGCAGTCGACGGGCCACCGCCAGCTGCTGGATCTGCTGCGTGCCCTCGTCGTCAGAGGGTGGACAGGTCGACTTTCGGCTTCCAGCCGCTCCTGGGCGAGCTTTCACCCGAGGAGGGATGGAGGAGTCTCGAACTCCTCAAGAAGACCATGCCGCGGCTCAAGTCGGCGAGATGCCCGAGCTGCTCACGACGGTCGCGGCACCTGCAGCCGGTCAGACCATCTCGGGCACACGCAGGTGTGCTACCGCCAACTCGAAGTCGCACTCGTCGAGCACCTCTGCGCGTGCTTCCTGGCTGCCCGTAGCTCTGATGCTGTCCAACTTGTCCTTGTTGCGCTCCATCGCTTCGACGCTGTCGAATCTCGCCGAGGCCACGCCACGACCGGACGCTCGGTCGACTAGCAGGCTGCCACTGCAGAAACCTTCCAGCTCCTCGAGGGCGGGCAGGATAGTCGTCTTGTAGAAATCGATGCCTCGGTCGATCTGATCCGGGCCGACCTTGACCCAGGTGGCTCGGACACAGGCGCCCTCACTCGCGCGGTGCTCGCGATGCATGGCAGCGATCTCCCATTCCTCGACCTGCGTGCTACCACCGAAAAGCTCCGCGGCCCGGTCACGAATCGGCCGAATGGACTCCTCGCTTGCGCGCATCGCCTCCTCGGACTCCCAGGAGGTGGTAACAATGCAGCGGCCGGACGTTCGGTCGACCAACAGGGACGAGCCAA
>DATMMZ010000141.1:0-3607 GCA_035569455.1 Mycobacterium sp. | reverse complement strand
GATACCCGCGCACAGCAGCGGCGCCGCCTTGTCCAGCGGCAGCGAGTCGGGGATGCGCACCACGAAGTTCTCGTCGACGACGATCGCTTGGCTGTAGCCGCCCTGCGTCGACTGGCCGTCTTTGTCGATCGAGTTGTAGGTGAACGTCGCGCCCGGTTTGCAGTACTGCTCCAGCCCGGCCAGGCAGCTGCTGCATTGACCGCACGAGTTGACCATGCAGCCCACACCCACGTGCTCGCCCACCTTGTACTTGGTGACCTCGGAACCCACCTCGCTCACCACGCCGGCGATCTCATGGCCGGGGACTACCGGGTAATTCGGTTGACCCCATTCGGCTTTGACGGTGTGAATGTCGGAGTGACAGATCCCGGCGAATTTGATGTCGATCGCTACATCGTGCGGGCCCAGGTCGCGGCGGGTGATGGTGGTCTTGGTCAGCGGCTCGGTCGCCGACGTCGCGGCGTACGCCGAAACAGTGCTCATAGCAAATTCCTCTTCGATTTCGTTGCGTCCTAGAAAAGCTTAGCTAAGGTAAAGTTTTCAGGCCAATCGGCCGGACCCCGAATATCAGCTTATGACGATGTGTGCGTACCGGCCGCCGGGCGCTAGACGGTATGGGTTGACCGCCGGCGTTGAGTTGGGGGTTGCGGGCCGGGGCCTCACTCACCCATGTTCGTGGGTTACCGAGTAGGAGTCGCCTGCCCGGTCTTTCCGACAGTGGTGGGAGGCCCCGGTGTTTACTGAGCGTACGAGCCAGTCTGACCTGGCGGTCGCCCTGTGGGGATGAAAATTGTGTGGTGGTCGCCTGTCGACGCCGTCTAACACTGTGGTCCTACGAGGCCGTGTATCGAGCCGGGCGCCGGATGTCGCGTTTGGGCCCTTCACTGTTGCCGCTAGGTCGAGCACGAGGATCAGATTCGTTGTCCCCTGTCGCGATATCCGCAGGCGACCACACCCGGAGATGAACTGGTGTGAGTTGGCATGAGGAGATGACGGCGATGCTGGCCGAATCGAACGATGAAGAGCAGATCATTGCCAGGGTGGCAGCCCTGGACATCGGTAAGGCGGAGTTGGTGTGCTGCGTGCGGGTGCCGGCACCGACGGGCGGTAAACGGCGGTTGCAGGACGTGTGGACCCACTCGACGATGACCAAGGCGCTGACCGAGCTGGCCAATCGGCTCGTCGAGATGCGTATCGAGCGAGTGGTGATGGAGGCGACCTCGTCGTACTGGAAGCCTGTGTTCTACCTGTTGGAGGCGCACGGGCTGGACCCGTGGCTGGTCAACGCCCGCGATGTCAAACATCTACCCGGTCGACCCAAAACCGATGTGCTGGACGCTGTGTGGTTGTGCAAGGTGGCCGAGCGGCAGATGCTGCGGCCCAGTTTCGTGCCACCGTGGCCGATCCGACGGCTGAGGGATCTGACCCGCTACCGCACCGACCTGGTTGCCGCGCGCACGGCCGAGAAGAACCGTGTCGAGAAGCTACTGGAAGACGCCTGCATCAAACTATCGGTGGTGGCCTCAGACATCTTCGGGGTGTCCGGGCGGGCGATGCTGGGCGCGCTGGTTGCTGGTGAACGCGACCCGAAGGTGCTCGCCCAGCTGTCGCGGGCACGGATGCGCGGCAAGATCGATCGGCTCGAACAGGCCTTCGACGGGCATTTCGCTGACCATCACCGGTTCTTGCTATCGCGCATGTTGTCGCGGATCGAGGCGCTCGACGCCGACATTGCCGCGGTCGACGCCCAGATCGAAGCACAGCTGGCCCCTTTCGCCGAGGCGGCGGCCCATCTCGATGAAATCCCCGGCATCGGTCCGGTCGCCGCAGCCGCCATCATCGCCGAGATCGGGGTCGATATGTCGCGGTTCCCGACCGCCGGACACCTGTGCTCCTGGGCGAAGTTCGCCCCCGGCATCAACTCCTCGGCCGGCAAGTCCAAAGGCAGCGCTTCCTCTGGACATGGCAACCCGTACCTGGCGCGCGTCTTGGGCGAGGCCGCCGTCGGCACCAGCAAGACAAACACTTTCCTCGCGGCCAGGTACCGACGCATCGCCAGACGCCGCGGCCAACCACGAGCAGTGGTCGCCGTCGGTCGCTCCGTCCTCGTCATCATCTGGCACCTGCTGCATGATCCAGACGCCCGATACCAGGATCTGGGCGCCGATCACTACAACCGGCACGTCGATCCATCTGCCAAGAAGCGCAGTCACATTCGACAACTCGAAGCCCTCGGATACACGGTCACACTCACTCCCGCCGCCTAAACCACGTGGTGCGCACCGAAGCCAACTCACTATAATTTTCGGATCAGTGTTGGACTGGACGTGCACGCACGTTCGGTAGTGGCAGCGGCGATCGATGGTGTTACGGGTGAGGTATGGCGGACCCGGTTGACCCCGTCGTATGACCACATTCGGTCGTGGATATCGGCGTTGCCGGGGCCGGTGGCGGTGGCTTATGAAGCTGGTCCGACCGGCTTCGGGTTGTATCGGGCGCTGACCGACGCCGGGGTTCGATGTGAGGTTGTTGCGCCATCGAAGCTGCAGAAGCCCTGCGGCGACCGAGTGAAAACCGATGCCCGAGATGCCCTGCATCTGTCCCGGTTGCTACGCCTGGATGAGATCACCGCGGTGTCCGTTCCGAGCGCGGATCAGGAAGCAGCGCGTGATCTGGTGCGGGCCCGTGAGGACTGCCGGGGTGATCTGATGAGGGCGCGCCATCGACTCTCCAAGCTGCTGTTGCGGCACGGCATCGTCTATTCCGGGGGTGCGGCCTGGACCGGCGCGCACGATCGATGGTTGCGTACCGTAGCGGCGCCGCAGTTGCGGGCACCGGCGACGCAGATGGCCTTTGACGCCGACTACGACCACGTGCTGACAATGCAGGCCCGGCGTGGGCGCTTGGACGCGGCCATCGAACACATGGCCACCGCCTGCGAATTCACCCCGATCGTGCGCAGGGTGTCGTGCCTGCGAGGCGTGAATACCTTGACCAGTTTCGCGTTGGCGGTCGAAATCGGCGACTGGAAGCGGTTTACCGGCAACACGATTGGTTCGTTCGTGGGATTGGTGCCCTCGGAGTTCTCATCGGGTTTGGCACGGGTACAGGGATCGATCACCAAGACCGGAAACACCCACGTGCGCCGATTACTGGTTGAGGCAGCGTGGCATCACCGCGCCCGATATCACGTCGGCGCGGTGATGCGGGCGCGGTGGGATCAGGCCCCTGCTGCTGCCCGCGCTCGCGGAGACCAGGGCAACCGCCGCCTTCACGGTAGGTGGATAGGTTTTCTCGAACGCCGCAAGCGCCCGACAGTGGCCAACGTCGCGATCGCCCGTGAGCTTGCCGGCTGGTGCTGGTCGCTGGCAGTCATGGACGACTAACCGCCACCCGATCCCTTTCCTCACGAGCCGGTGGTGGCAGCGCGTGGATCGACCCGCGACACAACTATGAGCAGACCCTTCAGTTAACGCTCGACGCTAGACAGGCGGATGCGATCCAGCCGAAACCCCGTCCTGCGGTAACCAATCCGCGCATATCAGTCTGACCGCGCGTCGCCAACCGACACGCACACCACACGGACTCGCCGAGGAAGCAACGAGGC
>DATMMZ010000140.1:0-7230 GCA_035569455.1 Mycobacterium sp. | reverse complement strand
ATTTTCCGCAGTCACGGGCGACGATTCGGGACGCCCATTGTCGTCAAAACTGTCGTCAAACGGCTCTGAGTAGCCTGCTGAGATCCGAGTTTTCCCTTGTGGAGCTAAGGGGACTCGAACCCCTGACCCCCACACTGCCAGTGTGGTGCGCTACCAGCTGCGCCATAGCCCCAAGAAGTTGTGCCCATCGAAGCTACACCACTGTCAGGGAGCCTTCAAAGTGCCTGGTCAGGCAGTTCACCCGATGACCTGATTCACCACTTCCCGGGCGGCCTTTTGCACTGCGGCCAGATGCTCGGGTCCGTTGAAAGACTCGGCGTAGATCTTGTAGATGTCCTCAGTGCCCGACGGTCGTGCGGCAAACCAGGCGTTGGCCGTCGTCACCTTCAGCCCGCCCAGTGCCGCACCGTTGCCCGGCGCGGCGGTCAGCTTCGCGGTGATCGGCTCACCCGCCAATTCGGTGGCGGTCACCTGATCGGCCGACAGCTTGGCCAGCCGGGCTTTCTGGTCACGGTCCGCGGGCGCGTCCACCCGCGCGTAGAACGGGGTGCCGTACTTGTCAGCAAGCTCCTGATACCGCTGTGACGGCGTCTTGCCGGTAACGGCCAGGATCTCAGAGGCGAGCAGCGCCAGGATGATGCCATCCTTGTCGGTGGTCCACACCGATCCATCACGGCGAAGGAACGACGCTCCCGCCGACTCCTCGCCGCCGAAGCCGATGGTGCCGCCGATCAGGCCGTCGACAAACCATTTGAACCCGACCGGCACCTCGACGAGCTTCCGGTCGATGCCGGCGACCACCCGGTCGATGATCGACGAACTGACCGCGGTCTTACCGACGGCGATGCCGGCCGGCCAGGACGGCCGGTGGGTATAGAGGTAGTCGATCGCCGCCGCGAGATAGTGGTTCGGATTCATCAGACCTGCATCGGGGGTAACGATGCCGTGGCGGTCGGAGTCGGCGTCATTGCCGGTGGCGATCTGGTAGCGGTCCCGGTTGGCGATCAGTGACGCCATCGCGTCCGGTGAGCTGCAGTCCATCCGGATCTTGCCGTCGTGGTCGAGAGTCATGAATCGCCACGTCGCGTCGACGAGCGGATTGACGACGGTCAGCTCGAGTTGGTGCCGCTCGGCGATCGCGGCCCAGTAGTCCACGCTGGCCCCGCCGAGCGGGTCCGCGCCGATCCGAACTCCGGCCTTGCGGATCACGTCGACATCCACCACATTCGGCAGGTCGTCCACATAGCTGTCCATATAGTCGTGGCGCTGGGTGGTCCGCAGCGCCCGGGCAAGCGGCGTACGCTTCACCGACGCGCCGCTGCGCAAGATCTCATTGGCACGCTTGGCTATTGCGTTGGTCGCGTCGGTCTCGGCCGGGCCGCCATTGGGCGGGTTGTACTTGAACCCGCCGTCGGGCGGCGGGTTGTGCGAGGGTGTCACGACAATCCCGTCGGCCAGCGCTTCGGTGCGGCCGCGGTTGTAGGTGAGGATGGCGTGGCTGACCGCCGGCGTCGGGGTGTACCGGTCAGCCGAGTCGATCATGGTGACGACGTCGTTGGCGGCGAGCACCTCGAGCGCAGAAACCCATGCCGGTTCCGAAAGCCCGTGCGTGTCACGCCCGATGAACAACGGTCCGGTGGTGCCTTGGGCGGTGCGGTATTCGATGATGGCCTGGGTGATCGCCAGAATGTGGGCTTCGTTGAACGCTCCGTTGAGCGCAGAGCCACGGTGTCCCGATGTGCCGAACGCCACCTGCTGGGCGACGTCGCCGGGATCGGGTTGTATCGAGTAGTAGGCCGTTACGAGATGGGGCAGATCGACAAGGTCTTCGGGCAAGGCCGGCTGACCGGCGCGCGGGTGGGCCATGTCTACCGATTCTGCCCCTGCTCGCATCGCGCGTCGCCCTATGCTGCAAAGCGTTCACCGGCATATCGGAAGGATTTGACCTGTGGCAAGCCACGACTATCGGGAGTTGGCCGCGATCTTCGTCGGTGGAGCGCTGGGCGCCCTTGCCCGAGCCGCGCTGGGCACACTTGCGGTCCCCGATCCGGCTCGTTGGCCATGGCCGACGTTCATCGTCAACATCGTGGGCGCCTTCCTGGTGGGTTACTTCACCACCCGGCTGCTGGAGCGGTTGCCGTTGTCCAGCTATCGACGCCCGCTGCTCGGCACCGGATTCTGCGGCGGGTTAACCACTTTCTCGACGATGCAGGTCGAGACCCTGAAGATGATCGAAAATGGCCATTGGGGCCTGGCCGCCGGCTACACCATCGTCAGCATCGTGGTCGGGTTGCTTGCGGTATATCTCGCCACCGCCCTGGTTCGCCGGGTGCGGGTACGCGGATGATCACAACGGCGACGACGGTCTTGGTCTGGGCCGGCGTCATGCTGATCGGCGGCATCGGGTCAGTGCTGCGTTTCCTGGTGGATCGCGCAGTGGCGCGCCGGGTCGCCCGGCCGTTTCCGTTCGGCACGCTTGCGGTGAACATCAGCGGAGCCGCGTTGTTGGGGTTTCTGGGCGGCCTGGCGCTGAGCAAGGATGCGGCCCTGCTGGCCGGCACCGCCTTCGTCGGCGCCTACACCACCTTTTCCACCTGGATGCTGGAAACCCAACGGCTAGGTGAGGAACGTCAGATGCGTCCGGTGTTCGCCAATATCGTCGTCAGCATCGTCCTCGGTTTGGCCGCTGCGCTTCTCGGGCAGTGGGTCGCGGAGCAGATATGAACCAGCAGTACCTGAAACTGACGGCGTACTTCGGTGAGCGCCAACGCACAATCGCCGACGGAGCGCGACCCGGGTTTCTGGCCGACTCGATGCTGGACTTGTTCGGCGCCAGCAACGTCGCAACGAGTGTGATGCTGCGCGGTATCGCCAGCTTTGGCCCGCGTCATGTGCTGCGGACCGATGAATCCCTGAGTCTGTCAGAGGACCCACCGGTAACGATCGCCGCCGTTGACTTCGAGTCGAAGATCCGCGATCTGGCCGACGACGTCATCGCGATGATCAACGACGGACTGGTAACTCTGGAACGAGCAAGACTAGCTAGCCGGCAGCTCGGCCCTCCGGCACTCGACGACGCCGATAGGTGGGACGCCGCCAAACTCACGGTCTATGTCGGCCGCCAGGAGCGCATAGCCGGAACCCGCGCCCCCTACGGGGTGTGCGAGCTACTGCATCGACACGGATTTGCCGGTGCCTCAGTCTTCCTCGGCGTCGACGGCACGGCCCACGGAGTTCGGTACCGAGCCAAGTTTTTCGGCCGCAACGTCAATGTTCCGCTGATGATCATCGCCGTCGGGACCACCGCGCAGGTTTCGGCTGCCGCCGCGGACCTTTCCACTGCGCTGCGCAATCCGCTGCTGACCGTCGAACGGGTGCGGGTGTGCAAACGGGACGGCGAGTTGTTCGCGCGCCCGCAGGAGCTGCCGCAAACCGATGATCGCGGGCGGGCGCTGTGGCAGAAGCTCATGGTCAACACCACCGAGGCCACCACACATGACGGTCACCCGATTCACCGCGCGCTCATCCGTCGGCTGCTGGATTCGGACACCGCCCACGGCGCGACGGTGCTGCGCGGCATCTGGGGCTTTCACGGGGACCATAAACCGCACGGGGACAAGCTATTTCAACTGGGGCGGCAAGTGCCGGTGACCACGATCATCGTCGACACACCGGAGTCCATCGCACGCAGTTTCGATATTGTCGACCAGCTGACGACGCGCCACGGATTGGTGACCAGCGAGATGGTTCCGGCCGCGTTGTCGTTCGACAGGTCACAGCGCCGCGGTGATACGTCGCTGGCACAGTACGACTATTGATACGAGAGGACCCGCCGGTGACTACACATTCGTTGTCGGTGCCCAAGACCTGGGATGACATCACTCCGGAGTGGATGTCGGAGGCACTGGCCGCGGATCATCCTGGTGCGGTGGTCTCAGGGGTGACGGTTGAGTCGCGCCACGACGGCACCAATCGGCGAGCCCGTCTTGGCGTGACCTACTCGGCCGGCAGCGGACCGGCGACCGTCTTCGCCAAGGCAGCCGACCCAGCGCACAAAGCGATGATCCGCTTGACCAGCGGCATGTTTCACGAACCGCGACTGTTCACCTGCGGTGCGCACCTGCCCCTGGAACACCCCACCGTCTACGCCGCTTTGATCGACGAGGCCGACTACGACTTCGTGATGATCATGGAAGACCTGACCGCTCGAGGCGCCGATCCCCGGGACGGCACCAGGCCGATGACCGTCGAACAAGTCGCCACGGGCGTGCGCGGTTTGGGACGGATGCACGGGCGCTACTGGGGCGAACGCGTGCTGCGCCATCCCGCCCTTGGATGGCTCGAACCCTTCCTGCCGTGGGGCGGCATGAGGGCGGCGCCCCTGCCCGCCGCGCTCGAACGCCTAGGTGACGACGCCCCCGCCGAGGTGATGTCGTTGACAATGGACAAGCTGATCGACTCAATCTGGAAGCCCTACATCAGCACGCTGACCACGTCACCGCAGACCTTGTTGCACGGCGACCCGCACATTGGCAACACGTATGTACTGCCCAGCGACGAGGTCGGCTTCCTCGATTGGCAGGTTGCCCGACGAGGCAACTGGTCGTTGGATCTGGGCTACTTCCTGCAGGGGGCGCTGAGCGTTGAGGATCGCCGTCGCAGCGAGCGCGCCCTGCTCGAGGAGTACCGGGAGTCCCTCGGGCTGGCCGCCGACGAGATGCCGAGCAGCGACGAGATCTGGCTGCGCTACCGCGCGTCGGTGGCTCACGGACTCACCATCTGGCTGGTCACCGCCAGTGCCGGCCAATGGCAGCGCCAAGATGTCTCCATCGCACTGGCGCAACGGTATTCGCATGCCTACGCCGATCTCGACATTGCGTCGGCGCTGGCCGAGGTAGTCGGCTAAGGCGCCCATCGGTCGGCGAGCGCCGAAACCCAGTCGGGTACCGCCTCCGGACGGTCCGGTGGCGCCTCGACGAGGACCAACTCGTCGACGCCCAGGTCGTTGAGCGCACTGACGTCCTCGACTTGGGGGCTCACCAGCGCCACGGCCAGCCGCAGCCCGTCGCGGTGACGGCCGGACTCGGCACACAGCTGGTCGAGCTTGCCTACCCGATCGCGCACCGCGGTTACGCCGTCGAGATTGAACCCGTACCAGCCGTCGCCCCAGGTCACGACACGCCGCAGCGCCGCATCGCTGTTGCCTCCGACCACGATCGGGATCCGTCGGTCGCGAACCGGCTTGGGGTTGACCCGGATCGAATCGAAGCCGGTGAATTCCCCGTCGAACGAGGCGATGTCGTCGCGCCACAAGGTACGCATCGCGGCCACGTATTCCGCGGTCCGGGCCGCGCGACGCTCGAACGGCACTCCGAGCGCGTCGAATTCCTCCCTGGACCACCCGACGCCGACGCCGAGTGTCAGCCGGCCGCCGCTCAACCGGTCCAGGCTCGCGGCCTGCTTGGCCACAATCACCGGGTTGTGCTCGGGCAGCAGCAGCACGCCGGTCGCGACGGTGATCCGGGACGAGGCGGCGGCGGCGAAGCTCAGCGCGATCATCGGGTCAAGCCAATCCGCTTGGGCCGGAACGCCGATGACGCCGTCGTCGGAGTAGGGGTAGCGCGACCCGGATCGGTCCACCATCACGACGTGTTCACCCGCCCACAGCGTGGCGAAGCCGCAGTCGTCCGCCGCGGACGCGACGGCCTCGATCACCGCCGGGTCGGCGCCGGCACCGATTCCCAACGCGTGCAATCCCAGTCGCATCTCATTTGCCTTTGAGCAGCTTCGCCAGAACCGCCGCGTGACTGCCTTCTACCTCGCGAGTGGCGGTCACCAGGGTTACGACGCTCCGCTTGGTCAGCGTGCGCAGCCCCTCCAGAGCTGGGCTGCCGGACAGCTCCGCCTCATAGCGCGCCGCGAATTCGTCGAAACGTTCCGGTTGGTGGTGGTACCACTCACGCAGTTCCTTCGACGGCGCAACATCTTTGCGCCAGATGCCCACGCGCGGGTCGTCCTTGCGGATTCCGCGCGGCCAGATGCGGTCCACCAGCACCCGCTGGCCGTCGTCGGGATCGATGTCGTCGTATATCCGCGCTATCCGAATCCGAGACCCGCGCGACATAAGAGCAGGGTATCGCCGGACCGTTGGATCAGAACCATGTCAGTGGAGTCTGTCAATATCGAACGTATGTTCGACACATTGACCATGCTCGACCCCGCAGCTGATCAACCGGCGCTGCTCGAGCGGATAGCCGAGCTGGAGAGAGTCAAATCGGCGGCCGCGGCCGGTCAGGCTCGAGCGGCAGCCGCTCTGGACAGGGCACGGCGAGCCGCCGAAGCAGAAGTGGGCGTGCCCGCCGCGCGGCGCGGACGTGGGGTGGCCAATGAGGTTGCGCTGGCGCGACGTGACTCACCTGCCCGGGGAAGCCGGCATCTCGGCTTTGCAAAGGCCCTGGTGAACGAGATGCCGCGCACCCTCGCCGCGCTGGAATGCGGGATGCTGTCGGAGTGGCGTGCCACCCTGATCGTCCGCGAGAGCGCCTGTTTGGAGGTCGAGGATAGGCGCGCATTGGATGCCGAGTTGTGTGGTGACCCGGCTGGGCTCGATGGGATGGGCGATGCGCGGGTGGCGGCCGCCGCCAAGGCGATCGCCTACCGGCTGGACCCGCACGCCGTCGTCGATCGGGCGGCCAAGGCCGAGAACGAACGCACGGTCACCATTCGGCCGGCACCCGACACCATGACATATCTGACCGCGCTATTGCCGGTGGCTCAGGGGGTGTCGGTGTACGCGGCGCTGCGTCGCGAAGCGGACACCCGCAGCGACGGGCGCTCACGCGGACAAGTGATGGCAGACACCCTGGTCGAACGCGTCACCGGCCGCGACGCGACGGTCCCGACTCCGATTGCGGTCAACCTGGTCCTGTCGGATGAGACGCTGCTGGGCGGAGACAGCACGCCGGCTGACATATGCGGCTATGGGCCCATCCCCGCGGCTGTCGCCCGCGCAATGGTGGCGCGCACCGTCGTCGATCGACGGTCCCGGGCGACGCTGCGCAGGCTCTACGCCCACCCTCGGACCGGGGGGCTGATGTCAATGGAGTCGCGGGCGCGGCTTTTTCCCCGCGGGCTGGCCGCCTTCATCGAGATGCGGGATCAGCGTTGCCGTACTCCTTACTGCGACGCGCCAATTCGACACCGCGACCACGCCCAACCTTGGGCCGAGGG
>DATMMZ010000139.1:0-17623 GCA_035569455.1 Mycobacterium sp. | reverse complement strand
GCCGAGCTAATCGGGACGGGGCTGGGTTGGCGGCAACTGGACGTCGTTGCGCAGACCGGTTCCACGAACGCAGACCTGCTGGCACGGGCAGCATCAGGGATTGACGTCGACGGAGCGATCCTGATTGCCGAGCATCAGACCGCCGGCCGTGGGCGTCAAGGCCGCGGATGGTCGGCCACTCCTCGAGCGCAGATCACGATGTCGATCGGGGTCAGCGTCGCGGATCCGATCAGAGTCCCAACCACAACATGGGGTTGGCTGCCGCTGGCCACCGGTGTGGCGGTGGTCGACGCGGTGGCCCCGCTGCTTCAGGCGACCGGGGTCGCAGCAGGCCTCAAGTGGCCCAACGACGTGTTGGCCGGAGGCGGCAAGCTCGCCGGAATTCTCGCCGAGGTCGCGAAGCCGGTGGTGGTAATTGGTGTGGGACTCAACGTCACGCAGGCTCCCGAAGAGGTCACCAGGGCGACTTCGCTGCTCGACCTCGGGGTGGCGGCCCCCGACCGCGACCAGCTGGTGTGCAGCTTGTTGCGAGAGCTCGGGGAGCGGATCGTCCAGTGGCGAAGCGCTGCCCCACAGCTGGCGGCCGACTACCGCACCCGCAGCCTGACCATCGGTGCCCGCGTGCGCGCCCAGCTTCCCGGCGGCAAGGAAGTCGTCGGGACCGCACGTGACATCGACGACCAGGGCCGGCTGTGTCTGGAAACTGACGGCGAAACCGTCGTCGTTTCCGCCGGTGACGTGGTGCATTTGCGCTAACGTCGGGCGGGCCCGCGGCTAAGGTCTCGATAGTGGGCTATCCGGAGAATGTTCTGGCCAAAGGTGAGCAGGTCGTGCTGCATCACCATCCGCACTGGAAGCGTCTGATCTGGCCCGTCGTGGTTCTCATCCTGACGACCGCGCTGGCGGCGTTCGGTTCGGGTTACGTCAACTCGACGCACTGGGATCAGCTCGCCAAGAACGTGATCCATGGGGTCATCTGGGGGATCTGGCTGGTTATCGTCGGCTGGCTGACGCTATGGCCGTTCCTGAGCTGGCTGACCACGAATTTCGTCGTCACCAACCGGCGCGTGATGTTTCGGCACGGAGTGCTGACCCGCAGCGGGATCGATATGCCGATGGCACGGATCAACAGCGTGGAATTCCGGGACCGGCTTTCGGAACGGATGTTTCGCACCGGGACGCTGATTATCGAATCCGCGTCACAAGATCCGCTGGAGTTCCCCGACATTCCGCGCCTGCGCAACGTGCATGCGCTGCTATATCACGAGGTTTTCGACACCTTGGGTTCCGAGGAGTCGCCAAGCTGAGCAACGCGGCTGGCCTTGTTGCGCCAGGCGCGCAACAAGGTGACGTTGCCGCCTTCGAGTTCGTCCTCGAAGACTTCGGCGATACCGCCCGCGGTGAGCGCGGATTCCAGTGCCTTCTCGGGGTCGCGCGCGAACTCGTCGGGAAACACCCAGCGCCGGAACGCCCAGAAGCGGAACGCCATCTGCAGCAGGTTGCCGATGATGTAGGCGGATATAAAGTCGGCGATGTTTTCCACGGTCAGCGACACCATCGGTTCCCGTAGCTGCAGGATGTAGCTGGAAACCCACAGCGGCGCCATGCTTAACATCACCCCCACGCCGCTGAACGCGAAAAACAGCAGCGCCTCATGATGGCGCTCGCGGCCGCCGCGGTTGCGGAAGCTCCATTCCCGGTTCAACACATAGGACGCGATGACCGCGACGATGCCCGCGATGACCTTGGCCGTTACCGGTTTGGGCTCGAGAATCGTTAGCTTCAGAGTATAGAAAATTGCCGAGTCGATGATGAATGTGGTGCCGCCGACGATGGCAAATTTGATGAGTTCGTGGTGGCGCGCCGCGAAGGGCTGAACCACCCCGGGCAGGCGCGCAATTGTGGCTTCCGCGAAGGACACAACACGTCAGTGTACGGATGGACACAAAATCGACGCAAAATGCTACATAACGATTTGGCGTCACGGCCGGTCAACACGCCTTCAACACGAACTCTGTGCGCCATGACACCATGATGGCCGTGCCGAGTACACGCACCCCGGTAGTTGCGATGGTCGGCGGCGGTCAACTTGCCCGGATGACCCACCAGGCCGCGATCGCGCTGGGGCAGACCCTGCGGGTGCTGGCAACCGCCCCCGACGATCCCGCGGCGCAGGTAACCCCCGATGTGGTAATCGGCTCGCACACCGATCTTGAAGACCTGCGCCGGGTCGCGGCCGGCGCCGACGCGCTGACTTTCGACCATGAGCACGTCCCGACCGAACTGCTGGACAAGCTAGTCGCCGACGGCATCAATGTGGCGCCGCCGCCGCAAGCTCTGATGCACGCCCAGGACAAGCTGGTGATGCGGCGGCGGTTGGAGGCGATGGGCGCCGCGGTGCCGCGCTACGTCGGTTTGGTTGATCCCGCCAGCCTGGATGACGACCTGGACGCATTCGCGGCGCGGGTCCTTGCTTCTAAAAAGGCCCCGCTCGTAGTCAAGGCGGTCCGTGGCGGTTACGACGGTCGCGGCGTCCGGATGGCCCGCGACGTGGCGGACGCCCGCGAGATCGCCGGCGCATACCTCGCCGACGGGGTCCCGGCGCTGGTCGAGGAGCGAGTGGAACTGCGTCGCGAACTGTCGGCGCTGGTGGCGCGCTCGCCGTTCGGTCAGGGTGCGGCGTGGCCGGTCGTGGAGACGGTGCAACGGGACGGGATCTGCGTGCTGGTGATCGCGCCCGCGCCGGAGCTGCCCGACGACCTGGCCGCCGCGGCGCAGCAACTGGCGCTGCGATTGGCCGCCGAACTCGGCGTAGTCGGTGTGCTTGCGGTCGAGTTCTTCGAGACCACTGACGGCGCGCTGCTGGTCAACGAGCTGGCGATGCGCCCACACAACTCCGGCCATTGGACCATGGACGGGGCACGAACCAGCCAGTTCGAGCAACACCTGCGCGCGGTGCTCGACTACCCGCTCGGCGATACCGATGCCACCGCCCCGGTGACGGTGATGGTCAACGTGCTGGGCGCCCCGCAGCAACCGGCGATCACCGTCGACGAACGGTTGCACCACCTGTTGGCCCGGATGCCCGATGCCAGGGTTCACCTCTACGGCAAGGAGGAACGACCTGGCCGCAAGATCGGGCACATCAACTTCGTCGGCTCGGACATGGCGGATCTGGCGATGCTGCGTGAACGCGCTGAGCTGGCGGCACACTGGTTGTCACACGGGCAGTGGACGGACGGATGGGATCCACATGACTCGAGATAGGCCCCGCGTCGGGGTGATCATGGGCAGCGACAGCGACTGGTCGGTGATGCAGGATGCCGCCCAGGCGCTGGCCGAGTTCGACATCCCAACCGAGGTTCGGGTGGTTTCGGCGCATCGCACCCCCGCGATGATGTTCGAGTATGCGCGCGGCGCGGCCGAACGTGGCATCGAGGTGATCATCGCCGGTGCGGGCGGCGCCGCCCACCTGCCCGGCATGGTCGCCGCTGCGACGCCGCTGCCGGTGATCGGGGTGCCGGTGCCGCTGGCCCGGCTCGACGGCCTCGACTCACTGCTGTCGATCGTGCAGATGCCGGCGGGGGTTCCGGTGGCTACGGTGTCTATCGGCGGCGCCCGCAACGCCGGCTTGCTGGCCGTGCGCATTCTGGGGTCGTCCGACCCGAAGCTGATGGCGCGAATCGTTGCGTTTCAGGACGAGCTGGCCGATACCGTGCGGGCGAAGGATGTCGCACTCCAAGAGCTTCGGGGTAAGTTAACCGGCGACTGAAGGAGGCCGTAATGGTTGGATGGGCCGGCAACTCGTCGTTCGATTTGTTCCAATTGCCGGAGGAGCACCAGGAATTTCGGGCGGCGATTCGCGCATTGGCGGAAAAGGAAATCGCTCCGTACGCCGCCGAGGTCGATGAAAAGTCGCGGTTCCCGGAAGAGGCGCTGGCGGCGCTGAATGCGTCCGGTTTCAACGCCGTACACGTTCCCGAGGAGTACGGGGGTCAGGGAGCGGACTCGGTGGCTGCGTGCATCGTGATCGAAGAAGTGGCGCGCGTCGACGCCTCCGCCTCGTTGATCCCCGCGGTCAACAAGCTCGGCACCATGGGCCTGATCCTGCGGGGCTCGGAGGAGCTGAAGAAGCAGGTGTTGCCGTCACTAGCCACCGAGGGGGCGATGGCGTCCTATGCGTTGAGTGAACGCGAAGCCGGCAGTGACGCGGCGTCGATGCGGACCCGGGCCAAGGCCGACGGGGATGACTGGATCCTCAATGGCGCCAAGTCCTGGATCACCAACGGCGGCAAGTCAACCTGGTACACGGTGATGGTGGTGACCGACCCGGACAAGGGCGCCAACGGCATCTCGGCGTTCGTGGTGCACAAGGACGACGAGGGGTTCAGCGTCGGTCCTAAGGAAAAGAAGCTCGGGATCAAGGGGTCACCGACCACCGAGCTGTATTTCGAGAACTGCCGCATCCCCGGCGATCGGATCATTGGTGAGCCCGGTACCGGCTTCAAGACTGCGCTGGCCACCTTGGACCACACCCGTCCCACGATCGGCGCCCAAGCCGTGGGCATCGCCCAGGGCGCGCTGGACGCGGCCATCGCGTACACCAAGGACCGCAAGCAGTTCGGCGAGGCGATCAGCACCTTCCAGGCCATTCAATTCATGCTGGCCGACATGGCAATGAAAGTGGAGGCGGCGCGGCTGATGGTCTACACCGCCGCCGCCCGCGCCGAACGCGGCGAGCCGGATCTGGGCTTCATCTCGGCGGCGTCGAAATGCTTCGCCTCCGACGTGGCCATGGAGGTCACCGTCGACGCCGTGCAACTGTTCGGAGGCGCCGGCTATACCATCGACTTCCCCGTCGAGCGGTTCATGCGCGACGCCAAGATCACCCAGATCTACGAGGGCACCAATCAGATTCAGCGTGTGGTGATGTCGCGGGCGCTGCTGCGCTGATTCCGGGGAAAACCCGGGCCTCAACGAATAGGATCCCCCTTTACATCGGGGGTGCAAGGGCAGGCATGGCGTGTGGAACGGGTATACCGCGCCCAGGGGGTGTGACGTGAAGGACGTGGTTTTCCGTGCGCGCGCCAGATAGGGAGCCGGCACCGGATTGGCAGTCATTTTCGCTGCTGCTGGTCGAGGACGACCGAGGCGACGCGGTCCTGGTGGAAGACCTGATTGCGGACGCGGTCGCCGACATTGAGGTGGTATGGGCACAGTCGATGGCGCACGCGGAGCGCGAGCTGGCGTCCGCGCGCCCCGATTGCGTCCTACTGGACCTGAACCTGCCCGACGCCAACGGAATCGACGCCCTCGACCGCATCGCTAAACGTGACGCCACCGTGCCGATCGTCGTGTTGACCGGACTGAACGACGAGTACTTCGGGGCTTCCGCGGTGGCGGCCGGCGCGCAGGACTACCTGGTCAAAGGGCGTGTTGAACCCGAAATGCTGAGGCGTGCGCTGCTCTACGCGATCGAGCGCAAACGTGCTGAGCTGATCGCCGCGGACCTGCACGCAAGTGAACTTCGGGCCCGGGAGAACGCGCTGCTCGAACGCGGCCTGCTGCCCTCACCGCTGCTGCTCGACGACCCAGGCGTCGACATCGTCGCCCGATACCGACCGACCCGTGAGAACGCCTTGCTCTGCGGGGACTTTTACGACGTCGTGCAAACTCCCGACCGGGTGACCCATGTCCTGATCGGTGACGTCGCGGGGCACGGGCCAGACGAGGCGGCGCTGGGCGCGGCGCTACGGATCGCTTGGCGCACGCTCACGTTCGCCGGCATTGACGGCGCGGACCGGATGCCGCAACTTGAGCGGTTACTGCACGCCGAACGCACCGAAAAGGGGGTCTTCGCCACGGTGCTGAGCCTGGAGATCCCGCCCGACGGCGCGCGGATCACGGCGGTCCGTGCCGGCCATCCCGGGATGTTGCTGCACGGCGCCGACACGGTCGAATGGGTCGAGCCACCCTTTGGTCCCGCTCTGGGCCTGCATGCCGACGCCTGGCCGCAGCACGAGATCGAATTGCCCGCGGGTCATGGGCTGCTTCTACTTACCGACGGACTCTTCGAGGGGTATTCGGGGCGAGGCAGCCAACGTCTCGGCGAGGACGGCTTGCTTGCGCTGGCCCGACGGCATGCGGCTTTGCCCGGATCGGCGTTCGTCGACGCGCTCATTGACGGGGCCGAGGAACGCGCACGGGCGCTCGGCGGGCTTACCGATGACATAGCGGTGGTACGCGTGCAGCGGACCAAGCGGTGACCTCTGTGTTCAGCCGGCTGCGTCCATCGCAGCTCACCGTGCGGGGATGGCAATTCCTGGTGCTGTTGACGATGGGCCTGCTGGTGCTCGCCGGCGCGCTGGCCGGTGCACTGCTGCTGAATCGCACCGATGAGGTGACGCGCGAGACGACCGACAACATCCAGCCGGCGCGCGTATCGGCGGCGCAGTTGCAGGCGGCGTTGCGCGACCAGGAAACGGGCGTCCGCGGTTACCTGATTTCCGCCGATCGGCAGTTCCTCACCCCGTACTACGAGGGCCAACACGCCGAACAGGTGGCCGCCGAAGACATCCGGCGACGGTTAGCTCACCACGCTGACCTGCTGGCCGATCTGGACGCGATCGAGACGGCCGCCGCCGCCTGGCGGACAGACTATGCGGAGCCGGTCATCGCGGGCGTGACCCCAAATGCGCCCAATGTCGTCAACGCTCAGACGGCCGAGCGCGGCAAGACCGAATTCGACCATCTACGTGAGCTTTTCGACGCCCAAAACGTGCACCTGCTCACGGCCCGGGCGCATGCCGCTGACGAGCTCAACCAGGTCAGTAACTGGCGCAATGGGGTGCTGATCGCAATGGTTGCGATGTTCTGCGCCACGGCGACGCTGTTGGGGATCCTGACTCGGCGCGCGGTCACCCTTCCGCTCACGTCGCTGGCCGCGGCATGCCGGCGGATCACCGAGGGCAACTTCGGCGAAGCCATCACGCCCCCGCGGCGGCCGAAAGACATTCGAGATATCACGATCGACGTGGAAAACATGCGGCAGCGGATCGTGGAAGAGCTTGAAGCGACGCGGTCGGCCCGAGCAAGGTTGGACGAGCAGGCGGTCGAATTGCGGCGTTCGAACGCCGAACTCGAGCAGTTCGCCTATGTCGCGTCACACGATCTGCAAGAACCCTTGCGAAAGGTCGCGTCGTTCTGCCAGCTGCTCGAGAAGCGATACGGTGACAAGCTCGACGTGCGCGGTGTCGAATACATCGGTTTTGCGGTGGACGGCGCCAAACGGATGCAGGTGCTCATCAACGACCTGCTCAGCTTCTCCCGAGTCGGCCGGTTTAGCACCGTGCAGGTCGAGGTGCCGCTCGACACCACGCTGGACATCGCGTTGGGCAACCTCGCCACCGCGATCGAGGAATCAGGCGCCGAGATCGTGCGCCTCAAGCGGCGTCTCCCGCACGTCAGTGGAGACGCCACCTTGCTGACGATGCTGTGGCAGAACCTGATCGGCAACGCGGTGAAGTTCCGGCGTAACGATAGCCCGCCCAGGATCGTCATCGACTGCGAACGGGGCACGGGTGACGGCCAAAGTCAATGGTTGCTGAGCGTGACGGACAACGGCATCGGCATCGCGGAGGAGTTCTCCGACAAGGTCTTTGTGATCTTCCAACGTCTACACGGTCGCGACGTGTACACCGGAACGGGTCTGGGCCTCGCGCTATGCAAGAAAATCGTCGAGCATCATGGCGGCACCATCTGGATCGACACGTCCTATACCGATGGAACCCGGTTTGAGTTCACGCTGCCGGTTGCCGCGTCCACGGGCGCGGATGAAAAACGCCTGGCCACTGTGGAAGGAGCGTACGAATGATAGCGGCCACTCGAGCAATCGACATCCTGCTCGTCGAAGACGATCCGGGAGACGAGCTCATCACTCGGGAAGCGTTCGAGCACAACAAGCTTCAAAACAGGCTGCATGTCGCGCGCGACGGGGAGGAGGGCCTGAACTACCTTTACCAGCGCGGTCCATACCAGGACGCGCCGCGGCCCGACCTCATCCTGCTTGATTTGAACCTGCCGAAATATGACGGCCGGCACCTGCTCGAGAAGATCAAGTCCGATCCCGACCTCAGTCGTATCCCGGTCATCGTGCTTACTACCTCCTCGGCGGAGGAGGACATCCTGCGCAGTTACAAACTGCACGCCAATGCCTACGTCACCAAACCGGTCGATCTCGACCAATTCATCAACGCGGTCCGCCAGATCGACGAGTTCTTTTTGCAGGTGGTCCGTCTCCCGCAAAGCTGAGGTTGCTACAGCGCGCCGGCAGGCTCGGCGGGGCGCACGATGCCGTGCTGATTCACCTCGTACACATGCGACGTCGAGATATCGAAGAACATGCCGACGACGTCTAAGGCGCCAGAAGCGATGGCGGGTCCCAAGATCGGATGGTGGGCCAGCCTTTCCACCTGTACGGCCACATTCACGACGCTCAGCTGGTCGGCTTCGCTGAAGCCGTTGGACTTCGCGCTCGCGCGTGCCCGATGGTGATCGTGGTACGCGAGGAGACTGTCGTGCCCGTTTTGCAGCCATTGGCTCATCGCCGTGGTCGCTTGATCCCCGGTGTTCTCGGTGTCGGACAGTAGTGCCGTCATCGCGCCGCAGGACGAATGTCCACAGACGACAACCGAGCTCACCCCGAGCTCGTTGGACGCGAAGTCGAGTGCGGCATCGACCGAGCGATCGGCCGGATCGGTCGGTACCAGGTTGCCGACGTTGCGGACGGTGTACAGGTCACCGGGTCCACTGGCGGTGATGATGTCCGGCATGATCCGCGCGTCGGCACACGTGAGGAACACCGCACTCGGTTTGACACCGTCTTCAAGGCCATCCTCAAGGCGTCCCGAAGGCCAGGGCACCTGGTCGATCCGGGACGCGTAGTGTCGCTTCGGCCGATTCGTATGCGCGTGCTGTAGCTTCGCGGGCGTCGTCTCGACGATGACCAGCGTTCCGCCGCTCGCCTCGTGAGAGCGTCTCCAATCGGAAATGGCTTCGGAAACCGCCTCATCGATGTAGTCGGCGTTGAGCGTCAGTCGCACGTCGGACCCCGGCGGCAACTCGGACAGCACCTTGGTCAGTCGGGGCAAAAGCAGGAAGCTGAGCGTGCCGTCTATGTCGACCCGCCAGTGCTTCGACTCGTCGCCGCCGTACGGTTTGGCCTCGATGGGCGCGCGTACCAGCCGGGTCAACAGGATGGCTATCGCGACAGCAAGGCCGATAGCCACGCCCTCCAGCAGGTTGAGAAATACCACGCACACGATGGTGATGGCGTAGACGGCGAAATTGCCTGTGCGCAAGGCAAGTTTGATGTGAGCCAGCTTGACGAGCTGGATTCCGATCACGATGAGCAGGCCGGCCAGCGCGGACTCGGGAATGAGTCCCACCAGCTTGGTGAACAACGACGCGAACAGCAGGATCCATACGCCGTGCAGGACCGCCGACATGCGGGAGCGGGCGCCGGCGGCCACGTTGGTGGAGCTGCGCACGATGACGCCGGTGATCGGCAGCCCGCCGAGCAATCCCGACACCACATTCGCGCTGCCTTGCCCGATCATCTCCCTGTCGAAGTTCGTCCGCGGCCCGTTTTGCAGCTTGTCGATAGCGACCGCCGACAGCAGCGATTCGACGCTGGCGATCAGCGCGACCGTGAGGACTCCCAAGGCGATCTCGCCGATCTCGGAAACCCACGGCTCCCCGCCGGGGAGCCGCGCGGGAAGGTGGGGCAAGCCGAGCGCTTGGAAAAAGTTGGCCGAGAGCGTGATTCGGTCGACACCTTCCAGCCCCGCGGCTTCCGCGAGCGCGGTCGCCACCACGATGGCCACCAGCGCGCCTGGGATCAAACGGACCTTCCCGGGCAGCCTCGGCCATAACAGCAAGATGGCGATGACCAACCCGCCGACGATGACTTCATGCAGTTCGTGATGGAGGATGCCGCTCGGCAATGCCTTGATGTTTTCCCACGCCGAGCTCCGGGAATCGCCACCCATCAAGACATGAATCTGCTGCAAAACAATGGTGACGCCGATGCCCGCCAGCATGGCGTGTACCACGACCGGAGCAACGCCCAGCGCCGCGCGAGCCACCCGAATCACCCCGAACAGGATCTGCAGCGCACCCGCGCAAATCGTGATCACGCAGGTCATCGGCCAACCAAAGTCCTCGATCAGTCCGGCGACCACCACGGTCAGACCCGCGGCCGGACCACTGACCTGAAGCGCCGACCCGCCGGCGGCGCCGGCGACAATGCCGCCCACGACCGCGGCGATCAAACCTGCCATCAGCGGGGCCCTGGAGGCGATGGCGATTCCCAGCGAGAGGGGCAGCGCAACAAGAAAGACGACCAGGGACGCGGGAAGGTCGTGCCTCAGGTTGCTCAGGATTGACCCAGATTTGGCCGCATCAACAGGAACGCGCATCGACTCATTCTGAATGGCTGCTCGAGTTTGTCAGGAGGCGGTCTGCGGTTCATGGAGAACTCTTTGAGAAATGGGCCGGCTACCCGGATTCCGAATGCCGCCGTGCGAACCAGGTGATCAGCCGCCCGAAGATGTTCAGCAGCACCAGGAACACGATCAGCAAGAAGGCCGCGTCATAGGACAAGTCCTGGGCCGACTTCGACGGCAGGTTGTAAAACGTCCAGATCGGATAAGTCAGGTAGGCGACCGGGGAGTGGGTGAGTTGTCCGGTCGGTAGCGAATCCGACCAGCCCGCCGTGTACAGCATCGGCGCCGTCTCACTGATCGCCATCGCGAGCGCCACCAGCATGCCGGTGACGATCCCCGGCACCGCCGGCTTCAGCACGATCTTGCGTAGGGTCCAACCGAACGGTAGCCCAAGTGCCTCTGCCCCTTCCCGGTAGGACGTCGGCACCTGGCTGAGCGCGGACTCGGTGGCCTTGGTGATGTACGGAATGCTCATCACCGACAGCACCACCACCCCGGCCGCCAGGGAAAAACCCCAGTCGAAGTCCACCACGAGTGCGATGTAGCCGACGTAGCCGAGCACTATGGACGGGATACCGGCCAGCACCTCGTAGGCGCCACGCAGAATCGACCGTGGTCTGCCGGTGGCGAATTCGGACAGATAGATCCCGGCCAACACACTTACGGTGCCGGCTACCAGCGTGACCCCCAAACCGAGGACAATGGTGCCGATGATGGCGTTGCGCAGTCCGCCGCCGTTGCCCTGCGTGTCCTGCACCAGCACGCTGAAGTGGAACACCGGCCAGGCACGGCCGACGACTCCGATCAGCATCCATAGCGTCGGACCGATCACCACCGCCAGAGAGCACACGCAGCCCGCCCAGAACCCCGAGTTGACGATCCGGCGCCGAGTCGTGGCTGACCGCATGTCAGGCACCTCGTCCCACCGGTAGCGCGGTACTCGAGGCCCGGCGCACCAATGCCCGGGCGGCCATGTTCGTCAGTAACGTGATCAGCATCAGCACCAGAGAAACCTCGGCGAGCGTCTTTATTGCGAAGTTGGTGGAGTCGGTCAGCGCCGAATCCAGCTGCGACACCACGGTGGCGGCGATGGTGGTCATGGTCGAGTAGATGTTGGACGGCAGCGCACCCAACTCCGCCCCGGACACCATCGCGATGGCCATCGTCTCGCCCAGCGCACGTCCGAGTCCCAGCACCACGGCGCCGACGATGCCGCTGGACACCCACGGCAGCGTGACCCTGCGGGCAGACTCCCAATCCGACATTCCCAGCGCTGTCGCGCCCTCGCGGGGCAGCAGCGGCACTTGCCGGATCAGGTCGCGGGTGGTGCTGGCGATGATGGGAATGATCATCACCGCCAGCACCAGACCAGACACCAACATGCCCTCCCCGTTACCGGTATTGCCACGGAAGTAGTCGAGCACCGGCACATCGGGAGCGTTGCGGGCAATCACGGGAGCGATGTGATGCGCGATGAACGGCCCGAACGTCATCGCCCCCCACAGGCCGACGACGACGCTGGGGATGCCGGCGAGCAATTCGAGCACCATGCCGACCGCCGACGCGAGACGTTTGGGCAACCGATCCACGATCGCCAGCGCCGCCCCGATGGACACTGGCACCGCGACGATCAGGGCGATGGCAGAGCTCGCCAGGGTGCCGACGATCAGCGGCAATGCGCCATAGACCGCGCCGGCCGGATGTGCGACACCGTGGCTGGTATCGATGCTGCCGTAGGTGTTGCCCGGGTTCCATTCGCTGCCGATGAAGAAATGCAGCCCGTTCACCCTGACCGCAGGCAATGCCTCGATGACCAGCGTCGCCAGCACGAACACGAGCGCGAGCAGCGGCACCACCGCACTCAACCGACCGGCCCACCGAACTGCGAGTCCCTCGCGGCTCTCATCACGGATGCGGCGCGCAAGCTGCCGCCTGGACGGCCTGTGCAGGCCAATGACGGTCACCGGAGCTACTTAGCTGGTGATCTTGGCGATCTGGGCGTCGGACAACTTCGCGACCGCGGCCGGCAGCGGCTGCATGTGCTCCTGGTCCAGGAACGAGGGGTTGCTGCCGTCGGTCACCACCCAGTTCAAAAACGCCTGCATCGTCTGCGCGGTGGCGGCGTCCTTCTGACCGCTATAGACGACGGCGTACTCGTAGTTGACCATCGGGTAACCATCCGCGGCCGGCCCGTTGATCAGCGACACGACCTGGTTCGCCGGGGTCTGCGAGGCGAAGCCGGCGGCCTCGGCCTGAATGCTTTGCGTGTCGGGCAGCAGGTAATTGCCCGAGGCATTGGCCAATTGGGCCTCGCCCAGTCCCTTTTGGTTGGCCTGGTCCAGGTAGCTGACGCCGATGTAGGCGACGCAGCCCGGGGTCTGCGCGCAGCCGGTCACCATGCCGCCGGCGCCATTCTCACCCAGCGCGCCCGGCACCGCGGGGAACTGGACAGTGGTGCCGAAGCCGGGCGACTTGCCCCAGCCGTCGGGGTCCTGCTTGGACAGATACTGGGTGAACACGAAGGTGTCGCCGGATCCGTCGGAACGGTGTAGCGGAACCACCGGGGTGGGCGGCAGGTTGACCCCGGGGTTGAGGGCGGCGATCTGCGGGTCGTTCCAGGTCTTGATGCTGCCCTCGTACATGGCCGCCAGCACCTTGCCGTTCAGCTTCAAGTGCTGGCTGACGCCGGGCAGGTTGTAGTTCACCTGCTCCGCGGAAACCGCCAACGCGATGTTCATCAGCCCCTTGTGCGCCGACATGTCACCGTCGGACAGGTAGGCACCGGAGGCACCGATATTGACCGTCCCGGCAGCGGCCTGGGAGATCCCGGCACCTGATCCGGTGGCCCCAGTGCTGATGGTGACGTTCGGGTATTTCGCGTGGTAGGCCGGAACCCATTGATTCATCAGCGGGTAGAGCTCGGTGGCACCGGTCTCGGACAACGCCACGTTCGACGTCGGGGGGGTGCTGGCCGGATTGGCGGAGTCACCGGCGGGGGCCCCGGGGCTCGACGAACCGGTTGTCGAGTGCGAACCGCAGGCCGCCGCGGCCAGGACCACCGGCACGGCAACCATCAGGCTACGTAAACGATTTTTCATTGGGTCTCACCTTTCTGTTTCCCCGTCTGCGTTTGCCCCCACGACAATTCCGAGCAGCCTGCGGTCGCCGAAAAGTCCGGAGACGTAACGGACGGTTTCCGCATGCTTCGGCGCTAAGAACAATTGCTCGGTGGGCCCTTCCTCGATGAGCCTGCCGTCGAAAAATAGGGCGGTCCGGTCACCGATCCGGGCGGCCTGGGCGAGATCGTGAGTCACCATGATCACGGTGAGCCGGTTTGCCAGTGATCGAATGAGCTGTTCGATCTTCTCGGTGGTGGTCGGGTCCAGTGAGGAGGTGGGCTCGTCGAGCAGCAGCACCTCGGGGTTCACCGCCAGCGCCCGGGCCAGGCACAACAACTGCTGCTGGCCACCGGAGAGCCGGAATGGCGAATCGCCGAGGCGATCCTTGACCGCATCCCAGAGGCCGACCTCGGTGAGCCGAGCCTCGGCGACGTTTCTGAATTCTTTGCGTGGCACCATTTTGTGAGCGCGCACGCCGGCCACCACATTGTCGATGATTGACATGGGGAATGGATTCGGACGCTGGAACAGCATGCCCACTCTGCGGCGAAACTCCATGAGGTCATGGTTTTTGAAGATGCTGTGTCCGCCCAACAGGACATCACCGCTGTGGCGGTATCCGACGACTTTGTCGTTCATCCGATTGAGGGTGCGCAGGAAGGTTGTCTTGCCCGAGCCGGTCGGTCCCAGCAAGGACGTGACCGCACACGCCGGAAAGGCCAGACTCACTTGATCCAGAACGGTTTTGGCGCCGAAGGCCAGCGTGAGGTTCACCGCCGCCATGGCCGGAGGAGGGACATCGACATCATCAACATCGACGCCACCGGCCTGGGCGTCGAGCTGTTGGGGGCTAATCAACACGCTCATAAAGCTACTTTGCAAAGCTATGCAAATGACCCTGCGCGGCCATGCTCTTCTTATCTTCAAAGGCGCCGCTAATCCGGTCCTTATTTTCAAAGGCGGCGCTCATCCGCTGCTAATCCAGCGCTTATTTTAAATAGCCCTTCAAACGGGCGAGCCGACCTTCAGCTTATTTTCAAAGGCGCTACTAATCGTCCACCCATCTTCCGGGATTTATATATTCGCAGGTTCGCGTGTCCAACGCGGTCCGCGGGGGGCTCCCCGGCGGCGGAGCTGGTGGTCCGTCGCCCTGATACATCAGAGGAGTTCCGGTGAAGCTCAACCGATCTGGTGCCGTGCTGAGTCTGCTGGCCAGCAGCGCACTGGTGCTGTCGGCATGCGGTAGCACTACCCATGCCTCGTCGTCTGGAGCCAGCCCCGCGCCGGCGCCGGTGCAATGCGCCGGCAAGAAGCAACTCAAGGCCAGCGGCGCGACGGCGCAAGAGAACGCGATAGAACAATTCGTCTACGCCTACGTGCATGCCTGCCCGGGCTACACGCTGGACTACAACGCCAATGGCTCCGGCGCCGGGGTGACGGATTTCCTCAGTGGCGTAACCGATCTGGCGGGTTCCGGCGATCCGTTGAACCCGTCGAAGGGTCAGGTCGACCACGCGGCGCAGCGGTGCGGTTCGCCGGCCTGGAACCTGCCGGCGGTGTTCGAACCGATCGCGGTCACCTACAACGTCAGCGGTGTGAACACGCTGAAGCTGGACGGGCCCACGCTCGCCAAGATCTTCAACGGCGGCATCACCCGGTGGGACGACCCGGCGATCAAGGCGCTCAATCCAGGCACCAACCTGCCGTCGTTGCCCATTCACGTCTTCTTCCGCAGCGACCAGTCCGCCGACACGTCCAACTTCGAGCAATACCTCGATGCCGCTTCCAACGGTGCATGGGGCAAAGGCGTGGGCCAGACGTTCGGCGGGGGTGTCGGTGACGGCGCCGCCGGGGATAACGGCACATCGGCGGCCGTGCAGAACACCGACGGGTCGATCACCTACAACGAGTGGTCATTTGGAGTGGGCCGGCAGTTGAGCATGGCCCAGATCATCACTTCGGCGGGTCCCGATGCGGTTTCGATCAGCACCGACTCGGTCGCCAAAACGATTGCCGGGGCCAGGATCACGGGCCAGGGCAATGACCTGGTGGTGGACACGTCGTCGTTCTACAAGCCGACGCAGCCGGGCGCGTACCCGATCGTCGAGGCGACCTACGAGATCGTCTGTTCGAAGTACCCGGATGCCGCGACCGGCGCCGCCGTAAAGGCGTTTATGCAGGGCGCAATTGGTCCGGGCCAAGTTGGTTTGGACCAGTACGGGTCCGTCCCGCTGCCGACCTCGTTCGAAACGCGAGTGGCGGCGGCTGTGAACGCTATCTCGTGATTGAACAAGCTCAGGTGAAGGGAGCGTCGAGAAGTGAACGATGCCGGGTTGGTTTCGCGGGTAGGGACGCGGTTTGGGCCCTATCAGCTGGTGCAGTTGTTGGGCCGCGGCGGGATGGGCGAGGTCTATCAGGCCGAGGACACCCGGAAGCATCGGGTGGTGGCGTTGAAGCTGATCTCGCCGCAATTCTCCAACAACTCGGTGTTTCGTGCGCGAATGCAACGCGAGGCCGATACCGCGGGCAGGCTGACCGAGCCGCACATCGTGCCGATCCATGACTACGGCGAGATCGAGGGGCAGTTCTTCGTGGAAATGCGCCTGATCGATGGTGCCTCACTGCGCACCATTTTGAAGCACTACGGTCCTCTGGCCCCGGCACGGGCGGTGGCGATTCTCCGCCAGATCGCCGCCGCGCTGGACGCCGCGCACGCAAACGGCGTAACGCACCGCGATGTCAAACCGGAAAACATCCTGATCGGCGGCAACGACTTCGCCTATCTGGTGGATTTTGGTATCGCCCGCGCCGCCACCGACCCAGGGCTGACCCAGAGCGGGACGGCCGTCGGAACCTACAACTACATGGCCCCGGAGCGGTTCACCGGCGATCAGGTCACCTATCGCGCCGATATCTACGCGCTGGCCTGCGTGCTGGGCGAGTGTCTGACCGGGGCGCCGCCGTACCAAGCCGACAGCGTCGAACGGTTGGTCGCCGCGCATCTGCTCGAGCCTGCCCCGCGGCCCAGCCTGCAGCTGCGCCCCGGGGTGATTCCGGTTGCCTTGGACCAGGTGATCGCCCGGGGTATGGCCAAGAACCCCGACGAGCGCTATCCCACCGCGGGCGGTCTGGCCGCGGCCGCCCACGATGCGCTGACCGGACCCGACCAGCACCTGGAGGCCACGATTCTGCGGCAAGGCGATAACGCGAACCTGCTCGGCAACACCCCCGACTCGCTGCGGGCAGCCGCCTGGGCCTATTACGGTTCAACCTCCGGGGAGACAATGGCCCGCCCCGTGCCTCGTCCCGTGCCCGAGAGCGGCAGCGGCTGGCCACCGGTTAGGCCGCGGTCTTCGGTCGGCCCGGCCGGCCCACCGCCGGAATTCACGCGCGCCGCGCCGCAGTCCGGCCGGAAACGCAAGGGGTGGATGATCGCCGGAGCTGCCGCACTCTTGCTCGTCTCCGCCCTCGGTGTCACCGGCTACCTGGGAACACGCCCTTCGTCGGCGTCCTCGAAGCCGGCCTCCGGACAAACCGTGTTGCCCTTTAACGGCATCGACTTCCGCCTCTCGCCAGGCGGGGTGGCGTTGGACAAAGCGGGCGATGTCTTCGTCACCAGTGAAGGCATGTACGGGCGCGTGGTGGAGCTGCCGGCGGGGTCGAGCACCCCGACGGTGCTGCCGTTCAGCGGCCTGTACCAACCGCAGGGGTTGGCGGTGGACAACGCCGGCGTGGTGTACGTCGCCGATTTCAACAACAGGGTGATCAAGTTGGCGGCCGGGTCGAACAACCAGACCGTGCTGCCGTTCAACGGTCTCAACTACCCCGAAGGGGTGGCGGTGGACGGCCAGGGTGACGTGTATGTCGCCGACCGCGGCAACAGCAGGGTGTTGAAGTTGGCGCCCGGGTCGAATGCCCAGACGGTGCTGCCGTTCACCGGGCTGAACAACCCCGATGGTGTGGCGGTCGATCCCGCCGGCAACGTCTTCGTCACCGACA
>DATMMZ010000138.1:0-3122 GCA_035569455.1 Mycobacterium sp. | reverse complement strand
ACACCGCCGACGCCTCGCCGTGCGGCCGCTTATTGGCCATCTTCGATAGCGCGCCGGGCAGCCGTTTGCGCGGCTGCCCGTTCCACAACGCCGCAGTCGAGGCGGCGGACGCGATGCCCGGGGTCGAAGACATCGTGCACGCGCACAAACTGGACTTCACTGCCCGTCTCATCCACACCGCAACCGAAGCCGGCGCCAGGGATCCCTACCGGCTGGGCAACCAGCTCGCCGTGCTCTTCGAGGGCGCCCTGGCGCTGGCGACATCGCTCAACGACACCTCCCCCCTGCTACACGCGCGATCGGCCGCCGAAACGCTCATCGATGCCGCCACCATCAACTCGGGGAAATGACGATGCGGAACACCCCTTGAACCCGCTACCAACGGATTATCGGACCATAGGTCTGGGCAGGCCCGGTTATTACCTGTCTTCTGTTGTGCTACACGGTGATTGCTCGTTCAACGGCCCCGACCGAAACCGGATAATTCCGGTCCACTCCGCGTCATTGGCGTCAAATAAACGGCGACTTGATTTGGCTGTCTAATCCGCTTGGGATCCGTCAACGGCTTCGGGACCACGATGGTCATCATGGCGTCTGCGGGTCTGCGGGACAGTAGTAGCGGCACTCGATTTCGACAGACATTGCGACCCCTGGGTTATCAGCTATGTACCGGGAGTCTTTTTCTGCTCGCACCGTTTCAAAAGCACTGGTCAGTGGGCTTCGCGTGTCCCACCGGTTCCGCTTCGTCGCAGCGATTCGCGGAGCTTTGTTCCCAAATCTGTTCCCAATTGAGCACTGGTTTCTTGCGGCCTAACGGTAGCCGAACCTGACACCGACCCAAGGTGTTTCCGGACATGCCGGTTCATTAGCGCCGGGGGATCAGATTGCGACTAGCCAGGGTGTCGGAGAGTTCTATGAACATGTGCTCGCTGTCGATGCACTGCATTGCTGCGCTGAATCTTATTGCGCTCGGCCCCCGACTAGGACGCCGGCAGGTCGACGAGTTCGGCGAGCCGTGCGCGGTGGTGATAAGGGGTGCCGAGCGCGAGCTGGTCGCTCTTGGCCCGCTTGAGATACAGGTGGGCGGGATACTCCCAGGTCATGCCGATGCCGCCATGCAGCTGGATGCATTCCTCCGCGGCGTGCACGGCGACGCCGCTGCAATACGCCTGCGCGACCGCGGCGGCGACCGGGGTGTCCGCGTCGCCGCGCGCGTAGGTGTCGGCGGCATACCGTGCGGCAGCGCCGGCTGAACTGACCTCCAGCCAGAGGTCGGCCAAGCGATGCTTGAGCGCTTGGAAGGAGCCGACCGCACGGCCGAACTGCTTGCGATCCTTGACGTAGGCAAGTGTCGTCTCGAAGCACCACTGCGCCACCCCCAACTGCTCGGTGGCCAACAGCACCGCGCCGCACAACTGCGCCTCGGCCACCGCGGCCTGCCCATCGCCATCGTCGACCCGGGTCGACGGGACGTCCGAAAACTCAACGTCGGAAATCGGTCTGGTCATGTCCAGCGACAGCACCGGCGTCACCGTTAGGCCGGGGGCTGCGCGCGAAACAGTGTGCAGTTCGAGGCGGTCGGGTCCCGCCGCCGGGACGACGAACACGTCGGCCTGGTTGGCGCCCGCGACACTGGTGACCCGCCCGGTCAAGCCCGAATCGCCAACTCGCACCGTTGCGGTGAGAACGCCCGGCGGTGTCGGCAGCGGAATGGCCAGTGCACCCGTCGCCGAACCTTCGGCCAGCGACCGCAGTGTCTGCGTCTCGCCTGCCTTCAGTAGGGCAACCGTGGCCAGCACCGCGCTGGGCAGGAACGGGACCGGCGCGACGGCGCGCCCGATCTCCTCCATGACCACCGCGGCTTCGCGGGTGCCGACACCCGCCCCGCCCAGCGACTCGGGCACCAGCAGGCCAGCCAGTCCGAGTTCGGTGGCGAGCGTCCTCCAGACATCCGTGAAGTTCGCATGGGCGTCGTCGTACACGGTTGCGATGGTTTCCGGCGCGCACCGGTCGGCGAATAGCCGTCGGACACTGTCGCGCAGCGCGTCCTCGGTGTCGCTGTAGAGCAGGTTCGCGGTGCTCATCGGCGCACTCATCGAGCCAAGTCCTTCCAGGGAATGTCTTTGTCGACGCGGTGTTCGGGTGGCAGGCGCAGCACCCGTTCGGCAATCACGTTGCGCAGGATCTCCGAGGTTCCGCCCTCGATCGAGTTGCCCTTGGCCCGCAGGTAGCGGTACCCGGGTCCCCGTCCGATGAAGTCGACCTTCTCCGGCCGGCGCGGCGTCCAGTCGTCGTAACGCAGGCCGGCCTCGCCGTGCAATTCCATCTCAAAGCCGGAAATTGCCTGTGCCAGGCGGGCAAAGGCCAGCTTCATCGCCGAACCTTCTGGACCCGGTTGGCCCGCCGCCAACTGCTGACGCAGCCGTTCACCCGTCAGCCGCGCAACTTCGGACTCGACCCACAGCCGCATCAGTTCGTCGTGTACCGCCGGGCTACGCAATGCCGGTTGCTCGCGCCAGGCCGAGGCGACTTTGCCGATCATTCCGCCCTCGCGTGGCGCCCCGGATCCGATGGCGACGCGCTCGTTGTTGAGCGTCGTGGTGGCGACTCGCCAGCCCTGGCCCTCGGCGCCGAGGCGGTTGGCGTCGGGCACCCGGACGTCGGTGAGGAATACCTCGTTGAACTCGGCCTCGCCCGTCAGCTGGCGCAGCGGCCGGACTTCCACACCCGGGTCGGTCATGTCGCACAGGAAGTAGGTCAATCCAGCGTGCTTCGGCACGTTCGGATCGGTGCGCGCCACCAGGATCGCCATCCGAGCGTTGTGGGCGCCCGAGGTCCACACCTTCTGCCCGTTGACGATCCAGTCGTCGCCGTCGCGGACCGCGCGGGTGGCGACCGCGGCGAGATCCGATCCTGCGCCGGGTTCGCTGAACAACTGGCAGTAGATGTGCTCACCGGTATACAAGGGCCGCAGGAACTTCCTCTTCTGCTCCTCGGTTCCGACCGCGACGATGGTCGGTGCGGCCATACCGTGGCCGATGCCGTTCTTGTGCACCTCGGGGGCTGGCGCTCCGGCGGCGGCTAACGCGGCGTTGACCTGTTCCTGAAAGCTTTGCCGCACA
>DATMMZ010000137.1:0-9881 GCA_035569455.1 Mycobacterium sp. | reverse complement strand
TCGCGCGCGGTGGCCCCGGGGCGGCGTCGTGTCGTCAGTCGGGGCCGACCCGCGCGAGCAACCGGCATTGGGCCATCGTGACGTACGCAGTCGGCGGGCGGCAGCTTTTCAGATATCTGTCACACGACAGAAACAACGGACACATATCGGTTACGCCCGACCTGCGTTTGGTTACGCCGGCGATACCCATCGCTGTCGCCGGACCGGAAAACTATCAAGTGACAGGCCGTGCGCGCTGGCGAGCCGCAAATCGGCCAACAGCTGAGGATCCGCTTGGCCGGGGAGCTACTGGATGGGCAGTGCGGTATCTGAGATCAGCGCGCAGCGTGCGCCATCGGCTGTGCTTTCGGGCGAGACGCCGGTAGCGACCGTCGACGGCCTACACGTGACTTTCCGTCGCAACGGTAAGGACGTGAAGGCGTTGCGCGGGGTATCCCTTCGCATCGCCCCCGGCGAAATACTCGGCGTGGTCGGCGAATCCGGTTCCGGCAAAACCGTTCTCGGGTTTAGCCTGTTGGGCCTGCTGCCGCCTTCGGCGCAATTGCGGGGGACGATTCGGGTGACCGGTTCCGACATGGTCAACGGCGGCCCGAAGACGATGCGCAAGGTCCGCCGCCTGGACCTGGGCGCGATCTTCCAGGACCCGATGACGTCGCTCAATCCGACTATGCGGATCGGCAAACAGGTGGCGGAAGCGGCGGGAAGCCACGAAGAAGCACGCAGACTGCTGGCGGCCGTCGGCATCCCTGACCCAGCGCGGCGGATGCGGGCATACCCGCACGAATTGTCGGGAGGCCTTCGGCAGCGCGTCATGATTGCCATCGCGATCGCCGGGGACCCCGAACTCATCATTGCCGACGAGCCGACCACCGCCTTGGATGTCACCGTCCAGGCCCAGGTGCTGCGCTTGCTACTACGGCTGCGCGACGAGATCAGATGCAGCATCGTGCTGATCACCCACGATTTGGGTGTCGCGGCGCAGATCTCGGATCGCACCGCGGTTCTTTACGCTGGGCGGATCGCCGAAATCGGGCCGACCGCATCGGTGTTGGGCCAACCGGCACACCCCTACACCCACGGCCTGCTGCGGTCCCGGCTGACACTGGACACTCCACGGCACTACAAGCTCGCGGCGCTGGCCGGTGCGGTCCCCAGCCCGGTGGCGACGTTACCCGGGTGTGCGTTCGCGCCACGCTGCGAGCTGAGCATGCCGGCGTGTTCCCAGACGCCTCCTGAGGCTATCGCGGTGGCATCGGATCGGGTCAGCGCGTGCCTGTTGTCGCTGGCCGATGTGACGGCCCGACTTGGTCCCCGCTCGACGACCACGGACGAGGAGTTGGGCCCGCCGCCCGGGTCGACAACCGCCGACAAACCGACGGCCGTCGCGCTGCGCGAGGTAACCAAGATGTTCACGGCCGGGCGTCGCTGGCGCGATCGAACGGGCGAGATGTCAGGCAAACTGCACGCGTTGCGCGGCATTACGCTGAGGGTCGCCGATGGCGAGTCGGTTGCTCTTGTGGGCGAGAGCGGTTCTGGCAAGTCGACGCTGCTGCGCATCGTCGCGGGACTGGAAAAACCCTCTGCAGGCACGGTGCAGGTGTTCGGCGGCCAACGACCGCAGATGGTTTTCCAGGATGCCGGCGCGTCGCTGACGCCGTGGCTACCGGTCGGTGAACTGATCGGCGAACGGCTGCGGCGAAACGGCATGTCGCGCAAGCAGAAACGGGAAGCGGTGGCCGAGGTGCTGCAGCGGGTAGGCCTGTCGGCGGATATCGCGAAATCGCGCGCCGGCCAGCTTTCCGGCGGTCAACGCCAGCGGGTGTCCCTAGCGCGCGCGACGGTCGTGCCGCCAGGGGTGCTGCTGTGCGACGAGCCGACCAGCGCGTTGGACGTCTCGCTGGCGGCATCGGTCCTCAACCTGATCGACGACCTACGCCGAACCCTGTGCATGTCGGTGATATTCGTCACTCACGACCTATCTGTGGCGCGGGTGGTCGCCGACCGCATCGCGGTCATGTACCTGGGGCGGATTGTTGAGATCGGTCCGGCCGACGACGTGATCGCCCAACCCGCGCACCCTTACACCCAGGCGTTAGTCGACGCGATTCCGGACCTCGGTCGCCAATCACCGGTGTTGGCCGGGGAACCGGCCAGCCCACTATCGCCCCCGTCAGGCTGTGCGTTTCATCCCCGCTGCCCGATTGCGGTCGACACGTGCGCAGACGAGCAGCTCGAGGTTCGTCTCTCGGGCAGACCCGGTAGTCCTCATCAGGTGGCCTGCATCGCACGGAAGGCAAGCTGACTTGGCGATCGCGATCCCGGCGGGCCCCGTCCTCGATGGCCGTGGGCGGCGGTTGTTGACGCTGCCGCGCAGCTCGTCGGGCGTACTCAACTGGGTGGGAGTCTCGCTGCTGCTGGTGGTCACGCTGATCGTTGTCAGCGTTCCACTGATCGCTCCGCATGACCCGCTCACCCCGGTGGGCTTGCCGCTGCAGGCACCTGGCAAGAACGGGTTCCTGCTCGGTACCGACAGCATCGGGCGCGACATCCTAAGCCGGGTGCTCTACGGGGTTCGCGCGAGTTGGATTGCGGCACTGGTCGTCGTCGCGGTCGGGCTGATGATCGGCGGATTGGTTGGGCTCATCGCCGGTGCGACCGGCGGATGGATCGACGGTGTGCTGATGCGGGTCACCGACGCGTTCCTTTCACTGCCGGCGCCGGTGCTGGCCATCGCCGTGGTGGCCGCCCTTGGTCCTGGATTCGTCCACACACTGATCGCGGTGTCGATCGTCTGGTGGCCGTTTTATGCGCGGTTGGTGCGCGCTGACGTCAACCGGCTCGCCGCCCGTCCCCATGTCGAGGCCGCGAAACTGGCCGGGGTTGGCCGGGTTCGGCTGGCGGCACGGCATCTGCTGCCCGGCGCCGTGCCCAACGCGCTGGTCGCCGCCAGCCTGGACATCGGCACGTTGATCCTCACGCTGGCCGCGCTGTCATTCCTTGGTCTGGGCCAATCGGCGCCGGCACCGGAGCTGGGTGCCGACTCTTCGCGAAACCTCAGTTATTTCCTCCAGCAGTGGTGGGTTCCGGTGATGCCGGGTCTGGGCGTGCTGGTTTTGGCGCTGGTCGGAAACGTCGCGGGCGACAGCCTGCGCAACCTGATGAAGACGAGCTAGCGCGGTGAAGGTCTTCGTTTTGTCCCGATCGGCCGCCGTGGTCGCGATCCTGATCGCGTTAACCGCTGTTCTGTTTGTGCTGCAGCATATTTCGCCACTGGACCCGGTGCATGCCCAGCTCGGAGCCCAAGCCTCGGCGGAGGCTATCGCAGCGCGCCGGCACGAGTTGGGTCTGGACCAACCGCTGTTGAACCAGTTCTGGCACTACTTAACCGCGGCCGTGCACGGCGATCTAGGTACGTCGTATCGCACCCGGCGACCCGTGGGCACCGACCTGCGCGTTTTCTTCCCGGCCACGATGGAACTGGCGTTGTGCGGCATCATGATCGCGCTGGTGCTGGCCGTACTGCTGGCGTTCAGCACAACGTTGAAATGGCCAGGCTCCGGTGTGGTGCGGGCCGTGCTGTTCACCGGCGCATCGGCACCGATGTTTCTGCTCGGGATATCGGGCCTGATCGTGTTCTACCAGCGGCTCGGCTGGGTGCCCGCGAACGGCCGGTCAAGCGTCGCCAGCCCGCCAAGCGGGCCAACGGGCTTACTGACCGTGGACGGGTTGCTGGCCGGCCGTTTGGACGTGGTCGCAGATGCGTTGCACCACTTGATGCTTCCGGCCATCGTGATCGCCATCGGCCCCGCCGTTGCGATCGGCCGGGTGCTGCGGTCGTGCCTGCTGACCGATGTGGCCAGTGATTACGCCCGAACCGCAAGGGCGAAGGGTTTTTCCGAGATACGCGTGGTGGCGGGCCACGTCCTGCGCAACGTCGTCGGCTCGGCTCTGTCGATGACCGGCCTGCAGGTCGGTCTGATGTTCTCTGGCGTGCTCGTTGTCGAACAGGTCTTCGGGTGGCCCGGAATCGGCCAGTACATCGCCCAAAGCATCCCGGTGGCAGACTTTCCCGCGATCGCGGGCGTCACGCTGCTGCTGGGAGTGCTCTACGTCCTTATCAACACCGCGGTCGATCTGTTGCAGGCGGCCGCAGATCCGCGCGTCGCCACCTAGGAGGTCTGTTGCCAACACAACCGCTGCTCGTGGGCGGTCCGATGCTCGTCGTCGTCGATATGCAGGAAGGCGGCGGGCTGCCCAGCGCCGAAACGGGTATCGAGGTGATGCCGGGCCACGCCGCGCGTGTCAAGAACGCCGAGCGCTTGGCTGCCGCGGCGCGCGCGGCGGGGGTCCCCGTGGTGTTCTTCCAGGAAGTGCACCGTCGCAGCGGCGTCGACTTCGGTCGGGAGCTCGACGGCGCCGAAGGCGTGCACTGCGTGGAAGGCCAGCCCGGTACCGAGCTCGAGCCGTCGCTCCGACCGCAAGCCGGCGAGATACACATCGTCAAGCGGCGCTATTCCGGTTTCATCGGAACGGATTTCGAGATCGTACTGCGCGGCCTCGGGGTGTCGACGCTTATTTTGATTGGTGGGCTTACGGATGTGTGTGTCCACTACACGTTCGCCGACGCCCACCAACGCGACTACTACGTCCGGGTCGTTGCGGATTGTTGCGGCGGGTCATCGCAATACCGCCACGAGGCTGCCCTCGACGCAATGGAGTACTTGCAGACCGGCGCGGTGCGTACGACTGACGAAATCCTTGCCGCGTTCGAACAATTGCCGCAACCGAGCACCCAAACCTCGGTTTCGGCCCTGGAAGGAGCCGCACGATGAGCTGTCCACCAAAGTTCGCCCTCCTCGCCGCAAGCGCGGTTGTGATGGTAACCGTCGCTTCATGCGGTGGATCAGGCTCGGGCGGTGCGCCCAACGCGGCACCCACGGACAAGGTGTTGCATGTGTCGTTCCTGCAGGATCCGGGTCAGCCGCCGGATCCCGACGTCTTTTACGCCGGACAGGGTCTGCTGCTGACCACAAACCTGTACGAAGGCCTGTTGCAGTTCAAGGCGGGCACCAAGAATCCCGAACTGGAGCCGTTGCTGGCCACAGCTTGGACCGAGTCGCCGGACCACCGGGTCTTCACCTTTGACCTGCGTCAGGGGGTGAAGTTCCACGACGGAGCACCGTTCACGTCGGCCGCGGTCAAGGCGTCGTTCGACCGGCGGCTGGCAGTTAATCAGGGGCCGGCGTACATGGTGACAGACGTCGATTCGGTTACCACTGACGGGGATTACAAGGTCACCATCACGTTGAAGGGGCCCAATTCGGCGTTTCTGGACTACATGGCGTCACCGTACGGCCCCCGCATGGTGAGCCCGACAGGACTGCAGCGGAACGCCGGCTCCGATAACGCGCAGACCTACCTGAGAACCCATGACCTCGGCACCGGCCCGTACACGCTCACCGATGCCCAGGTCGGGTCGCATTACGCACTGGCCGCGTTTGGTGACTACTGGGGCACCAAACCGTATTTCACCAGTGTGGAGATCCCGGTGATCACCGACGCATCGGCACAGCAACTGCAGTTCAACAACGGCCAGATCGCGGTGATCATGCACGACTTGCCGTCCTCTGCGGTGCAGTCGTACTCGACCAACAACAAATACTCGCACTATTCGTTGCCGACGATGATGTCGAACTATTTCTACATCAACCCTCACAAGGGAATGTTCACCGATCAGGCCAAGCGCACCGCGGCGGCCCAGGCCGTCGACGTCGACACCATTGTCAAGCAAACGTATTCCGGTCGCGGAAAGGACGGGGGGCAAGTGTATCCACCGAACATGATGGATCCGCAGTTGGCGAAGCAGAACATCACCCGCGACCCGTCGGTGCTGACCAAGATCGCGTCAGCGCTGCCGGCCGATCAGAAGACGATCACCCTGGGTTATGACTCAAGCAATCCTGACAACCAGCTGATCAGCAATTTGCTCTCGACGCAGTTTGCCGCCGCTGGCATCACCGCCAAGGTGCAGAGCTATCCCACCTCGGAGATTTACGGCTGGATCGGCGGCGACGGCTCGGCGGCACCGGAAATTTTGACGATTTTGGCGTGGCCGGATGCTCCGTCGCCGTACACCTGGGGGCACATCTCCTGGGATCCCGACGGGGGCCTCAACTATTTGAGCTGCTCGTCGCCGCGGGTGACCGACTTGCTGGCACAGGGGTTGGTTAGTGCTGCGCCACAAACCTTTTCCGATGCGGCGGAGGCCGCCTCGGGCACCGGATGCTGGATGAACCTCGCCGACGTCGACGACTTCATGGTCGCCCAGCCCTGGCTGAAGGGAGTCGAGCAGGCCCACGTGGTCACGAACCCGAATTCATTGCGGCTCGCGGCGCTGTCGGTGGGATGACGGTGGGGAAGGTTCGACGAATTGTTCTACTCACCCTCGGCTGGGAGGACCTGCCGAAGTCGGTGTCGGTCTACGGTGCTCCCGCTGATCTGAGGATGCGCGAACCGGTGCCGGGCGTGCTGCTGCACACCGACGGGGGGTGGGTGTTGCTGGACACCGGATTCAACACGGCGCTGATCCGGGACCGGGCGTTGTATCGGCGTTTTTACCCGACCCTGGAGTATGTGCCCGTGCTGCCCGGCCCCGGTGAGCCGATCGAGGAATCCTTGCACGAGGTTGGGATTGACATCGACGACATTCACGCGGTCGCTGTGAGCCATCTGCACCACGATCATGCCGGCGGGCTGAAGCTGTTCGCGGGCAAGGTCCCAGTTCACGCGCAACGCCGGGAGCTACAGTACGGGCTGTCCAACCATCCCGAGCCGGAGCACCACTCGATCGCACGCATCGACTTCGACGACCCCCGCATCGATTGGCGGCTGGCCGACGGCGAGGCCGAAATCGCGCCAGGTGTCACTGCAGTACCCACGTACGGCCACACCCCTGGGCATCAGAGCTTCGTCGTCGAACTGGACGACTGCGTCGGCGGCGGCGGATTCGTGTTTGCGTTCGACGCAGCCGATCTCACCGAGAACATCGAGCACGAACTGGCAATCGGCGGATACATTGGGGTGGCGCCCGAGGAAACCGTCGAGCCGATCCGGCGCCTCAAGACACTGGCGGCGGCGAAAGGATACGAGCTGGTTCCCGGCCATGACCCCGTGGTGTGGCCGCAGCTGACCCGCCACTTCCACGAGCGCTTTGGAACCGTTGCGCCAGTCGCGGGTTCGCCGTGACATCGGTGCTGATGTCCGACTGCGTGGGATCGTGGCGGCGAACCCTGCTGGTTAATCCCGACGGCTCCCGGGACACCACGACTGACGTGCGATGGCTACAGGGAATTACCGTCTTCGTTGACTCGCGCGGATTCGGAGGATGGCTGAATCAGCGCGCCGACGTGTTCGAATGGAGTCACTTCGTGAATGTTCAAGCTAGTGAGGCGCATCCGGACGCGGCAGTCATGCGATGGGACGACGACACGTTGATCGAGACCGGTGTGTATACCGATTACGTCGAGCATTGGGAGAGAGACCTCAGCGCTGCCGCTTCCCCCTGCTGGGCGCTGACCCTCTGCTCGGCAGAAGGAAACGATGCGCTGCTGCTGCGGGCGGGCAACCAGTTCGGCTGGATGCGGCGTGACACCCGGGTGGAGGTCTCGTTGGGCCGAATCGACGGCGCCGAGTGGGTGATCACCGATTCCGCGCTGCCCCGTCGTATGGGCCGCTCGTTGCGTCCGACGCTGGATGCCGGGTACCTGGATGTCGATGACGTCGACGATAACGGCACTCGCACCCTGCGACGATGGCGTATCAAAGACAGCGAAGGAAGCGTGAAGTTGTGAGCCGCGCAACATCGTTCACTTCAATTCCGGTAGTCGATGTCAGTGCTTTGCGGTCGACCGAGGCCGCCGGGTTGGACATGGTGGCCGCCGAAATCGGCAAGGCCGCACGCGAAGTCGGGTTCTTCTACATTGCCGGCACGGGCGTAGGCGAGGACCTGTTTGAGCGGCTGCTGCGGGTCACCAAGCAGTTCTTCGCACTGCCGCTGGAAGAAAAGATGCGTTCCTATATCGGTCTGTCGAAATGCCACCGCGGCTACGTGCCGATCGGTGAAGAAGGCCTCGGCGACGAAAAACCCGACCTCAAGGAGGCGTTCGACACCGCCCTGGACCTGCCGGCCGACGACCCGGATTACCTCGCCGGCAATCCGATGCTGGGACCCAACGTCTGGCCCGATATCTCCGGCTTTGCCGACGCCGTGACCGCCTACTACCTCGCCGTGCTCGAGGTCGGCCAGCTGCTGCTGCGGTCATTTTCGGTGGCGCTCGGGGAAGGCCCGGACCGCTTCGCGCGCCACGCCACTAAGACGCCCAGCCAGCTGCGGTTGATCCATTACCCGTACAACCCGGACGCCGAAGACCGCGAGGGGGTCGGCGCACACAGCGACTACGAATGCTTCACGTTGCTCAAGCCCACCGCGCCGGGCCTTGAGGTGCTCAACGGCGCCGGCGAGTGGATCGGTGCACCGCCCGTTCCCGGCACCTTCGTCGTGAACATCGGCGACCTGCTGGAGCTGTGGACCAACGGCGAGTTCATCGCCACCACCCACCGCGTCCGCAACGTGCCCGAAGAACGCTATTCGTTCCCGCTGTTCTTCAATGTGGACTACCACACGGTGGTCGAACCCTTGCCGCGCTTTGCATCCCGCGACGGTCGATCGCGCCCCACGCTGCGCGCCGGTGAGCATCTGTTCGCTCAGACGGCGCAGACGTTCGCCTATCTGCGCGCCCGTGTCGAAAGCGGGGAATTGTGCCTGCCGGAAGGCTCCGTTAACACTGGATCATTTGGTCAAGCAGCCGTGCAGCGCAGGCAAGCGATGCGAACATCCTGATGCCGTTCAATTGCCACGGCAGAACCGGACAGTCGAGCCGTTACCCGCTGCCCCACCCATCGCCACGCCAGCACACCCAGTCGATCTCGACGCGGGCGCCCACGGCCAGGCCCGTGGTACCCACACAGGTGCGGCTGGGAAACCGGTCGGAAAACCACCGAGCATAGGCGACGTTGAAGGTCGCGTAGTCGTCCCAGTCAAGGAGATAGGCCCTGACTTGCACGACGTCGGCGAGCCCGCCGCCACACAGCTCGGTGACCCGCAACAGGTTTCGCAGCACTTGGTCGGTCTGGACACCGACGTCGTCTCCCACAAGGGCACCGGTGACATTGGTCGGCATTTGTCCGGTGACGTAGAGCGTGGATCCTGCGGCGGTGGCGTGAGCGAACGGGGCCACCGCCGGCGGAACACCGTCTTGCGGGGTGAAGATGAAGGCACGGATGCCGTCGGAGTTCACGCGCTGGCACCCGGCCACTTCGGGAAGCAACGCTTATCGAGTCGGCCGTGCACCCCCTGGCGTTGGTCGACCACCTGGGTCACGGTGAAGTCCACCGCGACAGACATGAACGAGTATGCATCCGCACGGGATAGCCCGAATTGGCCCTCCAGGATGGCGAGCGTGCGCAGCGTTGCGGCTTTCATCGCCTCGTCAAGTGTGCTGCCGAAGCCGTGCACGAGCAGCTCGGTTGCGGTCTCCAGTACCGGCACGCTGTACGCGAGATCGCGCCGGATCGTCAAGCGCAGCAGTCCATTCAGGGAGGCCTCCAACGCGGTGCCGCTGATCTCGCCGTCGCCCTGCGAAACATGCGGATCACCGACCGATAGCAGCGCGCCGGCGACCTGAACCGGGTAGTACATGCGTCCACCCGCGGCGATGCGCCAGTTGTCGATGTTGCCGCCGTGGTCGCCCGGCGGTATCGACGAAACCCGCTCCGGTTCAGCGGGCGCCACTCCCATGGTTCCGAAGTGCGGTCGCAGCGGG
>DATMMZ010000136.1:0-4185 GCA_035569455.1 Mycobacterium sp. | reverse complement strand
TCAACAAATCAGCCTGCCAGTACATTTGAGGCGCCCACACTCGCCGGAACCCTTCGTCTCGCACCTTCGCGAGTTGCGCGACGAAGTCATCCACCGGCGAAACGGTGGGGTCCTCACTGAGGTAGCAATTCACGCTGATTTCCACGACAGCATCCTTGATAATCGAAATCCCGCCGATTGTGAAACTAGCGTGCCCTACCCTCGGCATCGTCGGGGTGGCCCTTGTTTTCGGTCATGGTGACGACCGCGCCCGGGGGCCGCCCGGCGTGTGTCCCTGTTGGCCGAATGCGGTGCTGAGACTGGTGATTTCGTCGTCAGCGGCCCCTGAAGGTGATGCCGGGCGAGTCGCGGCCGATGGCCGGTTGCTCGCTGCGCGCCAGTGCGCCCAGCAGTGCGTCGAGGCCCTTTTGGGGGTCTTTGAGGCCCTGTTGGAAGTCTTCAGTGTGAAACAGCCCGATGCTTAGGTCGAGCATGAGTTTGTCGGCTGCGGCGATGCCGCCCGCCGACCAGGCTTTGAGAACGGATTTGGCTGCGGCGTAGCTGCGGGTGGGGCCTTGCGAGAGTCTTGTGGCCAGCCGTAGCGCGGTGTCGTCGAGTTCATCGTCGGGCACGATGTAGTCGGCGACCGCGGGGATGGTGGCGACCGGGGTGGGTTCGCCCAGCATGACCATGCGGCGCGCCGCGGCCGGCCCGATCCGACTGGCCAGGCGTTGGTAGCCGCCAGCCAGCGGCAGTTGGCCCATCATGACCTCCGCGCACCACATCGCGGTGTTATCGGCGACGACGATAAAGTCCGCCGACAGCGCCAACTCGAGGCCACCCCCGCCAGTCTTGCCGCGCACGGCGGCCACAACCGGTATCTGCAGGGCTTCGATCGCGCGGTAAGTGTTGGTGACTTCGGCGATGAAGGTGCGAAACCAGCTGTAGCTCTTGTCGGGCCATTCGTCCGCGGCTCCGCCGACAGAGAAGTTGGGGCCTTCGGCTTGAATCAGTAGCGCGCGGATGTCGCTGCTGCTGGCGTCGTGCACCGCAGCGGCCAGATCGGTATTGAATTGGGCGCTGACGAAGTTGTACGGCGGGCTCGTCAGCGTAATGCGCCCCAGGGTGTCAACGATGTCGAAACGGACAGTGCTCACGGTGCGCTCCTTTCAGGCGGTCAGCTGAATGCATTGGTGAGGCTGGCGATCTCGTCGTCCGACAAGGCCAGGTCCGCGGCGCGGAGGTTCTCTGCGAGGTGGCCGCAGCTTGTGGTCCCGGCGATCAGCAGAACATTGGGGGCGATGCCCAGTAGCCACGCTAGGGCGACTTGGGCGGGGAGGGCGCCGTGGCGGGCGGCGATCGCGGTAACGACCGGGTTCGACAGGATTGCGTCGCGTTGAGCGTCCCACCCGCCCAGGGGGAAGAACGGCACGAACGCGATATCCCGGGCAATGCACTCGATCAGGAGGGGCTCTGATGTGCGATCCGTGAGGCTGTAGGCGTTCTGCACGCAGACGATGTCGGTGACCTCGACCGCCCGCTGCAGGTGGGCGAGGCTGACGTTGCTGATCCCCACACCGGCGATCAAGCCCTCGTCGCGAGCCGCGGTCAGCGCGCCAAGCTGATCGATGAATCGCGCATCGGGGACGGCGTTTTCGATAAGCCGCAGGTTCACCGCTGTGAGTTGCTCGACGCCCAGCGTTGCGAGATTTTCCTCGATGCCGACGCGCAGCTGGTCAGGGTCGTCCCAGAGCATCATGTGGCCGGATTCGTCACGGCGGGCGCCGACCTTGCTCACCAGCGCCAGTCCTTCGGGGTAGGGGAACAGCGCCTCCCGGATCAGCTCGTTGGCCATGCCGGGCCCGTAGAATTGAGCGGTGTCGATGTGGTCGACCCCGGCGTCGATGGCCGCGCGCAGCACCGCTAACGCCTCACCGCGGTCTAGCGGTGGACCTTGCAGGCCGTCGCCGGCCAGCCGCATGGCGCCGTACCCGACTCGCCACACTGTCTTGTCCGCGAGGCGGTGACGGTCACTTGTCGATGGGCTCATTATCGGCATCCTCGCTTAGTTGGTCTGGTTCTCGGCGACGCTCGAGCGCGCGCACGGCGGCTACGGAGGCGGCGTAGACGCTTTGGCCTGGCACGCCTTTGGTGGAGACCGCCGAGCTGCCGCGGATGTTGACGCCGAACGCCGCGTCGAAGGACTCTTTGGTGACGACGGTCAGGGGTTCTTCGACGGTGTCGAGGTCGCGCAGATTGCTTGCACCGCCGGCGATTCCGATGGCCTTGCCGCCGATGTCGTCGATCGCTGCGTCGAGTCTGGCTTTCCGTCGGTCGGTGATGTAGACGTGGGCGCCCTCGGTGACGAAGAGTTTGGCCGCGGCCAGGGCCGGTCCGGAGGTGGCTCCGGTGATGGCGGCGATTTTCCAGTCGAGTGTGGTCATGGCCTGGTCCTTTCGTGCGGGCACGCGTCGGCGTGCCGAGGGGAGCGTTGCGGTCAGTCCTGTTTGAGGACGTGCAGGGCTGAGAGTGGGCCGCCGTTGACGTCCATGAGCCGGCCGCCGTCGCTCAAGGTGCCGATATCGACGGGGGCGAAGCCGAATTCGTTGAGCAGGGCATCGAAGGTGCCTTTGGCTTCGACGTCGTCGCCGGCGTAGAAGACGACCTGGCGGCCGGCGTCGTGGCGGGGGTCGGGTTCGATGTATTTGGCGTAGAGGGTGTTGAATGCCTTGATCACGCGGGCGCCGGGGGCGTGCGTGGCGGTGATCTCGCTGCCGGTTTGATCGCCGAGGTCAACGGGCACCGGGGTGCCGCTGCTGTAGGCGAACACGTTGGTGGTGTCGACAAGGATGCGGTTGTTCCAGTTCGGCAGGCCGTCGAGGGCGGCGGGGATTTCCGGCCATGGGACGGCCAGGAACACGATGTCGGCTTCGGCGGCCTGGGCGATGGTGCCTGCCGAGGCCAGCGGCCCGAGCTCGGCCACGAGTTCGGTGAGGGTGTCGGGGCCGCGGCTGTTGGACAGGGCGACGGGATAGCCGGCGTTGAGGGCGTGGCGCGCCAGCGCTTGGCCGATGGTGCCCGCGCCAATCGTTCCGAATCGCATGGGTTGGCTCCTGGTGGTCGACAGTTATCTGGCGGTGACGAGCAGTTTTTCGAACTCATCCCACGTGGTCCCTGGCGACAGGTTGAGGGTGAAGTAGGTGATCCCGAACTGCTCGCGCAGAGCGGCGATGCGCTCGGCGGCTTGGGATACCGAGCCTTGCAGCAAGGTCACCGACTGCATCAGCTCGTCGTCGGTGCTTTTCGGTGAGGTTGACCGCAACAACGTCAGGTCCGGTGTCTTGTTGAAAGACAGCTGGAAGAAGCTGAACGCGAACTCGATCTGCTCGAAACGCGGCCCGGCCTGGCTTTTGATGTAGTCGATGCGCTCGCCGAGTTGGTCCTGGTGGCCCTGGGCTGCGATGGCGATGATGTCGGCGTGGCGGGCTGCCATCGACAGCATTTTGTCGCCGATGCCGGCCACCATGATCGGCGGCGGGGACTGCACCGGCGCCGGGCGGTAGTCCGGGCTGGACAGCAAGTTGCGGATCGTGGTGACGTGTTCGGTGAGCACCTCCACCCGCTGTCCGGCTGACGGGAACGGCTGTCCAAAACCGGCGAAGTCGGCCGCGATATACCCGCTGCCCAAGCCGATCTCGAGGCGTCCGCCGCTGGCGGCGTCCACCGTGGCCAGATCGCGGGCCAGCAGCGCCGGCTGGTAGAGCGGCGCATTGATGACCAGATTGCTGATCCGGACGGAGGGCACCGCCGCGGCGATGGCGACCAGGGTCGGCATTGGTGCCGGAGAGCCGTGATGGTCGCCGACCATCACCACGTCGAATCCGACGTCGGCGGCGCGTTTGGCGTTCTCGACGGTCTGGGCGACGGTGCCCGCGAAAACCAGGTTGATACCGAAACGAGTGGAGTGAGCGGTCATGGCGCCCTCCTGAGGTATTATTGGTGGAGTACATCAACTAGTAGCTATATACAGTAAATAGTAGCGGAGTATTCCATGTCAACTGCGAAGCGGGACGCACGTCTCATCGACCTGGTTGCTGCCTTCACCGAAATGGGCCCGGCCTGGGTCCGCTGGGTGCAGGCGACCATTCCCGACGACACCGTCAGCTACGCCCGGTTACGGGTGCTCAACGCCCTGAAATGCCAGCA
>DATMMZ010000135.1:0-19004 GCA_035569455.1 Mycobacterium sp. | reverse complement strand
ACGGGGTGGTGGTTGCGGGGGTGGCGAGTTTGCTGGTGTCGGTATGTATAACCAGTAGCGACACCGAAACCACGAGCGCGATCGCGGCCAGGATGGCCGCGATGCCGACCACCCACGGCCAGCGCGGAGCACGGTGCTCATCGTCCTCGGACGACTCGTCGTAGTCGTCGTAGTCATAGAGCCTGAGATCGGCCGGCACGTATGGGCCGCTCGTGACGTGCTCGGACTCTGGCGCCGAGTAGGCCCGAGAGTATGCGTCGGTCTCGCTTGTGTGCGCCGCTATTTCGCCGCTGTCCTCCAGGGGGCCCAGTTCTGGGACGGGCCCACTGCCGGAATCCGATTCCTCGCCGTGCTCGCCGCGGGAATCCGGTTCGCTGAGCTCGCTGGCGGGGTCGGGTTCTTGAGGTCCCTGTCCCGGAGCATTCGGCCCGCTCATGTTTCCCTGCCCTGTCCAACTGCATCACCAGCGCGCAACGCCCCGCGGTTAGATCGTTGCGCGCACGCTGGGGAGATTCTCATTGTGCCTGGGCAAACCCTACCGAACGGAGCGCGGCATAGCCGTCCTGGCGAGCTCGCCACCGATCAACTGATGCCCTGATTGTGACCTTGCCGGTGCCGATCAGTGCTTCTCGGGACCTATGTAGTACTCGAAGACCAGGCCGGCCGCCGAGGCCAGGATGAACACCACCCCGGCGACGATCAGCCACGGCAGCCATAGGGCGATACCGACCGCCGCCACCGAGCCCGCCAACGCGACCAGAATCGGCCACCAACTGTGCGGGGCAAAAAACCCTAATTCCCCTGCGCCGTCGCTGATCTCAGCGCCTTCATAGTCCTCCGGCCGGGTATCCAGCCGACGCGCTACGAAGCGGAAGAAGGTGGCCGTGATCAACGCGAGGCCACCGGTCAGCGCCAGCGCGGTGGTGCCTGCCCACTCCACACCACCGGTGGCGAACATCGCAGTCAACACCCCGTACAGCACCGCCGTCAGGATGAAGAACGCGGCGATGAACTCGAACAACCTCGCTTCGATATGCATTGGGTGTCCTAACCTGACTGGTTTCCGGCCAACTCACCGCGGCGGGTGTCGAACGGGTGAGTGGTCGTCGCCACCGGCGACTGATTGATCGCCAACAGTGCCTGGGCGTTGGTCTTTCCATCGATCCGTTGCTGCAGGTAAGCCTTGAAGTCGTTGGCCGGCACCACCCGAACCTCGAAATTCATCATCGAGTGATACGTGCCGCACATCTCGGCGCAGTGCCCGACGAATGCCCCGGTCTTGGTGATCCGTTCAACCTGGAAAACGTTAACGGAGTTGTTTGCCACGGGGTTGGGCATCACGTCGCGCTTGAACAAGAATTCCGGCACCCAGAACGCGTGGATCACGTCGGCTGCGGCCATTTGGAATTCGATGCGCTTGCCGGCGGGCAGCACCAGCACCGGAATTTCGGTGCTCGTTCCCAGCGTCTCTACCTTGTCGAAGTTCAGATAGGTCCGGTCCTCGGTGTTGAGCCCATGCACCGGCCCGACCAGCTCCTCACCGTGCGCGTCCTTGCCCTCAGGCTTGGAGACCATGGCCTTCTTGAGTGCCTCATCGGCGCCCTGGTAGGTCAGTGTGCCGTCTTTGAAGTTGACCCGCTGATAACCGAACTTCCAGTTCCATTGGAAGGCCGTGATGTCAATCACGACTTCGGGATCCTTGGCCAGGTGCAACATCTTCTCCTGCACCACCACGGTGAAATAGAACAACACCGAGATGATGAGGAACGGCGTCACGGTGAGCACCAGCTCCAGCGGCATGTTGTAGCCGAACTGGCGCGGCAACTCGGTGTCGGACTTCTTCTTCCGGTGGAAGGCGGCCGACCAGAAAATGAGGCCCCACACGATGACGCCGACCACCAGGGAGGCGATCACCGCCCCGATCCATAGCTCCCGGTTGAGGCGGGCCTCCGGGGTGATGCCTTCCGGCCAGCCCATCCCCAGGGCTTCCGACCAACTGCATCCGCTCAGGGTGACCGCCAGTACTCCCAGTGTCGCGGCCAACGCCAGCGGCCGAAAACGACGTGAAACGCGGTGAGACCTGCACTGCGACAAGCGTTGCGAACGGACTGGCTCGCGAGGTGTCACGTTGGCGCCTCCTGTATCACACGCTGGGCCGATTGGGCACGGATGTCGGCTACTACGCAGCGTAGACCACGTCGCACTGACGGGCGACGATGCAGGCCGTAAACGGACCCCAAACAGCTTGGCAGAGCCCACTCGGAAGGCGAGCACCCCGCCGAGTGCGGCATACTGGGGCGCCGTGTGTGGACTGCTGGCCTTCGTGGCGGCCCCGGCCGGCGCCGCCGAGACCGCCGGCCCCGATGCTGCTGCACGCACGGCCGCTGAGGCCGACCTAGCCGATCGAGCCATCGCCCGCTCGTCGCACTTGATGCGCCACCGCGGCCCCGACGAGCCGGGCACCTGGTTTGACCCGCACGCCGATGGGGAGGTGGTGTTCGGCTTCAACCGACTCTCCATCATCGACATCGCACATTCGCATCAGCCGCTGCGGTGGGGGCCGCCGGAGGCCCCCGACCGCTACGTGCTGGTGTTCAACGGCGAGATCTACAACTACCTCGAGCTGCGCCAGGAACTGCGCACCCAGGACGGCGCTGTTTTCGCCACCGACGGCGACGGCGAGGCCATCGTCGCGGGTTACCACTACTGGGGCGCCGACGTGTTAACACGATTGCGCGGCATGTTCGCCTTCGCGCTGTGGGACACCGTTACCAGCCAATTGTTCTGCGCCCGCGACCCTTTCGGTATCAAGCCGCTGTTCATGGCGACCGGCACCGGCGGTACCGCGGTGGCCAGCGAGAAAAAATGCCTGCTCGACCTGGTCGGCTTGGTAGGTTTCGACACCCGAATCGACCCGCGGGCGGTGCAGCACTACACGGTCCTGCAATACGTGCCGGAGCCGGAGACGCTGCACCGCGGGGTGCGCAGGCTGGATTCCGGCTGCTACGCCCTGATCCGACCCGGGCTAGAGCCGGAGATCACCCGCTACTTCGTGCCGCGCTTCAACGCCGTGCCGATCACCCGTGACACCGAACAGGCCCGCTACGACGAGATCACCGCGGTGCTGGAGGACTCGGTCGCCAAACACATGCGCGCCGACGTCACCGTCGGCTCGTTTCTGTCCGGCGGTATCGACTCCACGGCCATTGCCGCGCTGGCCATCCGGCACAACCCACGACTGATCACGTTCACCACCGGCTTCGAGCGTGAGGGATTCTCCGAGATCGACGTCGCGGTGGCCTCCGCCGAGGCCATCGGTGCCCGGCATATCGCCAAGGTGGTCACCCCGGATGAGTTCGTCGCCGCCCTGCCCGAGATCGTCTGGTACCTCGACGAGCCGGTTGCCGACCCCGCCCTGGTTCCGTTGTTCTTCGTCGCCCGTGAAGCCCGCAAGCACGTCAAGGTGGTGCTGTCCGGTGAGGGCGCCGACGAGCTGTTCGGGGGCTACACGATCTACCGGGAACCGCTGTCGTTGAAGCCCTTCGACTATCTGCCCCGCCCGTTGCGGCGCTCGATGGGCAAGGTGTCCAAGCCGCTGCCGGAGGGCATGCGTGGTAAGAGCCTGCTGCACCGGGGGTCGCTGACGCTCGAGGAACGCTACTACGGCAATGCCCGCAGTTTCTCTGACGCGCAGTTGCGCGACGTGCTGCCAGGGTTCCGCGAGGACTGGACCCACACCGATGTCACGGCATCGTTGTACGCCGAATCGGCCGGCTGGGACCCGGTGGCCCGCATGCAGCACATCGATCTGTTCACCTGGCTGCGCGGCGACATTTTGGTCAAGGCCGACAAGATGACGATGGCCAACTCGCTGGAGCTCCGGGTGCCGTTCCTGGATCCCGAGGTGTTCGCCGTGGCCTCTCGGCTGCCCGTGCAGGCAAAGATCACCCGTACCACCACCAAGTACGCGCTGCGGCGGGCGCTGGAGCCCATTGTCCCGGCGCATGTGCTGCACCGGGCCAAGCTCGGGTTCCCGGTCCCGATCCGGCATTGGCTACGTGCCGGCGAGCTGCTCGAGTGGGCGTACGCGATGGTGGAATCGTCACAGGCCGGCGACCTGATCGACACAGCCGCCGTGCGCAGGATGCTTGACGAGCACCGGACCGGTGTCAGCGATCACAGCCGGCGGCTGTGGACGATCTTGATCTTCATGCTCTGGCACGCGATCTTCGTCGAGCACAGCATCGTGCCGCAGATCGGCGAGCCGCAGTATCCGGTAGAGCTGTGATTGGCCGGTTAGGCCAGCACGTCGGCGATCTCGGCGGCCGCGTCGTCGCCGTACGCGCCGCCCAACCGGGTCTTGGCGACCTCGTGGTCCCAGTGCCACTCCTGGGTTCCGGTCGATTCCAGCACCAGCACGGCGACCAGTGAGCCCAGCTGCGCCGAACGCTCCAGGCTGAGACCGGCGCTGCGCCCCGTGAGGAAACCGGCCCGGAACGCATCGCCGACGCCGGTGGGGTCGGTCTGGCTGGTCTCGGGCACCACACCGACGTGGATGGTCGTGCCGTCGCGATCGACGATGTCCACACCCTTGGCACCGAGCGTGGTCACACGCAGGTCGACCTGCGCCATCACCTCGTCCTCTGACCAACCGGTCTTGGACAGCATCAGGTCCCATTCGTAGTCGTTGGTGAACAGGTAAGTGCCACCGTCGATGAGCTTGCGGATCTCGTCGCCGGACAGCCGGGCCAGCTGTTGCGACGGGTCGGCGGCGAAGGCCAGCCCCAGCTTGCGGCACTCCTCGGTGTGCAGGAACATCGCGTCGGGGTCGTTGGCCCCGATGATCACCAGCTCCGGCGTTCCGATGGACGACACCACGTCGGCCAGCTTGATGTTGCGAGCCTCCGACATAGCGCCCGGGTAGAACGATGCGATCTGGGCCATGTCCACGTCGGTGGTGCAGGTGAAACGCGCGGTGTGCGCGGTCTGGGAGATCAGCACGTGGTCACAGTTGACACCGTGGGACTGCAGCCATTGGCGGTAGTCGTCGAAATCGGCGCCGGCGGCTCCGACCAGCGCCGCGTCGCCACCCAGCACCCCGATGGCGTACGCAATGTTTCCGGCCACACCACCGCGATGAATCACCAGGTCGTCGACCAGGAAGCTGAGCGATACCTTCTGCAGATGATCGGCTAACAGCTGCTCGGAAAACCGGCTGGGAAACCGCATCAGATGGTCGGTCGCAATCGAACCGGTTACCGCGATCGTCACGAAATCTCCACCCTTCCTTCGTTAGGCTATCTAGCTTACCCAACGGAAACAGCCCTCGCGGCTAGCCCCGATGCATGCACTGCCGCGGGCAGATGTTGCGCTAGCCTGCCAAGGGAGCTCAGTTGGTTGCCGGCTTCGCCGATGTTCAGCGGCAACTAGTCATTACCACTCATTGCCCCGTCCACCACCGTAGGAGAACCACGATGGCCGGTCCGCACCCGTCGAATCCTACTGTCGGCGCCAACGGACCGCCGCCTCACGGCGAGGGTGGGCACCAGCCCCCGGCCGTCGAGTATCCCCGTGAGCGCACTGCCACCGAACCGCCCTTCCCGGCCACCCCCGCCTCCTATCCCGGGCCCCTGCCACCACGGCCACCCCAGGCTTCGTACCCAAAACCACGGCGCAGGCGCCTGCTCATCGGCATCCTGGTGACTGTCGCCGTGGTAGCCGCGATTACCGCGGCGATCGTGTATGGGGTCCGCACCAACGGAGCCAACACCGGCAGCGCATTCTCCGAGGGAGCGGCCAAGACCGCGATTCAGGGGTATCTGGATGCGCTCGCGCACCGCGACGTCGAGACCATCGCCCGCAACGCGCTCTGCGGCCTCTACGACGGCGTCCACGACCGGCGCTCCGACCAGGCCCTGGCCAAGCTGAGCAGCGACGCGTTCCGCAAGCAGTTCTCTGAGGTCGACGTGACCTCGATCGACAAGATCGTGTACTTGTCGCAGTATCAGGCGCAGGTGGTATTCAGCATGCGGGTATCGCCGGCGAGCGGCGGCCCGATGCGCGGCGATCTGCAAGGCGTCGCGCAGCTACTGTTCCAGCGCAACCAGATCTTGGTGTGCTCGTACGTGTTGCGCACCGCAGGCTCGTATTAGTACCTGCCGGGTCCGCCTGGTTAGTTGAAGGAATCTCCGCAGGCGCAGGAACCGGAAGCGTTGGGGTTGTCGATGGTGAAGCCCTGCTTTTCGATGGTGTCGACGAAGTCGATCGACGCGCCTTCCACGTAGGGTGCGCTCATCCGGTCCACCGTCAAGGTCACCCCACCGAAATCGGCGGTCAGGTCACCGTCCAGCGTCCGGTCATCGAAGAAGAGGTTGTAGCGCAGCCCGGCGCACCCGCCCGGCTGGACCGCGATCCGCAGCGCCAGGTCGTCCCGTCCCTCCTGGTCCAGCAGGGACTTCGCCTTCGCGGCGGCGGTCTCGGTCATGATTACGCCGTGGGTCTTGGCGCTCGTCTCGTTCTGCACCGTCATTGCTTCTCCTACATGCCTCACTTGGTGGGTGGACTCGTCCCCAAAAAGAATTTGGCCGGGGCGTAATCCACCCGGGGAAAGCCCGCTAGGTCAACGGTACCTTGCGGCACCGGTATTCCCGAGTCGCTCCGCAACAACGGACGCCAAACCCATTAGCTGATTCGCCGCATCGGCCTGCGCCAACCGCACCGAACCTGCGTAATCGGCGATGGACAGGGCGGACATAATGCCCGCTAATCGCGTCGCGGATTTGTCCAGGCACACCTGCCCGGCCAACACCACCACCGGAATTCCCAGCGGCTGCGCCGCGACCGCTAGCTCGCCGACCACCTTTCCGTGCAACGACTGCTCGTCGAACTGGCCCTCACCGGTGACAATCAGCTCCGCGGCCGCCAGGTCGTCGGCCAAATGAGTGTGCTCGGCGATGATCGCCGCGCCGGACTCAATCCGACCGCCGAGCGCCAGCAGCCCGGCGCCGACACCGCCCGCGGCGCCCGCGCCCGGCTCGGCGCTTACGTCGCGCCCGGCCGCCGCTTCCAGTTCGAGTGCCCACGCCTCGAGCCGGACTTCGAGAGCAGCGACAGTCTCCGTGTCCGCACCCTTCTGCGGCCCGAATACCCTCGCCGCGCCCCACGGTCCCAGCAGCGGGTATTCGACGTCGGAGGCGGCGATCAGCTCGACTTCGGCCAGCTGTCGGCGGGCGGCTTCCAGGCCGCCGAGCTCGGCAACCATTCCCCGCCCGCCGTCGGTGCACGCAGTGCCTCCCAACCCGACCACGATCCGGGTCGCCCCGACCCGCAGCGCATCGGCAATGAGCTGTCCGACTCCCCTGCTGTGAGCCGCCAGCGCGGTCTCGGGCGTGGGCGGGCCCTCCAGCAACGCCAGGCCGCACGCCTGTGCACACTCCAAGTAGGCGGTCGCCGAGGTCGGATCGAACACCCACTCGGCGTCTACCGGGGTGTCCAGCGGCCCGGAAACCGCCAGCCGCCGCTTTTCTCCCAGCCGGCTGGCCAGCACTTCGACGAAACCCGGGCCGCCGTCGGACTGCGGGGCGATCATGAACCGGTCGCCCGGACGCGACCGGGTCCAGCCGGTCGCGATGGCGGCAGCTGCCTCGACGGCCGAGAGGCTGTCGCCGTAGCAATCCGGGGCCACCAGAACCAGCATGGCCGGCAACTGGAGACGACCGGGCGCGAGGCCACCGGCGGCATCGTCCGAGGCCATCGAGCCGTCGTCGTTCACATGCAGCCGTTCATCAATGTAAGCGTAGGTCCAAGAGACCGTAAACGTACGTCCAAGGGACACACTGGCGCATGCGCAATACGGGGCCCACTCTGGGGCCATTCCGGGCCGGCTCATCCGCGAAGTAACCTGGCGACTGTGAAGCTGCTGGGCCGAAAAAAGGGCCATGAAGAAGGCGCCGAGGAACCCACGACGCCCGACGACGCTGCCAGTTCCCTGGCGACACCATCTCGTGGGACGCGGAAGACCGACCCCAAGGGCCGGCCGACACCCAAGCGCACCGATGCGGCCCGGCGCGGCACGAGGAAGGGCCCGGTCGCACCGGCACCCATGACCGCGTCCGAGGCGCGCGCCCGGCGCAAGTCGCTGGCCGGCCCCAAGCTGAGCCGCGAGGAGCGCAGGGCCGAAAGGGTTACGAGCCGGGCCCGGATGACCGATCGCCGAGAGCGGATGATGGCCGGCGATGAGGAATACCTGCTGCCGCGCGACAAGGGCCCGATCCGCCGTTACGTCCGCGATGTGGTGGACTCCCGCCGCAACCTACTCGGCTTGTTCATGCCGTCGGCACTGGCGCTGCTGTTCGTGAGTTTCGCTGTCCCGCAGGTGCAGTTCTACATGTCTCCCGTGATGCTGGGTCTGATGGCCGTAATGGGTACCGATGCGTTCCTGCTGGGCCGCAAGGTTGCCAAGAAAGTCGACGCGAAGTTTCCGACCAATACCGAAAGCCATTGGAAGCTAGGTATGTACGCCGCCGGACGAGCTTCGCAAATGCGCCGGATGCGCACGCCCCGGGCCCAAGTCGAGCGCGGCAGCAGTGTTGGTTAAGAATCGCCGGAAAGCCGTCTGACCCCAGTGCGCACCTTGGTGCTCGGCGGGATCAGGTCGGGCAAATCCCGCTGGGCGGAGGAAGCCATCGCTGAGTCACTGGCGCCCGACCAGCCGGTGCGATACCTGGCCTCCGCGCTGCCCGGCCAGGCCGACGGGGCCTGGGCGCACCGGATCGCTGAGCACCGCAATCGTCGGCCGGCGCACTGGTCAACCGTCGAAACCGACGAAATCGCGACCCAACTGCGGCGACCGCCACACACCCCGACGCTGATCGACGACCTGGGCGGCTGGCTGACCAGCACGCTGGACCGACACCACGGGTGGGACAACGGGTCCGCGGCGGGTGCCGTCCGAGACAGGATCGACGACATGTTTGCCGCGGTGAGCGCATTTCCTTCGACGCTGGTGCTGGTCAGCCCGGAGGTCGGGTTGACCGTGGTGCCGGCCACCGCAGCCGGGCGCCGGTTCGCCGACGAACTTGGCACTCTCAACCAGCGAATGGCGGAGCTGTGCGACCGGGTGGTACTGGTGGTGGCCGGGCAGGCGGTACCGGTCAAACCGTCGGGAACGTGATGGAACTCACGCCAATCTCGCCGCCCGACGCGGGCGCCGCAGCAGCCGCCCGCGCCCGCCAGGACACCCTGACCAAGCCGCCCGGCGCGCTGGGCCGCCTCGAGGACCTGTCGGTCTGGATCGCGTCGTGCCAGGGCCAGTGCCCGCCGCGGCAGTTCGAGCGCGCCCGGGTGGTGGTGTTCGCCGGTGACCATGGTGTCGCCCGCTCCGGGGTGTCGGCGTACCCGCCAGAAGTGACCGCCCAAATGGTCGCCAACATCGACGGCGGCGGGGCGGCGATCAACGCACTGGCGGGGATCGCGGACGCAACGGTGCGGGTTGCGGATCTGGCGGTGGATGCGGACGTGCTGCCGCAACAGATCGGCGTCCACAAGGTGCGGCGCGGCAGCGGCGATATCGCGACCGAGGACGCGTTGACCGACGACGAGACCACCCGCGCGATCGCGGCCGGCCAGCGGATCGCCGACGAGGAGGTCGACTCCGGGGCCGACCTGCTCATCGCCGGCGACATGGGAATCGGAAACACTACACCGGCCGCGGTTCTGGTGGCGGCACTGACGAACGCCGAGCCGGTCGCCGTGGTCGGTTTCGGGACCGGGATCGACGACGCGGGCTGGGCACGCAAGACGGCCGCGGTGCGCGATGCCCTGTTCCGGACGCGGTCGGTGCTGCCCGATCCGGTCGGGTTGCTGCGCTGCTGCGGCGGCGCGGATTTGGCCGCGATGGCCGGCTTCTGCGCGCAGGCTGCGATCAGGCGTACGCCGCTGCTGCTCGACGGCTTGACGGTGACGGCCGCCGCACTGGTCGCCGAGCGCCTGGCGCCCGGCGCCCGGCAGTGGTGGCAGGCCGGTCACCGGTCTACCGAACCGGGTCATGCACTGGCCCTGGCGGAGCTCGGCTTGGACCCGATCCTTGACCTGCGCATGCGGCTGGGTGAGGGTACCGGCGCCACCCTGGCGCTGCCCGTGCTGCGCGCCGCGGTGGCCGCGCTGTCATCGATGGCGACGTTCTCGGAGGCCGGGGTGGCTGGTCCGTCCACCTGGTCCCCGTCGTGATGCGTTCGCTGGCAACGGCTTTCGCCTTCGAAACGGTCATGCCGGTCCCGCGTGCCGGGGGTACTCCCATGGGCCGCGGCGCGATGACCGCGCTGCCGGTGGTCGGCGCCGCGCTGGGCGCTCTGGCCGCGGCCGTCTCCTGGGCGGGTGCGCTGGCCTTCGGCCCGTCCAGCCCGCTGTCCGGACTGCTCGCAGTGGCGGCACTGCTGGTCGCCACCCGCGGCCTGCACATCGACGGCGTTGCCGATACTGCCGACGGGCTGGGCTGCTACGGGCCGCCGCAGCGTGCACTCGCGGTGATGCACGACGGGTCGACCGGGCCATTCGGGGTGGCGGCTGTCGTGTTGGTGATCACGTTGCAGGGGCTGGCGTTTTCGGTGCTCGGTTCGGGCTGGATCCACGGGATCCCTGGAATCCTGGTCGCGGTCGTTGCCGGCCGGGTCGCCGCGGTGTTGGCCTGTCGCCGGTCCGTGCCGGCGGCCGAGGGCAGCGCCCTGGGCGCCCGAGTCGCGGGCACTCAGCCCTTCCCGGTGGTGGCCGCCTGGTTGGTCGTGCTGGCAGGCGTTTCGCTGGCGGCAGGTCCCCGATTGTGGCAGGGGCCGGTTGCGGTGCTGATTGCGATCTGTTGCGGCGCGACGCTGGTCGCGCATTGCGTGCGACGGTTCGGCGGCATCACCGGTGACGTGCTGGGCGGCGTTATCGAACTGACCACGACGGTGAGCGCTGTGGCCCTTGCCGGGTTGGCGCGGTTCTAGCCGACCCCGAGCGTGCAGCTGCGCTCACGTTCGACGCCTTACCCCAGCCGAGCCATCCAGCCGTGCGTGTCGGCGAAGGTGCCCCGCTGGATCCCGGTCAGCGTGTCGCGCAGCGCCATCGTCACTTCACCCGGGTTGCCGTCGGCGATGGTGAATTCGGTTTCGCCGTACTTCACGTGCGAGATCGGGGTGATGACGGCGGCCGTGCCGCAGGCAAACACCTCGGTGATCTCGCCGGCGGTGGCTTTCTTCTGCCACTCGTCGATATCGATCTTGCGCTCCTCCACAGCGAACCCGGCGTCAGTGGCCAACTGCAGCAACGAATCCCGCGTTATGCCGGGCAGCAACGAGCCGGACAGCTCCGGGGTGACCAGACGCGCCGTTCCGCCGCTGCCGAGCACGAAGAAGATGTTCATGCCGCCCATCTCTTCGACGAAACGACGTTCGATGGCGTCCAGCCACACCACCTGGTCGCAACCGTTGTTCGCTGCTTGGGCCTGAGCCACCAGCGACGCGGCATAGTTGCCGCCGAATTTGGCCGCACCGGTGCCGCCCGGGCAAGCCCGCACATACTCCGTCGACACCCAGACGCTGACCGGGTTGATGCCGTTCTTGAAATACGCGCCGGCGGGAGAGGCGATCAGCAGGTATCGGTACTGCTTGGACGGGCGAACCCCCAGTCCCGGTTCGGTGGCGAAGATGAACGGCCGCAGATACAGGGCTTCTTCGCCACCGGCCGGGGGCACCCAGGCGCTGTCGACCGCGATGAGCTGACACAGGGATTCGATGAAAAGCTCGCCGGGCAGTTCGGGAATCGCAAGCCGGCGGGCCGACGAGCGCAGCCTGGCGGCGTTGGCGGCGGCACGAAACGACACGACCGACCCGTCCGCCCAGCGGTAAGCCTTGAGCCCTTCGAACACTTCCTGCGCGTAGTGCAGCACGATCGCCGACGGATCCAGCTCGATGGGCCCGTATGCGATGACCCGCGCGTTGTGCCAACCCTGGCCCTCCGCGTAGTCGATCGAGACCATGTGGTCGGTGTGATATTTGCCGAAACCGGGCTCCCGCAGAATCGATTCCCGTTCGGCATCGGTCGCCGGATCAGACGCGCGTAGAACCGTGAACTCGAGCGAGCCGCTGGTCATGGCGCCGATTGTATATCTGCCTGCGAACGGGTTTTTCCGCGCGAAGACGCCTGCGTTACCTCGTCTTCACCGCGACGAAGGGTGGACGCACCACTTCGCACTCGACAGCGCGGCCGCGGACGTCAACGGTGATTTGCTGGCCGTCCTGGACTCCCGCGTCGGTGTCGATCAGCGCCAGCCCGATGCCGACCTGCAACGTCGGGGAGAACGTTCCCGACGTGGTGACCCCGACCTTCCTATCCCCGGCGCGCACCGTCAGCCCGGGGCGCAAGACTCCTCGGCCGATCATGCGCAGCCCCCGCAGCAGCCGGCGCGGGCCGGCGGCTTTCTCGGCCAGCAGCGCCTCCCGGCCGAAGAACGCGTCCTTCTTCCAGCCGATCGCCCAGCCGCATCGGGCCTGCAACGGCGAGATGCCGAGCGACAGTTCGTGCCCGTGCAGCGGATAGCCCATCTCGGTGCGCAGTGTGTCGCGGGCGCCCAGGCCCGCCGGCTCGCCTCCGGCTTGCAAGACCGCCGTCACCAGGGCGTCGAACACCACCGCCGCGGAGTCCCAGGGCGGCAGCAGTTCGTAGCCGTGCTCGCCGGTGTACCCGGTGCGGCAGACGCGCACCGGCACATCGGAATACGACGCGTCGGCGTAGCCCATGTAATCCATGCCGGTTGGCAGCCCCAATTCGCCGAGCACGTCTGCCGATCGCGGCCCCTGAACCGCCAGCACCGCGTAGGAGCGGTGCTGGTTGGTGATCGTCAGGCCGGCCGGTGCGGCCGCCTGCAGAGCGTCCACCACCGCGGCGGTGTTGGCGGCGTTGGGCACCAGGAAGATCTCGTCGTCGTCGACGTAGTAGGCGATCAGATCGTCGATGACGCCGCCGGATTCGGTGCAGCACAGCGTGTATTGCGCCTTGCGCGGCCCGATGCGACCCAGGTCGTTGGTGAGCGCGGAGTTGACGAACCGCGCCGCACCCGGCCCGCGGATCAGCGCCTTGCCGAGGTGACTGACGTCGAACAGACCGACGGCGTTGCGGGTGGCGTTGTGCTCGCTGACCGTTCCGGCATACGACACCGGCATCAGCCAGCCGCTGAACTCCGCGAAACTGGCGCCCAGCTCCCGGTGGCGATCTTCCAACGGCCCGCGCAATAGCTCGCTCACGGCGTCCCACCCTAATCCGCACCCAATGCTGGCACACTTGGGCAGGTGTCCGATTCCTCGTATTTTGAAGAGCTTGAGGCAGCAGGAATCGCCAACCCGCGCGAGCGCGCCGACCTGATCAAGTACTTGGACGAGCTTGGCTTCACGGTCGACGAAATGGTTGAAGCCGAACGTCGCGGCCGGCTGTTCGGGCTTGCCGGTGATGTCCTGTCGTGGTCGGGGCCGCCGATCTACACCTTGGCGACCGCGGCCGAGAAGCTGGGGATATCGGCCGATGATGTCGCGCGGGCGTGGACTTTGCTCGGCTTGACCGTCGCCGGTCCCGATATTCCTGCGCTGAGCCAGGCCGACGTCGACGCCCTGGCGACCTGGCTCGCGCTCAAGACGGCGGTGGGCGAGGCCGGCGCCTACGGACTGCTGCGAGTACTCGGCGCTGCCATGGCCCGGCTCGCGGAGGCCGAGTCGACAATGATCCGCGGCGGGATGCCGGACATCCAGATGACCCACACCCGCGACGAGCTCGCCACGGCGCAGACCTACCGTGCCGTCGCCGAGTTCGTACCCCGCCTCGGGACGCTGATCGACACCGTCCACCGCCACCACCTGATCAGCGCCCGGACGCACTTCGAGGGCGTCCTTCGCGACACGTCGGCGGCGGTGGTTTGCGGCGTTGGCTTTGCGGATCTGTCCGGCTTCACGGTGCTGACCCAGGCGCTGACGCCCGCGGAGTTGTCCGAGCTGCTCAACCAGTTCGCCGGCGCCGTCTCCGATGTGGTCCATGCCGACGGCGGCCGGGTGGTGAAGTTCATCGGCGACGAGGTGATGTGGGTGAGCGCGACGCCCGCGCGGCTGGCGCAGGTGGCGGTTGATCTCGTCGACCACCCGCAGGCGCGCGAGGAAGGGCTGCAGGTCCGCGCCGGTCTCGCTTACGGCACGGTCCTGGCCATCAACGGGGACTACTTCGGCAACCCGGTCAACTTGGCCGCCCGACTTGTGGCTGCGGCGGCGCCGCGACAGATCCTGGCCACATCTGAGCTGCATGACGAGTTGCCGGACTGGCCCGCGGTTGCACAGGGCCCGTTGACGCTCAAGGGTTTTGACGCCCCGGTGACCGCCTTCGATCTGCACACAGGGGACGCTGCCGATCTAGGCTCTAGCCCTGGTGGCTAGGGTGAATGCCCGTGACCACCACCGAACCGGGTTACCAATCCCCCTCCGTCAACGTCGCCACATCCCTGCCGAAACGTGCTGTGGCTTCTTCGGTATTGATCGTGCCGGTCGTATCGACCGGTGACGACGAAGCGGCGGGGCGCCCAGACGCCATCGTTGCCGCCGCCGAGCCGTTCCTCGCCGCCGATGCGGTCGCCGAAATCGAGGCCGGCCTGCGGGCGCTGGAGGCCACGGGCGCCAGTGAACAGGTCCATCGGCTAGTTGTGCCGTCGCTGCCGGTGGGCAGCGTGCTGACGGTCGGCCTGGGCAAACCGCGCTCGGAGTGGCCGGCAGACACGATCCGACGGGCCGCCGGCGTGGCCGCCCGGTCCCTTGGCGGTGCCGAGGCGGTGATCACCACGCTGGCCGAGTTGCCCGGTGAACCCGGTGACGACGTCTGCTCGGCCGCGGTTGAGGGGCTGATCCTGGGCAGCTACCGGTTCAACGCCTTCCGCAGCGATAAGACGGCGCCGAAAGACGATGGGCTGCGCAAGATTACGGTGCTGGCCTCAGAAGACAAGGGGGCGAAAGACACCAAGAAGCAGAGCGCGCACGGTGCGGCCGTCGCGACCGCGGTCGCCACCGCCCGCGACTTGGTCAACACTCCCCCGAGCCACCTGTTTCCCGCCGAATTCGCAAAACGCGCAAAGGCTTTGGGCGAATCGGCGGGGCTCGAAGTGGAGGTGCTCGACGATAAGGAACTCAAGAAGGCCGGCTACGGTGGGGTGATCGGCGTTGGTCAGGGCTCGTCGCGGCCGCCGCGGCTGGTGCGGCTGATCCACCGGGGATCGCAGCTGGCCAAGAATCCCAAGAGGGCCAAGAAAGTGGCCTTGGTCGGCAAGGGCATCACCTTTGACACCGGCGGCATCTCGATCAAGCCCGCGGCGTCGATGCACCACATGACCTCGGATATGAGCGGGGCCGCCGCGGTCATCGCGACGGTGGTGCTGGCCGCGCGCCTGAAGCTGCCGATCGACGTGATCGCCACGGTACCGATGGCCGAGAACATGCCGTCAGCGACCGCACAGCGCCCGGGCGACGTCCTGACGCAGTACGGCGGAATCACTGTCGAGGTGCTCAACACCGACGCCGAGGGCCGGCTCATCCTGGCCGACGCCATTGTCCGGGCCTGCGAGGACAACCCGGACTACCTGATTGAGACATCCACGCTGACCGGTGCGCAAACGGTGGCGCTGGGCAGCCGCATACCCGGGGTGATGGGCAGCGACGAGTTCCGCGACCGGGTCGCCGAGATCTCGCAACGGGTGGGTGAGAACGGCTGGCCGATGCCGCTACCCGACGAGCTCAAGGAGGACTTGAAGTCCACGGTGGCCGACCTGGCCAATGTCAGCGGGCAACGTTTCGCCGGCATGCTGGTGGCCGGGGTCTATCTGAGCGAATTCGTCGCCGACGGGGTGGCCTGGGTGCACCTCGACGTGGCCGGCCCGGCTTACAACACCGGCAGCGCGTGGGGCTACACGCCCAAGGGCGCCACCGGTGTGCCGGCCCGCACCATGTTCGCGGTGCTGGCCGACATCGCTGAACGGGGTTAGTACGGGGTTAGTAGAGGGCCAGCCAAGGGCTGAGCCGGGTAGCCCAACGAGCGTCACGCTGGTGTGACGCCGGGGCGCAAACGTGACGCTGACGTGACGTTTGGGTTTAGCCCCGGCCTACAGCGGCTAACCAGGCACCGACCGAAACTTTGCGAAAGGCGCGTGCTGTGACTGTGCGACGGTTGATCATGGTGGTAGGCGCGGTGCTTCTGCTGGCCGGGGTGATCGGGCTCTTGCTGCCGGTGTCGGTACCGGATGGCGACGGTGGATCCATCGGATGCGGAAACGGGATCGCTTCGGATCTGCAAAGTGCCCGCAGCGCAAACGACAAAAGCGGGGCAAACATCCCGATTGTCGGCCAATTGGTTCCCCATACCGACTACGTCTCCGAGTGCCAGTCGTCATTGTCGAGCCGGCGCTCGTGGGCGATACCGTTAACGGTCCTCGGAGTTCTCGTTGTCGGCGGTGCCGTACTCCCGGAACTGCTCGGGCGACGGCCGCAAGGAGCGGCAACCGGCGGCGGCCCGTCGATCAACGCACCGTGAGCCTCGGCGTCAGCTAGTCGGGTTACATGACCCGGCCGCGCGCGGTACTCCGCAGCGCCTGGGGTAGCACCCGCGAAATGCCGTACAGCGCATAGGCTTCCGGCGCGACAGGGCGGATCGGCTTGTTCTTCTTGACCGAAGACAAGATCGCATTGGCAACCTTGTCGGGTCCGTAGCGCCGCAGCGCGAACATCTTGCCGATCTGCCCGCGCCGCCCATCGACGTCCTCGTCCTTTCCGGGCGGTGCGTCGAAGCGGGTGGTCTTGATGATGTTGGTGTTGATGACACCGGGACAGATCGTGGTCAGCCCCACCCCGGCGGCGTCGAGTTCGGCCCGCAGGCAGTCGGAGAACATGAAGGTCGCGGCCTTGGAAGTGCAGTAAGCGTTCATCGACTGCAGCGGGGCGTAGGCGGCCATCGACGACACGTTGACGATGTGCCCGCCGGTGCCGCGCTCCACCAGCCGCCGCCCGAATGCCCGGCAGCCGTTAACTACGCCGCCGAGATTGACGTCCAGCACACGGTCGAATTGCTCGGGCGGGGTATCCAGGAACCGCCCCGCCTGCCCGATGCCGGCGTTGTTGACCACGATGTCGGGGACGCCGTGTTCAGTGCTGACCCGCTCGGCGAATGCCTCGACCGCCTCGGCGTCCGACACGTCGAGCACATAGGCGTACGCGACACCGCCACGAGCGGCGATCTGCGCCGCGATGTCCTTGACGGCGGGCTCGTCGATATCGCTGACCACCACCTCGGCGCCCTCCCGCGCGAAGGCGAACGCGGTTTCCCGGCCAATCCCGCTGCCGGCGCCGGTGACCGACACCAGGGTGTCGCCGAAGGCCTCGCGGGGACGTCCCACCTGCGCCCGGAGCAGCGCGCGGCTGGGCTGTTTGCCTTCGACCAGGTCGGCGAAGTCGTGCACCGCCGCCGCCATCACCCGTGGGTGCGACATCGGTGAAAAGTGACCGGCCCTGATGTCGCGCCGCCACAGTCGCGGCACCCAGCGCGCGGCCTCGTCGTACCCGTAGGGGCGCACGGACTTGTCTTTGGTGTTGACGATCAGCTGCACCGGCACATCGAAGATGTGCTCGCGGGGGCGAGAACTGAGTGCCCGAAAATAGTTGGCGGGGTAGGTTTTCACCGACCGGGCGGCATCCCTGGCCAGGTTGGGCGAGTGATGAATCTGCTCGTCGGGGATGTTGTCGACCAGGTTGCGCCGCAGCGCCGGAATGGACAGCGCCAGCCGAAGGAACAGCGGCGCCAGCACCGGTATCAAGAAGAACAACATGTAGCTGAACCGCAGCCCCTGGCTGATCGCCCGCGCAAAGGTTCGCGGGCGCCACGGCCGCCGCAGACCGCTGAACAGGTAATCGACCAGCTGGTCCTGACTCGGGCCGGATACCGACGTGAACGAGGCGACCCGATCACTGGCACCGGGCCGGGTCAGATACTCCCAGATACCCACCGAACCCCAGTCGTGGGCCAGCACGTGCACCGGCCGGCCTGGGCTCAGCTGGCCGATCACCGCGGCGAAGTCGTCGGCGAAACGGGCCATGGTGTACGCCGAAACTGGCTTGGGCACCGACGACAGGCCGACACCGCGGTTGTCATAGCGGATGATCCGGAACCGCTTGGCCAGCAGCGGAACGACGCCGTCCCACAACACATGCGAATCTGGGAAACCGTGCGCCAGAACGACGGTCGGACCGTCGGGGTTGCCTTCTTCATAGACCGCGATGCGGACGCCGTCCGCGCTGTCGACGCATTGCTGAGGTACCTGTTGTAACGCTGGCATGCGACCTCCGCCCACCGTGGGTGTGAACTGCCTTCAATTTGACGCGTCCACACGGTAGCAAGCGCGTTTGGCCGGCCCGGCGCGACGCGGGAACCCGCTCGACCTGGATGTGTGGCGCCGAAGGCACATGACAGGATGGTTCCGACATCACGGTGTGGTAAGCCAGACGTCGGCCTGAGCCGACCGACGAGCGATCGAGGAGTCAAAAGATGGCCTTCTCCGTCCAGATGCCGGCACTTGGTGAGAGCGTCACCGAGGGAACCGTCACCCGATGGCTCAAGCAGGAAGGCGACACGGTCGAACTCGACGAGCCCCTCGTCGAGGTGTCGACCGACAAGATCGACACCGAAATCCCATCGCCGACCGCCGGTGTGCTGACCAAGATCATCGCCCAGGAGGACGACACCGTCGAGGTTGGCGGTGACCTGGCCCTTATCGGCGACGCTTCGGAAGGCGGCGCCGAGGCGCCTGCCGAACCGCCGCGCCAACCGGAGCCTGAGCCTGAGCCGGCGGCGCCGGCGCAGAAGGAACCTGAGCCGCAGCCAGAACCGGCGGCGCCGGCCCGGCCGGCTTCCGGCGCGGGCAGCGCAACGCCGGTGCTGATGCCCGAGCTCGGCGAATCGGT
>DATMMZ010000134.1:0-5660 GCA_035569455.1 Mycobacterium sp. | reverse complement strand
TGAGTCAACCGCCCTGCGGCAGTTTGGTAATCGCCTCGAATGCCTCGAGGAACACCGCCGCGATGTCAGCATCGCGGGCGCTGGCCATCGGCTTCTTCTGCAATAGGACCCGCTGCACGCCGATACCCAACAGCAAAGCCGTGACCATGTCGGCGCGAATCCTGGCGCGATCCGCAGTTATCCGCTTCGCCAGGTTGCGGGTAAGGCCCGCATCGAGTTGCGAGTTGAGGCGGGCAACCACCAACGGGTCCCCGCTGGACCGCAGCAGCGCGAACAACGGGGCGTCGACGTCGCGGCGGGTGCCTAGCACAAGCGCAATCATCTTCTGCCCCACGGCATCGTCGGCCGTGTTCCTAATCTCCTCGACGTTTTCGGAGACATCCGTGGCCTCTGTGAACAGCCGTTGTTTCGAGCCGAAATAGCGGCGCACCAAGCTGACATCCACACCGGCTTTCGCCGCCACCTCACGCAGCCCGATGGCGCTATAACCCTGGCCCAGGAACAGTTCACGAGCCGCTTCTAGCAGCCGTGCCCTGGGGAGGTCCTCGTGACACTTCCGCGACCCGGAGCTCGACGCGATCCGGCGCCGACATGGCCTCATGGTCACCGGCAGCTACGTGGACGCGACCGACCCGAACACCGTGATCGTCGTCATGGACATGGAAACCCTTGACGCCGCAAAGCAGTTCGCAGCCTCGCCGGAGCTGGCCGCGGCGCGCGAGCGGGCAGGAGCGATCGGGTCCCCCGACGGTGTGTGGTTGGGACCGAGACGGATCGACGGCATCTGAACTACATGGCGCCGTCACATCCGCCACATTGGCCTCGGCCACGAAGGGTGGTCGTTGTGCCCGCCTAGGAGCGACAATCCGCGGGTGACCCAGCAAACGAGAGTGCGTACTTCTTCAGAGGAGACCGACACGGAAGGATCGCCATGCACATCGTTCGGATATTCCCGATCGCGATCCTCGCCGCCCTTGGCGGCTATGCAATCGGCATGGCGGGGCCAGCCCGGCCGACGACAGTCTCAACGGCCATTACCAAGCCATCGTCGATGGCTCACGCTCTGATCCTCTGGGTGGCATTCTGATCGTCAATACCAACTGCGATCCCGCGGGCAACTGCACAGGCTGGGTCTCGACCCCCAAAACCTGGGGCGCGGCCATCAACAAGCCCCCGGGCGGCTCGTGGACCATCAGCCACACAGACCCGCAGGCCTGGACGTGCCCCAACGGGGGCACGGCCCCCGCAGACCTGGCCTATACGTTCGCTCCGGGGAGCCTGGCCGGATCGGTCACCGCGACAAAAGCAGCGGGTGGATGCGGCGACCCAGCAAGGCCGACTGCGACACACTCACTCGCAGTCCAAAAGTGCGTCGATAGCCCTACCCAGGGCGTGTGCCCGTAACGGCGCGGGGGCTATTTGTCGCTCGGAGGCGGGCACGATGCTACAGCCCGGCGAACCGCTCCTTGACCGTTTCGACGGTCAGCCCGTAGTCGGCCAGCGAGTACGTGTGCTTCGGGGCCCGCGCGCCGGTCTGGCTCTCGGCGTGGATGTCCGCCATGGCCTTTCGCGCCTCGTCGGTCAGCGTCAGACCGAAGTGCCGGTAGACGTCGGCGACTGTGCCGATCGGATCGGCGATCAGATTTTTATAGTCGACGTCGTAGAACTGGGCTGGGTCATATTTGGCGCGTGCGGTGTTGAACCTTTCCAGGCCGCGTGACCAGGTTTCCATTGCGTCGGCACCGATCTGGGCGCCGTCGAACGTTGTTGACCATCCTTCGGCGGTGTGCTGCGCGAGCGAGCACATCGAGGCCATGATCGTCTCGACCGGCCGGTGGGTCTGTATCACCAGCGCGTCGGGGTAGATCGCCATCAACGCGTCCAGCGCGAAAAGATGGCTGGGGTTCTTCAGCACCCACCGCTTGTTGGCGTCATTCAGTCCGATCAGCTGAAGGTTCTTGCGGTGCCGCCGATAGGACGGCGTCCAGTCCTGCTGCGACAGCCATTCGGCGTAGCTGGGTAGGTGCGACAGGGTCTCGTAGGACACCGAATGCAGCGATTGCCGCAGCAGCTGCCAGCATTCCTCCAGCTCGTATGCGGCCATGAAATGCAGGCCGGTGTAGTCCGGGTTCTCCTGGTGGTGCCGGGTGAACTGCTCGTCCAGCTGTCGGTAGAACGGGTTAGATTCCCAGGTTTCGCGCGGCGGACGCGGTTGCGGGAATTCGGCCAGCCACAGGTGCAGACCCTGATGGTCCGGATCGGCGCCGAGTAGCCGGTGCAGCGCCGTGGTGCCGGTGCGCACCAGCCCGGTGACGAAGATCGGCCGTTCAATGGCGACATCGGCATGCTGCGGGTATTGCTTCCACGCGGATTCGGACAACAGCCTGGCAACCAGGGCGCCGCGCAGGAAGAACCGATTCATCTTGCTGCCCAACACGGTAAGCCCGGCTTCACGCCGGTAAGAGTCCAGCAGCACCCCCAGTGCTTCGCGGTAGTTGTCGTCGTCGGTACCGAAATCGTCGAGCCCGACCAGCTTGGTGGCCGAGGCATGCAATTCGTCGACGGTACCGACGTCGGTGCGTTCGGCCATCAGGTGTGGTACTCCCCACAGTTGACGTCCAGGGTCTGCCCGGTGATGCCGCTGGACAGGTCACTGGCCATGAAGAGAATCGCCGAAGCCACCTCGTCCTCGGTGGGCAGCCGCTTGAGGTCGGAGTTCGCCGCGGTGGCTTGGTAGATCTGGTCCGCGGTGGTGCCGTACTTTCCGGCCTGATGCTCGAAGTAGCCCCTCAGCGTCTCGCCCCAGATATAGCCGGGTGCAACGGAATTGACGCGGATGCCTTTTTCGCCGAGCTCGGTGGCCAGCGACTGCGACATGGCCAGCAACGCGGACTTGGCCATCTTATAGGCGCCGTATTTCGCCTGTGAGTGCCGGAGCACCATGGAGTTGACGTTCACGATCGCTCCGGCCGATTCTTCCAGCGCCGGCGTAAAAGCCTGGATGAGCCGCAACGCCCCGAGCGCACTGAGCTCGATCGCGTCACGGATGTGCTGAAATGTGGTGCCGGCCAATGGTTTCATCGACGGTACCCGGAAGGCATTGTTGATCAGCACGTCGACCTTGCCGTAGGCCGCCATGGTGGAGTCGACGAGGTTTTTCACCTGATCGTCGTCGGTGATATCGGTGCATACGGCCAGTGCCTGGTGCCCGGTGTCGTTGATCTGCTGGGCGACCTCATCCAGCCGCTCGGCGGTGCGGGCCGCCAGCACCAGGTCGGCACCATCGCGCGCGCATCGGTGCGCCAGCGTAGTACCGAGCCCCGGCCCGACGCCACTGATGACGACAACCTTTCGTTTGAGCATCCCGGTCATCGTCACCCCAGCATCCTTGCCGCAATTTGTCGTTGTCGCAACGCGATTCGTGTACGCCAATCCTCATCGGAAATCTTGTTGTGATCGAAATACGGCAGCTTGGCCGGTATCGCATCGAAGTCGACCAGCTCGACGGTCGGCCCGTCGGCGTGGGTGAGCTCACGGGACACCCGCTGCCAGCGGAACTGCAGGAAGCCACGCCGATGGCCGAGCGTTTCGACCCAGTTGGTCACCCCCGGATTCTGGTCGGCGACCACGATGCGCACCTTGCCGTCCGGGTCCACTTGGGCCTGGGTGTTGTTCAGCGAAGTCTGGTGGTTGATGTAGTCCAGCGAGATGTACCACATGCTGCCCAGCTGAAAACCGAGGTAGGGCGCATCGGAGACCGGGATCGTGATCACCAGCGCCTGATCGGGCCGCAGCTCGAAGTGCCCGGCGGACGAGTACTGGGTGGCCAGGCCGCCCGGAGTCAGCCGGGGCGCGACCATGGTGTTGACCGGGATGTTGAGATAGAACCACTGCGGGAACTGCAGCCACGTTTTCACCCGGCTCACAAGTTGGGATCCCGCTATGGCATAACGCTTTTCGATGGTCTCGCGAGTCAGCGGCGGCGGCGCGGTACCCTCAGTGTCCAGCCTCGCAATGACGAGCGTTCCGCGCCGTGCGGACCAGTCGCCGTACACCTCGCGAATCACCAGCTGCCCGGGGCTGGTCGGCCGTACCCGCCACTCGAAGCTGCCGTCCTTGGCGATCTCGAGCTCACGGTCGTCGAACGCGGCCTGGCTGGCGGGCACGTTGTCGTCGGTGTATTCGCCGCCGAGCAGCTGGAAACTCAGGTCGGTGGTGGTACCGCGCCTGCCGGTGACCACGTAATCGCGGTCGGCGCGCACACGGGTACCGAAGTACAGGGTGTCGGGGTTGTCCAGGCCCATCTTGGTGAACGGCCCGGTGCCCGATTGCAGTAATGGGTGGTCACGCTCGTAGTCGAAGGCAAGGTGCGTACAGGCCGCAATGCAGCCGGCCAGGTACTGCAAGCCTTCGAGCAGGTCAGCTTCGGTCTCGATGTGGGGTGCGGCGGAGACCAGTTTCTCGGCCTCCGCGATCGCCTCGGCGAGGGGGCCAGAGAAGGGAGAGTTGGACACGACCTCGACGCTAGAACGTGTTCTACTTTTTAGTCAATGGCGAACATTCCCGCGTGTCGGCCGCGGCGGCCAAACACGAAGCCCGATCGCTACGATGTGCACTGCTGCGACAGGTCGATCAGATGCTGCCGCACATCCGGATGCCGATTCAGATAGTCGATGACGTTGCCGCCGTCACCTTCCGCCTGCGACTTTGCGATCAGCTCCTGGTGGAGGTCGGGATGCCGCTTCAGGTACGAGTCGATGGATTGGCCCACGGTCTGATTGCATTGGGGATCCGCGTTGGCCACTGGCAGCGCGATCACCGCCGAAGCGGTGGCACATAGCAGCCCACCAACAAGTAGGCCGCAGAGTCGACGCCCAAGCGGTTTGGCGGTGCTTGATGTCACGGTCATGCCATAAAGGCTACCGACGCACAATTAACGACATCGTTAATGTGTTGCCGCAGCGCCGCTGTCTCCCCCGCGAGCGGGTGGGGGTACCTCCCGCGTGCGGGGGAGTGCCCCCAGCTCGCGTTTGATCTCCAGAGCGATGTCGATCAGTTGGTCTTCCTGGCCGCCGATGAGCTTGCGCTGACCGGCCCGGTGCAGCAGCGCAGCGGCGGGCACATCGTAGCGTTCGGCCTGGCGAATGGCGTGTTTGAGGAAGCTGGAATACACCCCGGAGTAGCCCATGATCAGCGCGTTGCGGTCGAGCAGGCATTCGGCGGGCATGGCCGGCCGCACCACGTCCTCGGCGGCATCGGCGATGTCGAAGAAGTCGATGCCGGTCTTGACGCCGATTTTGTCGAACACCCCGATGAGCGCCTCGACCGGCGCGTTGCCGGCACCGGCGCCGAAGCGGCGAGCGCTGCCGTCGATCTGCTTGGCGCCCGCACGCACCGCCTCCACCGAGTTCGCCACCCCGAGCCCGAGGTTTTCGTGCCCGTGGAAGCCGACCTGGGCGTCCTCGCCGAGCTCGGCGACCAGCGCCGACACCCGGTCGGCCACGCCGTCGAGCACCAGAGCGCCGGCGGAGTCGACGACGTAGACGCACTGGCAACCGGCGTCGGCCATGATGCGGGCCTGGGCGGCCAGTTTCTCCGGCGGAATGGTGTGGGCCATCATCAAAAACCCGACGGTTTCCAGGCCCAGCTCGCGGGCCAGC
>DATMMZ010000133.1:0-6761 GCA_035569455.1 Mycobacterium sp. | reverse complement strand
CCGGCCTCGACCAGCTGGTCGAGCGCCTTGGGACCCGAACCGTTGATGTGCAGCACCCGGCGCAGGGCGGGCAGCTCGCCGGTGAGCTCGGTGACCGTCGCGGCGTGGGCGTCGGTCTCGGCGAATGCCAACACGGCTTCGGAATTCTGCAGCACCCACCGCACCTGTTCGGCCGACGACGTCTCGTAGATCGGCACGGTGACGGCGCCCACGGACAAAATCGCCAGGTCGAGGATGGCCCACTCGTAGCAGGTCGCAGAAAAGATGGATACCCGATCACCGGCCTGCACCCCCAGCGAGATCAAACCCAATGCCGCAGAACGAATCTGGTCGGCAGCCTCGGCGCACGTGACGTCGGTCCAGACGCCGTCGATCTGACGTTGGTAGATGACAAAGTCGGGGTCGTCGCGCTCATGCTCGAAGACCGCGGCCGCGACGTTGTCGTGCTCGCCGACAGAAAAGCGGGCGGGGACACTGTACTCACGCACTCTTTTGACCTCATTTGACCTAGTGACGGTGCCGGGGGTCGGCTTGCTGTCGCCCAGCCTAATCCGAGTATTCGCCCAGCACGGCGGCGGTCGGTTGGGGCACCGCCACGATTGCGACGGTCGTATGGGCGTGCCGGGGTTGCCGGGGTGGTGCGCGTGCCGTGAGGTCGTTGATGGGCACCTCAGGGTGGTGTGTGAAGCTGGGGCGATGTACAGCATTCAGGTCGCCGACCAGACGTTCGTGGCCGCCGACGGTGCACAGGTCGGCGCCGCGGTGGCGGATCGGTCGAACTGGCGTCGGTGGTGGCCTGATCTGCGGCTGCAGGTCGTGGAGGATCGTGCCGAAAAGGGCATCCGCTGGACGGTGACCGGCGCATTGACCGGCACCATGGAGATCTGGCTGGAGCCGTCACTGGACGGAGTGGTGCTGCATTACTTCCTGCACGGCGAACCGACCGGCGTCGCGGCCTGGCAGCTGGCGAAGCTGAACTTGGCGAAAATGACGCACCGCCGGCGGGTGGCGGGTAAGAAAATGGCCTTTGAGGTCAAGACGACACTGGAACGGTCACGTCCGGTCGGTGTTTCTCCGGTAGTTTAGCCGGGTCAAGGTTTCGCACGGAGAGTACCGTTTCGGCCCTGAGGCCGGGTACGAGCGCACATCGCCGGTCGACCCGATGGCGGGAGAGAGGGCAGCAGCCAGGTGGCGGAGAAGACGACGCAAACGATTCACATCGAAGCTGACCCCGGCACGGTGCTGGAGGTGATCGCCGACATCGATTCCTACCCGCAGTGGATCTCGGAGTACAAGGAAGCCGAGGTGCAGGAAAGAGGCGCCGACGGCTACCCGAAAGTCGTGCGATTCGTGATGGACGCCGGCGTCATCAAAGACACCCTGGTCATGTCCTACCAGTGGCCGGCCGACCGCCACTCGCTGAGCTGGACCCTGGTTTCCAGCTCGCTGTTGCGTTCGCTCGAAGGCTCATATCGCTTGGCGCCCAAGGGTTCTGGCACCGACGTCACCTACGAGCTCTCGGTGGATCTTGCCATCCCGATGCTCGGGTTGCTCAAGCGCAAGGCCGAGCGCAGGCTGACCGACACCGCTTTGAAGGATCTGAAGAAACGAGTCGAGGCTGAGTGAGTCTGCTGAGCCCACCCCGGCCCGGATCAGTCTCTTTGTCGGGAAGGGCGGGGTGGGAAAATCCACCCTGGCATGTGCTACCGCGGTCTGTGGTGCGAGCGAGGGTCAGCGGGTGCTGGTGGTGTCCACCGACCAGGCGCACTCGCTGGGCGACGTGCTGGGTGTCCCGGTGCCGCCGAGCGGTCAGGACGAACCGGTTCGGGTGCTCGCCGATGACGCCGAGGCGGGCGGCGGCTTTCTCGACGCGCTGGCACTGGACACCCTGGCGTTACTCGAGTCCCGGTGGCAGGACGTGGTCAACGCACTGGATCGGCGGTTCCCCGACTCCGAGTTGAGCACCATTGCCCCCGAAGAACTCTCGGCGCTGCCGGGTATCCAGGAGGTGCTCGGTCTGCACGCGGTCGGCGAGCTCGCGGCCTCCGGGCGATGGGACCGCATCGTCGTCGACTGCGCCTCGACGGCAGACGCGCTGCGAATGTTGACCTTGCCCGCCACCTTCGGGTTGTACGTGGAGCGCGCGTGGCCGCGTCATCGCCGGCTGTCGATCACCGCCGACGACGCCCGGTCGGCCGCGGCGGTGGAACTGCTGGAGCGCATCAGCGCCAGCGTGGATACGCTCAGCGCATTGCTGACCGACGGCCAGCTGGTCACTGCGCACCTGGTGCTGACTCCCGAACGCGTGGTCGCGGCCGAGGCGGTCCGGACCCTCGGTGCACTGGCACTGATGGGCGTCCGCGTCGAGGAGCTGATCGTCAATCAGGTTCTGGCCGAAGACGAGTCCTACGAGTACCGCAACCTGCCCGACCACCCGGCGTTCTACTGGTACGCCGAACGCATCTCCGAACAGCGTGCCGTGCTCGACGAACTCGACGCCACCATCGGTGACGTGGCGCTGGTGCTGACCCCGCATCTGTCCGGCGAACCGATTGGTCCCAAGGCGCTGAGCGGACTGCTTGACGGTGCCCGGCGTCGGCGTGGGGCGCCGCCACCAGGGCCCTTGCGCCCTATTGTTGACAAGGAATCCGGGTCGGGACTTGGGTCGATATACCGAATGCGGCTAGCGTTACCCCAGCTCGACCCCGGCGCGCTGTCGCTGGGGCGGGTCGACGACGACCTGATCATCAGCGCCGGCGGGCTGCGGCGCAGGGTTCGGTTGGCGTCGGTACTACGGCGGTGCGCGGTGCTGGATGCTCATTTGCGGGGCAGTGAGCTGACGGTTCGCTTTCGACCAGATCCGGAGGTGTGGCCTAAGTGAGTGGGGCTCATCCCGATATTGGTCCCGAGTTGCGCAAGCTTGCCCAGGCAATCCTGGATGGGATCGACCCTGCGGTGCGGACCGCAGCTGCGTTGACGGCCGGCGCTGGGGTCGGGACCGGCAAGTGTCAGCAAGTGTGGTGTCCGGTGTGCGCACTGGCCGCGCTGGCCACCGGCGATCAGCACCCGCTGCTGACCGTCATCGCGGACCACAGCATCGCGTTGCTCGAGGTGATCCGCGCCATCGTCGACGACATCGACCGGTCAGCCAAACCGCCACCGGACGGCCCGCCCGGCGGCGGCGTCACGACCGAGCCAGCCACCGCCGGCGATGCCGCCGTGAAGACCCGTTACCAACCCATCCCGGTCACCGTCGAGGAGTGACCCGCCCGCGGCCGAAGGTGGTCCCTTCCCCTGTGGATCGGTACAGTTGGCGCCAACACCATCATCGATTCGGGCGAGAGGGAGGGCTATGTGGTACTGGCTGCTCAAGTACATCTTCCTGGGCCCGTTGCTGCAATTGCTCGGTCGGCCGAAAGTCGAAGGGCTGGAACACGTTCCGAGTTCGGGGCCGGTGATCCTGGCCAGTAACCACCTGGCGGTGATGGACAGCTTCTTCCTGCCGCTGGTGGTGCGCCGCCGCATCACGTTCCTCGCGAAGTCCGAATATTTCACCGGCACTGGGTTGAAGGGCTGGCTCAGCCGTTGGTTTTTCACCGCCATGGGCCAGGTGCCCATCGACCGTTCCAACGCCGACGCCGCGCAGGCCGCACTGGACACCGCCGAGCGGGTGCTGGGCGGGGGCAAGTTGCTGGGCATGTACCCCGAAGGCACCCGTTCGCCTGACGGCAGGCTGTACAAGGGCAAGACCGGCCTTGCCCGGCTGGCTCTGCAGACCGGGGTCCCGGTGATCCCGGTGGCGATGATCGGCACCAACGTCGTCAACCCGCCCGGCACCACGATGTTGCGGTTCGGACGGGTCACCGTCCGTTTCGGCAAGCCGATGGACTTCTCCCGATTCGAAGGCCTGGCCGGCAATCGCTTCATTGAGCGAGCCGTCGCCGACGAGGTGATCTACGAGCTGATGGGGCTGTCCGGCCAGGAGTACGTCGACATCTACGCGGCCAGCGTCAAGGAACGAAGCGACGGCGCCGGGTCGACCTCCGAGGAGGCTGCTCGGATCCCCGAGACCGCCGCCGGTTAGCCCGCGCTGATCAGCTGACGGCCGTGACCGGCGTCAGCGCCTTCGCTGCCGAATCCTGCGACGCGACGCGGGCGGTGACGGCGAGTCCCGCGGTGACGATCACCGCCAGCGCCCACCACACGTAGGACGTCCCGACGAGTTGACGCCACCAGTTCGCGGTCGTCTCATGGTGCTTCGGAAGCAGATCGATCGGCGTCCACCTCATCAACGCCACGCCGGCGATGGTGACCACGGCCAGCGCGACGCTGCGCCGTCGCCAGGCCAATATCCCCGTCACCAGTACTGCCGGCAGTACCCAGACCCAGTGGTGTGACCACGACACCGGCGAAACCACCAGGCCGAACAGGGCGACGCAAATCAGTGCCAGCGCCGGCTCCCCGGCCCGCAGCACCCGCCGCATCGCCCATATGGTCAGCCCCAGCACGACCAGGCACGCGGCCACCCATAGCGGGAAGCGTTCGTGCTCACCGAGCCCCAGCCGGGCAAGCGCACCCGCGATGTTCTGGTCGGTGTTCAACGCCGTCTCACCGATCCGGTCGGTGTGGTGCACGGTATGGGTCCAGTACTCCCACGAGTCGCTCCACGCCAATACGAAACCGAGCACCGTCGCGACCGCGAAAGACGCCACCGCCGCCCACGCCGCGCGGTTGTCGCGACGCAGCAGGAAATAGAGCAGGAACACCGCCGGAGTGAGTTTCAGCGCCATCCCCAAGCCAAGTAGCAGCCCCCGGGGCCATGGTGTGCGGCGCGGCAGGCAGTCAGCGATCACCAATGTCAGCAACACGACGTTGACCTGGCCGAAGGCGAAGTTCGAGGTGATCGGTTCCAGCCAGATGGTCGCTGCGGCCGCGATGACCACTGCCAACCACAACCTGCGCAGCCAGGCGGGCCCGCCCACCATGGTTGAGCTGCTCCAGACGTCGAGGCTGGTCAGCACGATCGCCGTGCAGACGATCAGCAGCACCAACGTCAGCAGTGTGATCGCGATGCTGGCGGCCGGCATGTGCAGCCAGGAGAACGGGCAGAACACGATGGCCGCCAGCGGGGGATAGGTAAACGGCAGATTCAGCCCGATGGGTGTGTGAAACATCACGTCACCGCGGTACAGCGGACGCCCGTCCAACCAGGCCTGACCGCCCATCTGATAGATGTCGATATCGATGCGGTACGGCGGGTGCCCGAATAGGCGCCAGCCCACGTAATACAGCGCCGCGGCGGCCAGCAGCCAGAGCAGGCACCAGAGCAACGCCCGCCCGGGTCGACTGCCCACGCCGGGCGCCCGCCATTTACTCATGTCGCAGAACAGCGTAATCGGTGCGCGCGCCGCGACGTGTCGCAGCGCGGCTCCAACCTTGCCTGCAATTACGGGCGTAGGTTTCTAGAGTGCTCCATTGGTTTGTGTTTGGGGTGGCCCACTGGTTCGCGCATGACATCATCGACCGCGGCCGGCTGCCGTTGCTGTGCTGTCTGGTCGCCTTCATCCTGACCTTTTTCGTGACACGGACGTTCGTGCGCGTTATCCGCCACCGCGTCCAAGCCGGTCATCCGACCCGCTGGTGGCAACCGCGCAATGTCCATATCGGGGGAGTGCACATCCACCACGTGACGTTCGGGGTGGTCCTGGTGATGCTCTCCGGGCTGATGTTGGTGACCCTGTCCGTCAACGGGCAAGAGCCCGAATTCACCTTGGCTGCAACCTTTTTCGGGATCGGGGCGGCATTGGTCCTCGACGAGTACGCGTTGATCCTGCATCTGTCCGATGTTTACTGGGAAGAAGACGGCCGCACTTCGGTGGACGCGGTCTTCGCCGCGGTGGCGGTGGCCGGGCTTTTGATAATGGGTCTGCACCCGCTGATGTTTTTCTTGCCGATCTGGCATGACGCCAATTCGGTGCCGCTGCGCGTCGTGGTGGCCAGCGGGATGGCGTTGACGTTGCCGCTGGCTGTGGTTGTGGTGCTCAAGGGCAAGGTGTGGACCGGTCTGCTCGGCATGTTCATCGTCATCCTGCTGGTCATCGGCGCGATCCGGTTGTCACGTCCGCATGCCCCGTGGGCCCGGTGGCGGTACACCGCCCAGCCGGACAAGATGCGACGTGCGCTGCAGCGGGAACGGAGACTGCGCCGCCCGGTTGTGCGGGCCAAGCTGTGGCTACAGCGCGCGATCGCGGGCACCCCGGGCCTGCCCGACGAACGCACCGTCGACGCCCAGCTCGACCATGACGTACATGCGGCGCCACCGCCCGAAGGAACCGAGCCCATCCTGATCTGCCGATAGGTTGCCCCTAGGCTTTCTGGGTGCGGTACTTCTACGACACCGAATTCATCGAGGACGGCCGCACCATCGAGCTGATCTCGATTGGGGTGGTCGCCGAGGATGGCCGCGAGTACTACGCCGTGTCCACGGAATTCGATCCAGAGCTGGCTGGTAGCTGGGTGCGTGCCAACGTACTGCCCAAGTTGCCGCCGCCGGCCTCACCGCTATGGCGCTCGCGCAAGCAGATTCGCCTGGACCTGGAGGACTTCTTCGGTGTCTTCAATGTCGGGGCCACCGAGCCGATCGAGCTGTGGGCCTGGGTGGGCGCCTACGATCACGTCGCCTTGTGTCAGTTGTGGGGTCCGATGCCAGGTTTGCCGCAGGCGTTGCCCCGTTTCACCCGGGAACTGCGGCAATTGTGGGA
>DATMMZ010000132.1:0-9500 GCA_035569455.1 Mycobacterium sp. | reverse complement strand
GGTCCGACGGTGAGGTGGCCGAAGCAGAGGTCGCGATCGAACGATTAGCGGCGGCGCCAGCCGATGAGGGTCTGGTGATACGTGACATCTGGCTGTTGCGGCTCAGGGCTCTAGGAGCGCGCGCTCACGACGATGCCGCGGCTTACGCGCAATTCAGGGATCACTACCGCGACATGGCGGGAACGCTTGGCTTCGAGGGGCATATCGCGTGGGCCGAGGCGATGCCATGACAGCGCGGTTTACCTAGCCCTATCGGTACAGGCACCCTGGCGCGCGGCCGACGAGTTGCGCGGACTGCCGGCCAAACTCGCGACGTCGCATTACTGCCGCGACCATGATCTCGTCGGCCCGATCACCATCCTGATCGCGGGCCGAGTGGTGCGCGTCGCGGGTAAGGGATTGGTGCGGGAGAAGCAGACGAAAAGCAGGGCCGCCTGACCTGCTCCCCCGGGAGGACTCGAACCTCCAACCCTTCGGTTAACAGCCGAACGCTCTGCCAATTGAGCTACAGGGGACCGCCCGGTCCACGCGAACGATGGCGCAGATCGCGGGACGACTCTAGCGTACTGGCCTCCCCGCACCCAACTAGAGGGACCAAAGACAGGCATGATCCGTCTGAGGGCGACCCCACCTACGGGGATCGGGCGCGCACGCATCCGTGCGCGTGAGGCAGGATGGAACCGACCGCACCTAGTCGGGAGGGACCGTTTTGATTGGGTATGTCGTCGTTCTTGGAGTGGGTTACGTGCTGGGTGCGAAAGCCGGGCGCCGCCGTTACGAGAAGATCGTTGGCACGTATCGCGCTCTTACCAGCAGTCCCGTGGCCAAGTCGATGATCGAAGGGGGACGCCGCAAGATCGCGAATCGGATCTCCCCCGATGCGGGGTTTGTGACCCTCACCGAGATCGACAACCAGACCGTCTTGGAGCGCCCCGTCGAGCACGTCAAGCGGCAGGTGAACAGCGCTAACTGAGGTGAACAGCGCCTCAGGCGGTCAGATCGTCGCCGCTGGCCTGCTCTAACAGGCTGCGTCGATAAGCCTCCATGGCGACCAGGTCGCCGAACAGCGCGTGATACTCGTCGCCTTGCTCGATCGGCGACATGCGCTGCAGTTTGGACTTCACCTCGGCGATCTGCCGGCCCATCCACACCTCTTGCAAACGAGCCAGCACCCCGGCGATGTAGCGCGGCAGCTTCTCGTCGTCTACCTGGATCGCCTCCACGCCCAGCTCGTTGACCAGGCCGGCGGTCAGCTCTGCTCTGGTCTGCTGGCGCACGGCTTCGATCCACTGCGCTCCGGTGACACCGGTCGACGTCCCGCCCGCCGTGTCGATGGCCGCGCGCACGGCGGCGTACCCGGGGTGCGTGAAGCTTTCGACGGTGAGCGCGTCGAACACCGGGCCGGCCAGCGCCGGGTACTGCAACGCCGATTTGAGTGCCTCGCGCTGCGGCCACAGGGTTGGATCGCGCGGGTCGGGACGGGCGACTCGCGATTCGGGGGGTGCGGCCGGAGCACCGGGCGACGGCACGGGCGCTGAATGCTCAACGCTCGCACCGCGTTTTTTGCCACGTGCCGGCGCTCCGCGCCGGTTCGCCTCCTCCCGGACACGGGCAAGCACTTGCCCCTCGTCCGACCACCCCGTCCAGCCAGCAAGGCGTCGCGCATATTCGTCGCGCAGCGCATAGTCCCTAATCCGGGCGACCAGGGGAACACACTGGCGCAGCGCATCGACTCTTGCCTGGGGATCGTCGTCGAGAACTTTTCCGTCGGGAATCACGCTCCGGATGGCGAATTCGAACATGGGTTTGCGGCGCGCCACCAGATCTCGTAATGCGTTGTCGCCGGAGCTAAGCCGCAGCTCGCACGGATCCATTCCGTCCGCAGCGACCGCGACGAACGACTTTCCGGCGACCTGTTGGTCACCGTCGAACGCCTTCAGGGCCGCTGCCTGCCCAGCCTCATCGCCATCGAAGACAAAGATCAATTCGCCCCGATACCAGTTGTCGTCCATCATCAGTCTGCGCAGCATGGCCAGGTGCTCGTCGCCGAACGCGGTGCCGCACGACGCCACCGCGGTGGTGACCCCGGCCAGGTGCATCGCCATCACGTCGGTGTAGCCCTCGACGACAACCGCCTGATGCCCCTTGGCGATATCGCGTTTGGCCAAGTCGATGCCGAACATCACCGACGACTTCTTGTACAGCAGCGTCTCGGGTGTGTTCATGTACTTGGCTTCCATCGGGTCGTCGTCGAACAGCCGCCTCGCCCCGAACCCGATGACTTCACCGGCCGATGTGCGGATCGGCCACAGCAACCGACGGTGAAAACGGTCCATTGGCCCACGCCGACCCTGCCGGGACAGACCCGCGGCCTCCAGCTCTTTGAACTCAAAACCCTTGCGCTGCAGATGTTTCGTCAGTGAGTCCCAGCCCGACGGTGCGAATCCGCAGCCGAAATGGCGGGCGGCATCGGCATCGAAATTCCGCTCCGTCAGGTACTGGCGAGCCGGTGCCGCCTCGTCGGACTCCAACGTCGCCGCATAGAATTCCGCCGCGGCCGCGTTGGCCGCGATGAGCCTGCTGCGACTACCGCGGTCGCGCTGGACGCTGGTGGCCGGGCCGGAGTAGCTGATGGTGTAGCCGATCCGGTCGGCGAGCATTTCAACCGCCTCGACGAAGCTGACGTGTTCGATCTTCTGAACGAACGCGTAGACGTCGCCGCCTTCGCCACAGCCGAAGCAGTGGAAGTGGCCGTGGTTGGGTCGGACGTGAAATGACGGTGACTTCTCGTTGTGGAACGGGCACAGGCCTTTCAGCGAATCGGCGCCGGCGCGTCGCAACTGGACATAGTCGCCGACGACCTCCTCGATGCGGACCCGTTCACGGATGGCGGCGATATCGCGATCGGGGATCCGGCCGGCCATCGGCTCAGTGTAAGGCGCGGGGCGCGGGGGTGGTCCCGCCCGTTCAGCTGGCCGGGCCGATGACCCCGCATGCGACTCGCTCCATCGCCATGCCTGGCATGCCGCTGTCTTCGGCACCGTGCAGCATCAAAGCGGTCTTGTTTCCAGCCAGCAGATCGTCCCTGGTGAAGCCATCGGTGGTGGTCACCAGGTATGCGGAGCCGTCCTGGCGCACCTCAAGCGAGGTCAGGTCGCCGCTTTCGGGCTTCCCGGTATGTCCGGGCGCCTGGTAGTGGCCGCCGGCGGACAAGAAGTTTCCGGGTGGTCCGCCGCTCGGGGCGACCGAGTTGGGTTCGCACTTACCGATTTCGTGCACATGCAAGCCGTGGAAACCGGGGGCCAGGATGCCTGCGGCAACCGTCTTCACCGTGACGGTGACGTAGCCGCCGGTGAAGTCGAAGGTCGCCGTGGCCGCAGGCTTGTCGTCAGGCGTTTTCAGTTGTGCCGTGAGCGATCCGGCACCGGGCGCCGAGCTGGTTGTCGCGGCGGACGACGCCGGTGAACCGCTCTGGACCGCAGGGGTGGTGCCCGGCTGGCTGCTCGGATTTTGATTTGCACTGCAGGCGCTGACGGCCACGACGGGAAGCGACATCAAGAGGGTGGCAACGGCGGGGAGTTTGGTCATGTGGGGCAGCCTAACCCCGAGTTCCCACCCCAGCATTGACTAAGGACCCGCCTGACGGGCATCGGTGCGCTCCAGCCGACCTTCGGTGTACGAGGCGATCTGGTCGACGATGACCCGCAACCGGGCGCCGTCGTCGGCGCCGGTGGTAAACGCCGCGGCGAAGACGGGGTCGAGCGTTCGGGGCGCCCCGGAGTAAAGCCAGTGCGCCACCCGATGGATACGTTCGCGTTGCCGTGCCTGAGTCTCCAGATGCCGCGGATCGGACATGATGAACTGCAGCGCCAGGATTTTCAGCACCGCGACCTCGGCCCGCACCAGGTCGGGCACCTGCAAGTCGGCCTGGTAGCGCACCAACGGCCCCGGGCCGGCGGCCGCCCGCGTGGTAGCGATCGCGGCCGAGGCGAACCGGCCGACCAGCTCGCTGGTCAATCGCTTGAGCGCGACCGACGCTGCCAGCGTGGCGTCGTACTTGCCGACCGCGGCGACCACGGGCAGCCCCGAAAGCCGACGTGCCGCCGCCATCAAGTCGTCGGCACTCACCCGGGAGAATCCGCTCTCCCCCAGCCTGGCCAGCGCGGCCGCGTCATCTTCGTCAGCCAGCACACGCAGATCGATGCGTTCGGAGACGACGCCGTCCTCGACGTCATGCACCGAGTATGCGACATCGTCGGCCCAGTCCATCACCTGCGCTTCCAGGCACGCCCGATCCGTCGGCGCACGTGTGCGCACCCAGGCCGCCGCGTCACCGTCCTCGTCGTAAAACCCGAACTTGCTTCTCCCATCTCCAAGCCCGTGCGCGCGCGTCCACGGATATTTGGTTACCGCGTCCAGGGATGCTCGAGTCAGGTTCAGCCCAGCGCTATACCCTTGTGCGTCAAGTACTTTGGGCTCAAGGCTGGTCAGGATTCGGAAATTCTGCGCATTGCTCTCGAAGCCTCCGTGGTTAGCCGCGACCTCGTTGAGCGCCTTTTCGCCGTTGTGTCCATAAGGCGGGTGGCCGATGTCGTGGGCCAGACCGGCCAACTCGACGAGATCGAGGTCGCAGCCCAGCCCGATCGCCATGCCGCGCCCGATCTGGGCCACTTCCAGCGAATGCGTCAGCCGGGTGCGTGGGGTGTCACCCTCGCGGGGACCAACGACCTGCGTCTTGTCCGCCAGCCGTCGCAGCGCGGCGCTGTGCAGTACCCGGGCCCGGTCCCGGGCGAAGTCGGTGCGGTGCTGGCCTTCGGTCCCCGGCAGGCCCGCAGTCTTCGGCGCTTCGAGTGCCCGTCTCTGACGGTCGAAGTCGTCGTAGGGGTCTGGCTGATTCGTGTTCGCCTTCTTAGTCACCGCAGCACAGTCTGCCAGGGTGCACCGGCAGGGGTCCGGCTCTACCGCCCCGGGGCTACATTGACGTATGCGCACTGCTCGCCTGCTTAGCGTGATCCTGACGATCCTCACTGTGGGCCTCGCCGGAGGGCTACTGGCACCGCCCGCGGCCGCGCAACCACCATTGGCGCTGCCGGGCTACATCACCGACAACACGAATGCGTTGTCGGACTCCGGGCGCGCGTCGGTCAAGGCGGCAATCGACAAGCTCTATGCGTACCGCCATATCCGGCTGTGGGTGGTCTACGTCGATAACTTCTCCGGGCAGAGCGCCGCGAACTGGGCGCAGCGCAGCTACCGCATGAGCGACCTCGGAAACAACGACACGCTGCTGGCGGTAAGCACGACCGGTCGCGCATATGCCTTTCTGGTGCCGTCCGGTATGCCGGGCGTCAGTCAAAGTCAGGTAGACGACGTGCGGCGCAATCAAATCGAACCCGCGCTGCGCGCCGGCGACTGGAGTGGTGCTGCAGTTGCCGCGGCCAACGGACTGGAGACGTCGTCCAACAATTCGCCCAACACATTAACGGTCAATTGGCTGCTGGTGGCGCTGATCCTCGCCGGCATCGTCATCGCGGTGGTGGTCCTGCTGTTTTTCATGCGCCGCCGCGCCAGGCGACGGCGCGCCGCCGCGCTGGCCGCGGCACGACGCGTCGACCCCACCGACGTCAATGCGCTGGCGGCCGTGCCGCTGCAGGCCCTCGATGATCTGTCCCGCGCGATGGTGGTGGACGTCGACAACGCGGTGCGCACCAGCACCAACGAACTCGCGCTGGCGGCCGACGAATTCGGGAAGGAGCGGACCGAACCGTTCACGGCTGCGGTGAACAACGCCAAAGCCGCTCTAACCCAGGCGTTTACCGTCCGCCAACAACTAGAAGACGCCACGCCCGAGACCCCGGCGCAACGCCGCGAGCTGCTCACCCGGGTGATCATGTCGGCGGCACGTGCCGACCGCGAATTGGAGTCGCAGACCGAGGCGTTCGAGCAACTGCGGGATTTGGTGATCAACGCCCCTTCGCGGCTCGACGGGCTCACCCAGCAGTACGTCGAACTCACGAGCCGCATCGACCCGGCCGCCCAGCGGATGGCCGAACTGCACAACGAATTCGACGAAGCGGCACTGACTTCGGTCGCCGGCAACGTCACCAGCGCCAGGGAGCGGCTGGCGTTTGCCGACCGCAACATCGGCTCGGCCCGTGATGTGGCCACCCATGCGGAGAGCGGGAAGCAGACCGATTTGGTCGATGCTTTCCATGTGGCCGAGTCGGCGCTCGGACAAGCGCGTTCGATGCTTGACGCGGTGGACAGCGCGGCCAGCGACATCCGGCACGCCATCGCCTCGCTGCCCTCGGCCATGTCCGACACCCAGGCCAGCATCAAGCGCGCTAGCGAGCAATTGAAGCAGACGCCGAAAACCAAATCTCGGCACGTTGGGGAGCTGAGCGAGGCCCGCGACGCGGCAGCCACAGCACTAGACAGCGCCCGCGCCGGTGGCTCCGCCGATCCGCTGGGCGCGTTTGCGGCGCTGACCAAGGCCGGCGCGGATTTGAACCGGCTCCTGGCCACCCTGGCCGAAGAACAGGCGACAGCCGAACAGCTCGGCCGTTCGTACGAGCAAGCGATGTTCACCGCCCAGTCGCGGGTGCGGGCAGTCTCTGAGTACATCGACACCCGTCGCGGCAGCATTGGTCCGGAGGCGCGGACCCGGCTGTCCGAAGCGAAACGACAAGTCCAAGTCGCACAAGACAAGCGGACGACCAATCTGGCCGAGGCGATTGCCTACGCCAACGGGGCGTCGGCGTGGGCCGCTTACGCGCAGTCGCTGGCGAATGCCGACGTGCAATCGGCCCAGCGCGCATACAGCCGTCGTGGAGGCAACGAAACCGGCGCGCTGATAGGGGGGATCATCATCAGCGACCTGCTCAGCGGAGGCATGCGGGGCGGCGGGTTGGGTGGCTGGATCCCCACCTCGTTCGGCGGCAGCTCGAGCTCATCCGACGGCGGCTTCATGGGTGGCGGCGGGCGGTTCTGAGCCGCCAACACGTCAATCGGGGTCGGCTAGCCGCAAGGCAAGTGCAAAAAAGAACGCCCGCCCACAGGTATACGTACCCGTGGGCGGGCGTACCCGACCTGCGGTTGGGGCGGACGCACCGGCTACCGGTGCGCCGCCGCGAACCGATCCTTAGGCCCAGCTGGACCCGACGGCGCTGTCGGTGCTGGCCATGTTGCTACCGGCCGATTGCACCTTCTGGCCGTGCTGGTTGGCCTGCTCGTAGATCACCTGGAAGTTGCGACCCAACTGGGTGATGAACTCCTGGCAAGCCACCGAGCCGGCGCCGCCCCAGAAGTCACCGGCAGCAAGCACATCGCGAACGATGGCCTGGTGCTCGGCCTCCAATGATGCGGCCTGCGCGCGGATGAGGGCGCCGTGGGCGTCGACATCGCCGAACTGGTAGTTAATGGTCATTGCTTACATCCTCCTAAAGTTTGACAGTGTTTGGGCAGCAGTAGTTTTCGAAGACTAGCTGCTGAGGATCTGCTGCGAGGCCTGCTCTTGCTGCTCGTAGTTGTTGGCGTCACGGATGAGTCCGTCACGCACCCCGTGCAGCATGTTCACGATGTTGTTGAAGGCCTGATTCATCTGACCCATGGTGTCATAGGAGGTCATCTGAGCAGTGCCGCTCCAGCTCGCGCCGGCAATGTTCTGCGAGGACGCCCACATCTTGCGAGCCTCGTCGGACACGGTCTGGGCGTGCATTTCAAAGCGGCCCGCCATGGCCCGCATTGAGTGCGGGTCGGTCATAAAACGTGTTGGCATGTTTCCTATCTCCTTATTACGTGTCTTTGTTACCTGTGACTTGTCGTATGGGTTTGCCGTCGGAATTGCCGACTGCGGGACGCCATGGCCACCGATTAAGGTGGTTGTCTTTACCCCTCTCTGTTAACCGGCCGCCGGGGAATGCGGTATGACGCTGCTGCTGCGCGGCACGTCGAAACGAGGTTCAGCCTCGGCTTCCCACTCGCCCCACTCTCCCCACTCATCCCACTCGTTGTCTGCGGCGGCCGTCTCGGGATTGGCGTCCTCGACCGCCCTGACATCGGCATCGGTGCCCTCTTCAGGCTCCGGCGCCCATGGATCGTAGTCATCCGGTGGAACCGCGGTGCCCCAGCTGAGCGGTACCGTTAACCCGCCGAGCATGCCCGACTCACCCCGAAGCGCAGACACAGCATCGTCTGGCAAGGGCGAACCAAGAGGCAGAAGCACGCTATCCCCTTCCACTCCCGATCCCAATAAGGGTGCGAACTCAGCGGCAACCATTCACCACCGAGCATCCGCATCGTAAGGCAATCGAGGGAACAATATCGCCGAATTCCAGATTTCTCTTGCCGTGGCAGCTCCTGCCTGCCACACGGGGCGGATCGACGAGGGTCGCGGCCGTCAACCTGCTTCGCTCGAACTCGGATCCCCGGCCTGCTTGAAGTCGTTTACCAGCCCGTTGTAGCCCATGACCGTGTTGTTGAGGGCCCCGAGCACCTTGTCCTGGTAGACCGTCCAGCTGACGCCGGCGTCATCGAGGTTCTCCGGCATGATGCGCCAGCTGTAGTGCTGCAGCGGTTGGATGTTGGGCTCCACCCGCACCGGCCCACCGTGGGTGCCATCGGGGTCGATCCAGGCGCTCATCCAGTACAGCCGGTTGGGCGTGGTCCCGCCCAACGGGGAACAGTGGTACTGGTCGCAAATTGTGAAGGTGTCGGCCAGCAGGTAATGGATCGGCAGGTCCTTTCGCGTGTAATAACCCATTGGCACCGGGACGTTGCCCTGTAATGGAGTGTTCGAGACCTTCGCGGGCAGCCAGCCGTCGTTGGCACCGCCGTTCCATGATTGGTACATGGCGATCCAGGCGTGGTCGGGGTCGTTCACGCATTCGCCGTCGAGCAGGTGCCGTCGCGGTGGCGTCAGCTTCTGGCGTGAACGCACGCAGCGGGCGGGCTCGTCGATCGAAGCCAAAGCCCCCGTAGGCGTCGCGGAAAAGGCGCCGGCCGAATTTATTTATCTCACGTTCCTCATGGAATCTTAATAAATACTACAGAACCCTAATAAATCCTTTTGTTGCTGCACCCGGAGCCCGTGATCCGGAACATAATTCCAGGTCAGCGACCGTTTACGCATCGTCAGTATCATGGCATATCTCTTCCGGCGGGCCTTATTCATGGCTCAGAAAAGGCTCTCACACCGGAGCCTTTTCGCCTTTTCCCGCGTGCTTCCGGGGTTCAAATCTAATATGTCGATAATCACTGGACTAATTTGCTAATTACCGGGTAGCGTCCCCGCCATGTGGTGCACGGTGCTGGTGTTAGCTCTTGTGGCGACAGTGGATCCTGTGCGGCTTGGGATCAGTGTTCTCTTGTATTCGCGGCATCGGCCCGTGCCTCATCTGGTCGCGTTCTGGCTGGGCGGCCTGACGATCAGCGCCGTTGTGGCGGTGGGTGTGCTCTTCGGGCTACGCGACTTCGCGCTCGGAGTCATGCACAGGGTGCAA
>DATMMZ010000131.1:0-13413 GCA_035569455.1 Mycobacterium sp. | reverse complement strand
TGAAGGTGCGCTGCGCGACGCTGACCACCGTGGTGTCCAGCGCCGCCATCACGGCGGCCAGCACGCACACGCCGGCGATCTTGAGAAGGCTAGCGTCGAGGTCCTCGGGATGTTCGCCTGGCCTGGGATTCACAGCGCGATGTATCACTTAGGTAGTCTAGCTACTAGGCCTGAAAAAGAGTTGGCAGTAAGCTGGGTGCGCAGTGCGGAGATGATGCTCGATTCCGGCCTGGCGGCGGGTGGTGCCGCCGGGGACGGAACTCTGGATGGGGTCCGGTCGGAACATAGCGTGGAATAGTGCTTGAGCGTCGGTAATTGCGCGCTGGGCGGTTTACGTTCTCCCCGCACGGTCTTGGGTCTGGTTGCCCACGTGACTAGAAACCGGTCGCCGATAGCCCGCTACCCACGTCGGTGACATATATAGAGAGCCCTATCCACGTTCCAACACCCGAAATCCGCAGCTCCAGGCCAGTTTTCGCACCAGAGGAGATCGGTCACCGTCCGCACTGACAGAGGAGCGTGTCGATTCATCTGATGCAATATGCAACGCTGCATATTCGTTTCCGTCGTATTAGCTCTCCGCACAGGCCTATTCGGCAGCACGTCAACTCCGGCAGCGGGAGGACTCAATCCGATACCCCCTTACACCGAGGCGGAGGTGGAGCAGCGGCTCGACCACGTCTTGCGGCGCGGCGCCCGCGCGCTTTCACTCATTCTCGACCGGGACCGCACCGCCGACGCCGAGCCCGACCCAGCGGCTCAGGCGGCGCGCCGGCGCGTGCGACGATGCGTGTCGGTCGACCAGAGATAACCGCAATCCGAGCACTGCAGGTGCACCAGCGTCCCCTTGTTGCTCAGCAGGTACTGCCAGTGCGTATCGCAGTTTCGGCGGTCCCGGCAATCACCACATTTGGCGCCGTGATCGCAGCACGGGCAGGGCAGCCATGCACGGCGGCTGCGGTCGGCGGTCGGATCAATCGGTAACACGATCAGCCGTCCGTTCGGGCAGGACGCCGGCGCGGACCAGCTCGTCGTAGACCCGCTGCTGCTCCTCGTCCAGATCCGAGTACAGCATGTCGTAGGCCTTCTGTTCCTCGGCGAGCACGGCGATGGGGTCCCAGTCGTCACCTATCGCTTCGAGCACCGCGCTGCGTCGACGCGCCTCGTCGAGGGTCAGGTCATAGGCAAAGTCAAGGTTGGCCATCGCGCTCCCAGCCATTAGATATACAAACGAACGGTTAGGATGACCTAATTGACGCCGATTAGGCTATGACGTACGTCACTTTTGCCGGTTGAAGTTCGTCACATTCGGCCGCTAACCGGGCAACAGTGACTTTCGACCGATGAGAACACCCGCTCACAGGCTGGCCGCCAGATGTCTTCGTGGAAAAGCGCCCAAATCAGACAGCTCTCACGTCTTCCCGGATTACTCTCAACATTTCCCGGATCGGACAATCAAATACGCCCAATCGTCGCGCGCTGACCGACCCACGGGCGCCGAAACTCTGAGCTTTGAGCCCGCCCCGCTGTTACACGCCTTCCCTAGTTGACCGCGGGACTCGAGCCCTTGGGGATAAAAGCCTTCGGACTGGATGCCCTGTTGGACAAAATCGGACAATTCGGCCATTTCACGAGTATTGCCTGCCTGAGGCGCATCCCAGACGTGAAGTGAAACATTCTGTTGGCCTATTGCTTTCGTGCCAAACTAGTAGGGCACTAGTTGGCTCTGCGCGGATCGTAGGGAACATGTCACCGATGATCCAGCCACCCGCTCTTAATTGATGGCGAGTCGCGCCTCCTCAGTTTGCTGAATCCCGATGTCACGCGCGGCGGGATCCTGAACGCGTCATCTGGTCGAAGAGTGCGGCGAACTATGGCAGTGCCCTCGACGCTGGGCCATCAGGCAACGCGAAAGACGGGATACTGGTCGACGATGCGCTCGAATTCGCTGAGCGGCGCACTGCGCTCGATCGCGAAGAACGGACGTGCTCCGGCCGCCAGGTCGAGGTACCGGCGCAAGATTGCGGCTCGCTTATCGGACAGGTCCTCCACCAGAGACACGTCTTCGCGCTGCCCGTGCTGCAACACCGCACGGCCGTCGCCGGCGCGCAGGTTACGCACCCAGTTCGTCTGCTGGCCGAGCATGGCCACCAGATAGCGCTCACCCTCATAATCGGCGACGACTACCGGGAATGAGATCGTCCGCCCCGACTTGTGGCCACGTACTTCAAGTGTGGCAGCTTGATTGGGCCCGATGCCCGCCGCAAACATGATGGAGCCCAACCGGTTTGTGATGCGCGCCGACCACCGTGGACGGCCCCCGCGATACTGCCATCTTTGGAGCCCGCCTATAACGCCGCGAAGCATGCTTTCACACTAGTGGCAGGTGTGTAATCAGCGACCGGAAGCACTGCTTGATGGTCGCCAACCCATTCCGTGCGGGCGAGCGCATCGGGTCGATGTTCTCGACGCACCCGCCGATCGAGGACCGCATCCGCCGACTGGAGGCGATGGCGCGAGACTGACCATGCGTGCCTTCTCACATCTGATATCGCACGCGCTATCAAATCCGGCGTAGGCCGGTCGACCCACCGCGCGGATGGTCGCCCCAACCACCAGGATCACGTTGTCGCCCGAAGTCGGCCCTATGCTTGGAAAGATGACTGCCCTGACACCACCGCGGCCGTGGCCGCCTCTGACCCGACGGCGCATGCTGCTCGGCACCGCGGGTCTCGGCGTACTCGTCGGGTGTGGCTCACTGAGTGCCTCCATCGCGGCCGCTGCGCCGAGCACTTCGACCGACACATTCGAGGTTAGTCACACCGACGCGGAATGGCGGCAACTTCTCACACCACAGCAGTACGCCGTGCTTCGTACGGCGTCCACCGAGACGCCCTTCAGCAGCCCGCTCAACGATGAGCACCGGCCCGGCATCTTCGGATGTGCGGGCTGTGCACTGGACCTGTTCTCGTCAACCACCAAGTTCGACAGCGGCACCGGCTGGCCGAGCTTCTGGAAAGCCCTGGACAACGCGGTACTCGAGCGGCAAGACAACACCCTGGGCATGACACGCACCGAGGTGCTCTGCCGCCGTTGCGGCGGGCACCTCGGGCACGTCTTCAACGATGGCCCCGAACCGACCGGCCTGCGCTACTGCATGAACGGCGTGGCGCTGCGCTTCCGATCTTCCTAGGAACTACGTTTTCAAGTCGATCGCGATTTGCACCGCTTTGAAAAACTCGCTGGACGCCAGCTAGGCAGCGGCGTCGAGCCTTTCGGCTTCGATTTAGGTTGCGGGCGGCGCGCCCGGCGAAGTGGCCCGTGTCGGAGGCCATCGCACCACCACGACCTGGTCATCACTCGCCACAGCGGTGCCGGCACCACCACGCCCGTCAACACCTAAAACGTTGATTAATTCGGACAGAGAGGTGAACTGAACCATGTCGCACAAACCGGTGATCATCGTCGGGGGTGGCCCAGTTGGACTGGCCGCTGCCCTTGAGCTCGCCAGGTTCAATGTTCCCAGTATTGTTGTAGAGCAACATGATTCGACGTCATGGCATCCCAAGACCCGCAACTTCAACACGCGGACAATGGAGATCGCCCGAGGGTGGGGGAGGGCGGTGTATCAACGCCTCCGCGGCATCGATACCCCGCCGGGCTGGAAGAGCCCGATCAGGTTTTTCCACACGGTTGTCGGCCAGGAGCTGGGTCGGATCGAGACGCGAGGTTTCGAAGGGCCCGGGCCGAAGATCAGTGCGGCACTGCCGGTGATGTCGTCGCAGGATCTGATCGAAGCCATCCTGCGTGACGCGGCGGATGCGACGGGAATCGTCGATCTTCGGTTCGGTCACCAGGTCACCGAGGTGGTGTCCGGGTGGAGCGACCAAGACACCGAGGCGGCCGTGGCGGTCCGAGTCAATGCGACGGGGGAGACCTACACGCTCGCCGGCGAAGCGCTGGTTGCCGCGGACGGTGTCGACAGCACGGTGCGTAGTCAACTTGGCATCGCCTTGAAGGGCGAGCAGGCCCTGCATCATTTCGTCAACTGTTACTTCCGCTGCGATATCGAACGCCATGTCGGGGAACGCCGGGGCGTGTTGTTCTTCGTCGCCAACCCGGACGCCGCCGGTGTGTTGCAACCGCTGGACGCGCACGGCCGCTGGCTGTGCCAGATTGCGGTGCAGCCTGAAGAGTGCGTTCGCGAGCTCTGGGACGCCGAGCGGGTGCGGCGGTGGGTACGCGGCGCGGTCGGCGTGGCCGGCCTCGACGTCGAGGTGAAAGGTGTTGGACTGTGGCAGATGAACGCCACGGTCGCCGATCGTCTCGTCCAGGGCCGCGTGGTGTTATGTGGCGATGCCGCGCACCAGTTCCCGCCCACCGGGGGACTGGGAGTGAATACCGGACTGCAAGGCATGCACAACGCCATGTGGAAGCTGGCCTTGTGCGTCCGCGGTCTGGCCGGTTGGTCGTTGCTCAAGACGTATGAGGACGAGCGTCGAGAACCCGCGATCACAACGATCACACAGTCTTTGGAGAATCACCGCAATGTCGCGCGTCTTGCCGCGGCTGCCTACTATCCGGCGGGCAGTGACCTCAGTGCCGAGGAGATCCTGCGCGAGACCCGACGCTACGGCAACCACCTTGGCGTCGAGTTCGGCACCGTGTATCGCTCGGCCGCCGTAATCGACGACGGCACAAAGCCTCCCGACGTCGACGACAGCTACTGCGACTACGCGCCCTGTGCGACGCCGGGCTGCCGGGCGCCGCATATATGGCTGGGCAATGAATGTGAACCGGTCTCGACGGTCGACCTATTCGGCGCCGGCTTCACTGTGCTTACGGGTCCGGGTGGGGAGATCTGGCGAAAGGCAGCCTCTGATGCTGTTCGACAGCTTGGGGTGCCCATCGCCAGCTATGCGATCGGCGATCCGGGCCTGGCCGATCACAACAACACGTTCTTTGATCACTACGAGATCGGCCACGACGGGGCGGTCCTCGTGCGTCCCGACGGGTATGTCGCCTGGCGCAGCGCAACCGGGCACTCCGACGGTGCCCCGCTTATCCAAGCCGTCGAGCAGATCCTGGATCGCCGCTCGTAACGGGGTGCACGCGACCGTTTCGCCCGGTGCGCTGTTGCAGCTGCCCTGGGAGCCGTCCTTCAACGCGCTCGTCTACGTGCTCACCGGTGGCGGGCGTGTGGGAAGCCACGGGAGACCCGTTCGCGATGGCCAGCTCGTCGTGCTGGGGCGCGGCGACTGGTTGGAGATCCGCGCCGACGATCAGCAGGATTCCCGCAGCCCTGCCCTGGAGGTTTGTGCTGGGCGGGCGGCCCATCCGGGAGCCAGGCACCGCGAATGAGGAGCAGTTTTTGCTCACCGCGTGCAAGCTCACCGACCAGTTGGCTGTGATTGAGGCGGCGATGACCGCGCAGCCGCTATGGGTAACGGGCTCGATGGGCCAGTTGGCCCCAACGGTATGCTGGCCGAGATCCGGCAATACAACATGCTGATCAGCCAGACGCTCGCCCGGATCAAGATCGACTTCGACTCCGCGGCCGACGCCGACTTGATCAAAATCAACCGGCCGAACCCCCAGCGCGCCGGTGCCAACAAACGGTGGAGAGGAGCCTGTGCCTGATGCCGAAGCCAGGAACCCCGACCGGAAGTCGCGCTGGCGCGACGCCGTTGCGTGACGCGCTGATTGCCCGGCATGACCATGACATGGAGCGTTGGCGTATCCAGGGCCACGTGTACCCGTGCGAGGAATTCTTGAAATCTGGTTGCGATGTTGTGGTTTCCAGTAAGCGGCTGGCCCGCGCGTTGGCCCACGCCGGCCAGGACGCTGACCGGTTCGACTACGACGGGCCCGATGCCGACAAGGCGTGGGTGCTCGGCGCCGACGACCGGCTGACCGAGATCCGCGACGAGCACGTGGCCGAGATGGCGCAGGCCGACTTTGATGAGCTGGTCGAGGGAATCGGCCCGCTGAGGCGTCGGGTCGGTGACGTCTGCGATCCGCACGCCGCGGTGGAGCGGCACCGCGCGTGGACGGCGGCGATCCGGGCCAGGATCGGCTGACGGGCCGCGCCTGTCGGCGGCCGGCGTGCTGATCAGCAGCCGGCGTGGCGAATGCAAGGCAACCTGCGCCCCCCGCAGGCTATGCGGAACCTCCACGCTGCGCGAAAGCGAAAATCTGCGACGCATGCGGTGCTCCAATCACGCTGTCGCATGATGGCATTCGCCAACCTTTGACAAGCGCGCTCGTCAGCGTCGGTTACCCTATCCAACTTCGTCAACCCCAACGTCACGACTGTGGGGCCGTGACCCGTCAACCTGCCACCGAGGACACTTCAGAGCAAGCCGGGAGTGCACTTCACCCGAACGGAGTTGTTTGCGCCTGATCACCTGGCACACAAGGGCCGGTCGCAGAACATGGCCAGCATTCGGTCCAAGGACACCAAGCCTGAACTCGGTGCTGGCATCTCCCGCCCGGCGGCGGCCCCTGATCGTCTCCCCGAGACGGCGGGTCACACAGCTGGGGGCCATCGCGGTGGTTCAACGGTCTGAACCCCCGCGAACGGGCGCGAATGCAGCGCTACACCTTCCACCGCAACGGCAGGGAGTCCAGCCCCCATATGCCACCGGCATGCTCGTTCGGAACCTCAACCAACTCGTAGTCCGGGATGAGCCGGTGCCATTCTGCGAGAAGCACCGCCAATTCCTGGCGCGCCAGATGTGAACCGAGGCATCGGTGCGGTCCGGCCCCCAAGGAGAGGTGCCGGATGACCCCGCGGTCGAGGTCAACCGTCCGGGCGTGCGGATACGCGTGTTCGTCGCGCCCCGCTGCCGTCAGTGCAAACAGCGCCATGTCGCCCTTCTTGACCGGGCAGCCATGAAACTGGGCGTCGCGGGTCGCCTTCCGGGCAATTTGAACGATTGGGTACGCACGCATCAGTTCCTCCACCGCCTGGGGAATGACCGCGGGGTCGGAGACAATGCGCCGCCGATGCTGAGGGTGAGTCGCCAGATGCAACCACATGTATGAGGACTGGCTGGCGACGGTGTCGAGGCCCGCCACGAACAACAGCAGCAGGCAGTTCAAGATGTCGGCGTCGTTGGCGGGCTCACCGTCGATCTGCCAACCGATCGCCTCGGACACCACGTCGGAGGCTTCCGGGTCAGGATTGGCCCGACGTTCGGTGATCAAGCCCATGAAGTAGGTGATGATCTCGCCCATCGCAGCATTGCGGTGGGAGTGGTCAGGATCGCTCTCGATGTCCTGATGCAGGACCCCGTCCTCCCACTGCATGAACTCCCCGAGCTTGTCCTCGGGCATGCCCATGATCTCCAGGAAGACCCGGGACGGGAAAACTCTGGCGAAGTCCCGCACGAAGTCGCACTGTCCATCGTGCCTCTGGGCCTCGACCAGCTCGGCGGCCATTCGATGCTGACCGTCCAGCATCGACCGGACCCGCCCCGGCGAGAAGTAGGACCCGAGCACGTGGCGCCACTTGGCGTGCTCGGGCGGATCCAGCTGGATCGGGATCATCGCGTACGGCGGGTCGGGCTCAGTAGGGTCGAGGGCGGAACTCGACCACAGATCGGGCTGCTGAAATCCGTCCAGGATGGCGTCCCGGTCGGTGAAGATCAAGTAGCCCGGCGACTCGTCGGAGCGAACCGCCGGTCGGCCGCTGTCCTGGTGGCCGTCCATGGCAGTGAAGAAGGTCAGTGCGGCCGCGGAAGGCGCGTGATATGTGTAATGCACTACGGGGCAATCAGCAGAGATGGCATTCGGCTTCGACATTCGTTCTCCCCATCGAGTACCTTTTCGCCACGCTTCGTTCGGCGAGTGACGAAGAATCTTGGCCGACCAGCAGGCCCGAACGAATCAATTCTTAAATCGGTCACACGAGCTCGACAGAGTAACGCGCTACCCCAGTTGTTCGTAACGCGCTACCCCAATTTTCACGTCGTCGGATAGGCACCCAAGCCACTCCTCGATCAATCTGACCGTGCGATAGGACACATCGACCACCGGGCCCGGATGGGCCGGCGTGCGAGGCCCTCTCGGGAAGCCGCGGGGAGCGCTTCTGCCTGGCCAAGGCGTCTCCGTATCAAATCCATATTCGATTCCGCCGTATTCGTCGGTGCAGCGGCGATGATGAAAAACGGCCAGTAGCGGATCACCCGTTGCGCAAACTGGCTGTCCTGCCCGGCCTTTAGCCGCTTATCTTGAGTTTCACAACGTTCACCCGCAGGTGAGCCACACCCAGTCAGTCAGTCAGGAGGGGACTTGTCCAGCAGCATCGATACCTTTGAAAGCGCTGTCGAGGGTGACCGCAATCGCCGGCTCGCCACGAGGTATCAACTGGAGCGCGACAAAAGGCTCAATCCCAAAGGCAACGCGCAATATATCGCCATCGAAGGCCAGTTTGCAGATTTCGCCCGCGACCCCAACGCCACCGACACCATCACCCGCAATGCATCGGTGGAGTTGGTCGACGTGCTCATCGTCGGCGGCGGCATCACCGGGATCCTGACGTCGGTGGAACTGCGACGCGCCGGGATCAGCAGCTTCCGGCTCATCGAAAAAGGGGCCGACTTCGGCGGCACCTGGTACTGGAACCGCTATCCAGGAATCGCGTGCGACTGCGAATCCTTGATTTACCTGCCGCTGCTGGAAGAGTTTGACTACACGCCGTCGGCCAGGTACGCGCCGGGCGCGGAAATCGCAGAACACCTGCGGCACATCGCCGAAAAGTACGCCCTCTACGAAAACGCCTATCTACAAACGCAAGTCAGTGAGATCCGCTGGTCGGGCCGCGACTCGCGATGGGCTGTGGCCACCGACCGCGGCGACCAGATCCAGGCCAAGTTCGTCGTGCTGGGCAGCGGCCCGCTGCACCGGCCTAAGCTGCCGGGAATCCCGGGGATTCGCGATTTTAAGGGCAAGCAGTTCCACAGCAGCAGATGGGATTACGACTACACCGGCGGCAGCCCGCGCGGCGGGCTTGACCGGCTGCGCGACAAACGCGTCGCGGTGGTCGGAACTGGGTCCAGCGGGATTCAGATCGTGCCGGTGGTGGCCCGAGACGCCGCACACCTGTACGTCGTTCAGCGCACCCCTTCGCTCGTTGACAGCCGCGACAACGCCCCCCTCGAAGCGGGCTGGGCGGCGCGCCAGGACCGCGGGTGGCAGCGGCGCCGGATGGAGAACTTCGACGCCATCCTTGCTGGCATGCCCCAGGACGTGGATCTGGTCGGCGATCAGTGGACCACGATCTGGGGTGGGGGCGCCCAGGCCCGCGCCGCCGGTTCGCCCGAAGCGGCTGCGGCGCTGCTGGAAACGATGGATTTCGCTCAGATGGAGCGCATCCGCGCACGCGTGGATGAACTCGTCGATGACCCGGTCACCGCCGCGGCGCTCAAGCCGTACTATGGCCGGTTTTGCAAACGACCCGGTTTTAACGACGATTACCTGCCGACGTTCAACCGGCCCAACGTCACGCTTATCCACACCGACGGCAGGGGTCTTGACCGGATCACCGAGACCGCAATCGTGTTCGACGGCCACGAATACGACGTCGATTGCATCATCTACGCCACCGGCTTCGAATTCGCCGTGGCCGCAACCCGATCGGGCGGATTCGAAGTTTACTCGCCCACCGGCCAGACGCTGTCGCAGCATCGCGCCCAGGGTGTGCGTTCGCTGCACGGAATATGCGTGAACGGGTTTCCGAACCTGTTCATCATCGGTGGGCTGCACCAGGCGGCAGTGTCGATCAACCAGCCGCTGGTCTTCGGCGACCAGGCCGCTCACGTGACCCGTGTGATCGAACATGCACTGGGCCGCGGCGCCAGCACAGTGGAAGTCCGACCCGGTGCGCAGAAACGTTGGGGTGAGGTGATCACCGAGAAGTCCACCTTCAATCCCGAAGCAAGCCGCAACTGCACCCCGGGGGCGTTCAACAATGAAAACGCCGACGCCAATGTCCAGCCCGGGGTGTTCGCCACCGCCTATGGCGGGGGCCCCATCGAGTACGGCGGCCTGCTGCAGTCCTGGCGCTCCGACGGGATGGCGCGCGACCTGAAATTCGGATTCAGCGCCCACGCGGCCGCACCTGCCCACAACGGTGGTGATCTGAATGTCTGAAATTCTCACCACTGCCGCTTCGCTCGCCGTGCACAGCGGCGCGGCTCAATTGGGTTCCCCGCCAGGGGATCTGCGCGATGATCCACGCGCTGATCCGCGGATGGTTGCCGCGCTCGCGCCGTTCGGTCTGGACCGCCAATCACCGCCCTTACCAGTCTCGGCGGCCTCGCCGCGCGAGGCCTTACTGGACTATGCCGCCCAAACCGAAGCCAACTTCGGGGGGCTATTCGATGCGCTGCTGTCGGGGCTGGCCCCCGTCGAGGAGGTCTCGCGACAAACCGTCACCGTGGCAGGCCCGGACGGCAACGACCTTTCGTTGCGTATCCATCGTCCCGCCGGCCGGCCCGGCGACGCCACGTTGCCCTGCGTGGTGCATTTCCACGGCGGTGGCGGGGTCATCCTCAGCGCCGCGGACTCCTGCTATGAACGCTGGCGCGACGAACTGGCCGCCCAGGGGGCTGTGGTCATCGGGGTGGAATTCCGCAACGCCGCAGGTCGACTCGGCGACCACCCGTACCCGGCTGGCCTCAATGACTGCGCCGCGGCCACCGTGTGGGCGTTGGAGCACCGCGCCGAACTGGGTGTGGACACGGTCCTGGTGTCCGGGGAATCCGGCGGTGGAAACCTGGCGCTGGCTGTGGCTTTGAAGGCCAGCCGCGAACAGTGGAGACATCGACCCGACGGGGTGTACGCGATCGCCCCGATGATCGCCAGCCCGTGGGACAAGCCGGCCGGCTTGCCGTCGCAGCAGGAAAACGACGGCTATTTGATCTCCTGCGCGCTGCTGGCGGTGATGGGCGCCTTGTATGACCCGCTCGCAGCGCACCGCGCCGATGCGCTGTGTTGGCCCCATCATGCCGGCGACGCCGAGCTAGTCGGGCTGCCCCCGCACGTGATCTCGGTCAACGAACTCGATCCGTTGCGCGATGAAGGCCTTAGCTACCAGCGCCGCCTGGTGCGCAGCGGGGTCAGCGCCGTCGGGCGCGTCGTGGCGGGCACCGTCCACGCCGGTGACGTGTTCTTTCGTGCCGCCATGCCCGATGTCTACGCCGCCACCGTCCGCGACGTACGCGGGTTTGCCCGCCAGCTCTAACAGCCCCGGCGGGAGTCCCGCTGCACGACCGTGTTAAGGAGAAACGACATGGCGACCAACGACATCGCCGTCCCCGTGCTGATCGTCGGAGGCGGCGGCGCGGGTCTTACCGCGTCAATGCTGCTGTCGCAGTTGGGCGTTGAAACACTACTGGTGTCGCGATACGCCGAGACCTCGCGGCTGCCCAAGGCGCACGTACTCAATCAGCGCAGCATGGAGATCTTCACCGACATCGGAGTGGCCCCCGACATCCTGGCGCACAGCACACCGCTGGAGAACATGCAGACTGTCGCGTGGTACTCAGGTCTGGCCGGTGACGGCCCCGCGCAGCGGCACGGTCAGCGACTGGCCTGTGTCGAAGGTTGGGGTGGCGGCTACACCGACCCCGACTATATCGCCGCCAGCCCGTGCCCATCGGCGAACCTGCCCTTGATACGCCTGGAACCCATCCTGAAGAGCTTCGCCGAATCACACCCGCGAGCAACCGTTCGGTTCTTTCACGAGTTGATCGATCTCGACCAGGACGCTGAGGGTGTAACGGCGACGATCCTGGACCGCTCCACCGACGAGCAGTACCGGGTGCGGTGTTCGTATCTGCTGGGCGCCGACGGCGGGCGCACCATCGGAGACCTCGTCGGGATCCCGATGGAGGGGATCACCAACCTGCGCCACGCAGTCAACGCCCATTTTTCCGCGGACTTGTCGCGTTACTTCAGCGACGAGGACCCGATGATCCGCTGGGTCTATAACCCCGACGTTCCAGAACACCTCGACTACGGCTGTGTGCTGTTCGGCATCGGCCCTGACCATTGGGGACCGCGATCAGAAGAGTGGCTGGCCGTGCTGCCCTACCCGTATGACCATCCCGACACCTCTGACCCAGCCAAAGTGATCAAGCGTGTCGGCGAATCGCTGGGCATACCAGATTTCGCTCCCACCGTTCACAGCGTCAGCAAATGGGTGATGGAAGGCGTACTAGCGCAACGGTTCTCCGACGGACGGGTATTTCTGCTCGGCGACGCCGCCCACCGGCATCCACCCACCGGAGGACTCGGCCTCAACAGTGCCATCCACGACGCATACAACTTGTGCTGGAAGCTGGCGGCCGTGCTGCACGGACACGCAGGCGCCGCTCTGCTGGATACCTACGAAGCCGAACGCCGGCCCGTTGATTTCGTCAACGTCCTCACGGCGGTGTTCGCGGCGATGAACCACGACACGGTGGTCAACGCGCTGGGACTGTCGCCGGCGAAATCGGTGGAGGAGAACTGGGAATCGCTGCGCCCGCTGTGGGACGACCTGCCCGATTCCCCCCGGCGGCGTCACCAGCTCAGCCAGGCCGTCGCATCGCACAGTTACGAATTCCGCCAGCACGGCATCGATTTCGGATACACCTACCGTTCTGCGGCGGTTGTCGATGACTCCTCCCCAGAGCCAGCACGAATTGACCCGGTTCGGATTTACCAGCCAAGCACTCGACCCGGAAACTCGCTGCCGCACGCATGGGTTGAACGCGACGGTCGGCGCATCGCCCTGGGATCGCTGGTGCACGGCGGCCATTTCGTCTTGATCACCGGCGAAGACGGTTTGGACTGGGTAGAAGCCGCATCGAAAATCGCCGCTGAGCGCAACATTCCGCTGCGCACGACGCGAGTGGGTTTCGTCGACGTCGACCACGTTGACGTTCGCTGCTCCTGGCTCAAACAGCGCGGCGTGAGCTCGGCCGGCGCGGTGCTGGTCCGCCCTGACAGGTTCATCGCGTTTCGCTGCACGGAGGCGGTCAGTGATCCCGCAGCGGTGCTCAACAACGTATTCGATCAGATTCTTGCCCCCAGCGAAAGGTGAAGTGAACCATGCGTATCGGAAATCTCGACGGCCGATTGACCCTATTCCGTGACGGTGGCGCGGTCGACGTCGCACAGGCCAGCGAGGAGCAATTTTCCGCTGACCCGCAAGCGGTATACGGGCGCTGGGATGAATTCCGCCGATGGGCCGCCCAGAACCCCGGCACACCCCAGCCCTACTCCGTCGACCGGCTGGGCCCTCCGGCGCCGCGGCCCGAACAAGTCTTCGGCATCGGTGCCAACTACCGCGCTCACGCCGCCGAGGGCGGTCTGGAGGTGCCGGAATGGCCCATGGTGTTCACCAAGTATGTCTCCTCGTTC
>DATMMZ010000130.1:0-25558 GCA_035569455.1 Mycobacterium sp. | reverse complement strand
ACCGGGTTGCGCCGTGGGGAAGCTCTCGGGTTGCACTGGTCGGATGTCAACCTCACCGAGGGGTGGGTGAAGGTGGCGGCCACCTTGGGCCGCGTCGGACGCGAGCTGGTGATCACCGCACCCAAGACACCGCGGTCACGGCGCATGGTGCCACTGTCGCCGGCCATGGTGGTGCTGCTGAAAGCGCAGCGGGTGACACAGGTGACCGAGCGGCTACACGCCGGCGGCCGGTGGGTGGACTCCGGTCTGGTGTTCACCACCGAGCTGGGCACCCCGGTGGACCCGCGCAATGTGCTGAGAGCGATTCAGATTGCCACGGCTAAGGCCGGCGTCGATGTCGGTGTCGGTGTGCACACCTTGCGGCACTCCGCGGCGGTGAGCTGGCTTGAGGCGGGCACGCATATCAAGGCTGTCGCGGATCTGCTGGGACACTCGTCTATCAGCGTCACTGGCGACATTTACGGGCACACCAGTGAGGACACCGCCAGGGCCGCGATCGACGGCTTGAGCGGTGCGCTAGGCCTGTAGGCCCCACTCACGACAACATAGAGCTAGCCCCGGTTCACACGGCCGGGGCTTTCCTATGCCCGTGACCTGCGAAGTTTGCTGGCGCGGCGTGTGAAAAAGCTGATTGGGGTGTGAATTGGGGTATTGCCGCTACTGTAAGCGGTTCGGTAATTGCGGAAACATGCTCTGACCTGCGTCGGGCTGACAGGATTTGAACCTGCGACCACTTGACCCCCAGTCAAGTGCGCTACCAAACTGCGCCACAGCCCGGTCGCCGATGAGTGCACCGGCGGCAGGTCGACAGCCTACCGCAGACGAGCCGTCACCCGGCCGCAGCCTTGCCTGCCTGCGTCGGGCAACGGGCTCGTTAGACCGGAAGACGTTGGGCGCCTGGGTGCTCGCCGCGCTGAATCATCCGATCAGCGGATTGTCAAGTTACGAAGACCCTGGTTGTGGATGCTTTCGCTGCCTGTGGATAACGCCCGCAGCGTGCCTCAGCGGCGAGGTAGCATTCGCTCATGTGTTCGACTCGCGTTGCTGCACCAGCAGAGGTGGCGGCCGCCTTCGACGCGCTCTATACGGCGGTGGCGGCGATCCAAGAGCTGAGCTTCAACAACCTTGCACCTGTGGTTCGGCTGCGGGCACTCGACCGCTTAGAGACGGCACGACGGCAGCAGGCCGTAATCAGTCACGACATAATCAAGGGCCTAGCCGAAGAGGATCCCGCCGACGTCGGCGGTCCGGTGCACAAGGTGGTCGCCGACTGGTTGCGGATCAGCCCCGCCGAAGCGCGGCGCAGGCTGCGCAACGCTGAGCAGCTCTCGCCACGGGTCACCATGACTGGCGAGACTTTGCCGCCCGAATTGCCGGCGACTGCGGAGGCGTGGCGGGCCGGCGCGCTGGATGAGCAGCACCTGCGGGTGATTCAGACTTTTGTGCGCGACCTGCCCGGGGACGTCCCGGTCGACATCGTCGAGGGCGCTGAGCGTTTCTTGGCCGAACAGGCAACCAAGTTGCGCCCGGATCAACTGGAAAAAGTCGCCCAACGGTGCGCCGTGCGGATAAATCCTGACGGTAAATTCTCCGACTCCGACCGGGCCCGCCAGCGCGGCTTCATATGGTGCGCTCAGCGCCCCGACGGAATGAGCGTGGGCAAGCTGATTGCATCCCCTGAGCTGCGCGCGAACCTCGATGCCTGGTTGGCCCGCTTCGCCGCGCCGGGCATGTGCAACCCGGACGATCAGATCGCCTCCGTCGACGGCGAACCCTCCGAAGAATCCACCAGGAAGGATCGGAGGAGTCACGCCCAGCGTCAGCACGACGCGCTCAATGCGCTAGTCCGCGGCCAGCTCGGCGACCCCAAACTTGGTGTGCACAACGGTTTGCCGGTGACCGTGGTCGTGTCGACCACTCTCAAGGAGTTGGCCTCCGGAGCCGGTCAGGCGGTGACCGGCGGAGGCGCCCTCTTGCCGATGCGCGACGTCATCCGGATGGCCAGACACGCCTACCATTACCTGGCCGTCTTTGACGACCACCAAAGCCGCCCACTGTATCTCGGCCGTTCGCGACGAATCGCCTCACCGGATCAACGCGTGGTGCTCTACGCCAAAGATCGCGGCTGCACGTTTCCGGGTTGCGACGCGCCCGGCTATGTATCCGAAGTTCACCATGTGGACGACTGGGCCTCCGGCGGGTTGACCAACATCGATAAGCTGACGTTTGTTTGCCATCCGCATCATAAGCTACATGAGATGGGTTGGCGGACAAGGAAGCTCGCCAACGGGGAGACCGAGTGGATTCCGCCCCCGCATCTGCAGATGCCGAGCGGCACCAACGACTTTCACCATCCGGAACGCTACCTGCCGGATGACGACGCGGCCTAGATGCACGGCCTCTCAGCGGCGCTTGATTCCCCGCTTCTCGCGCACCCGTACGTTGATGCGGATCGGACTGCCCTCGAACCCGAACGTCTCGCGCAGCCGCCGCTCCAGGAAGCGCCGGTAACCGGCCTCCAGAAAACCAGTGGTGAACAGCACGAACGTGGGCGGCCGGGCCGTGGCTTGGGTGGCGAACAGGATGCGCGGCTGCTTGCCACCTCGCACCGGGGGCGGTGTCGCCGCCACCACTTCCTTGACCCAGGTGTTCAGCCGGCCGGTCGCGATCCTGGTGTCCCACGACGCCAGTGCACTCTCCATCGCCGGCACCAGCTTCTGCACCGCTCGGCCCGTCTTTGCAGAGATGTTGACCCGCTGCGCCCAACGCACCTGTGCCAGTTCGCGGTCGATCTCGCGTTCCAGCAGATCGCGCCGGTCCTCGTCGACCAGGTCCCACTTATTGAAGGCCAGCACCAGCGCACGTCCGGCGTCGATCACCATCGACAGCACCCGCTGATCTTGTTCGGTCAGCGTGTCGGATGCGTCGATCAGCACGATCACCACCTCAGCGGAATCGATGGCCGCGTGCGTGCGCACCGAGGCATAGAACTCGTGACCGCTGGCCTGACCGACTTTGCGTCGCAAGCCGGCGGTGTCGACGAAACGCCAAACCTTGCCGCCCATTTCGATGAGCGAGTCCACCGGATCGACCGTCGTCCCCGCGACCTCGTGCACCACGGATCGCTGGTCACCCGCCAGCTTGTTCAGCAATGAGCTTTTGCCGACATTGGGTTTGCCGACGAGCGCCACCCGCCGGGGACCGCCGCCAACCGATACGGCTTCCGACACCGCGGGCAGCACGGCCAACACTTCGTCGAGCAGGTCGGCCACGCCGCGCCCGTGCATCGCGCTGACCGCGTGCGGCTCGCCGAGCCCCAGCGACCACAATGCCGCCGCATCGGCTTCACCCTTCTCGTTGTCAATCTTGTTGGCGGCCAGAAAGACCGGCTTGCCCGACCGGAGCAAGATACGAGCAGCGGCCTCGTCGGCGGCGGTAGCACCGACACCGGCATCGACCACCAGGATCACCGCATCGGCGGTACGCATGGCCACCGACGCCTGCTCGGCCACCAGCTGTTGCAGGCCCTTGGCGTCGGGTTCCCATCCCCCGGTGTCCTGCACGACGAACCTGCGCCCCGTCCACAGTGCATCGTAGGAGACCCGGTCGCGCGTCACGCCAGGAACATCCTGCACCACCGCTTCGCGCCGGCCCAGGATGCGGTTCACCAGTGTCGACTTGCCGACGTTCGGCCGGCCCACCACCGCCACCACCGGCGCCGGTCCGAACTCAGCTATGTCCGAATCGTCAAGCTCCCAGTCGCTTTCGTCGGCCCAGGTGCCGTCCTGGGTCACCGCACCGCCCCGTTTCGCTGTTTCACCAACGTCAGCAGGTGCGCAATTACCTCATCCTCGGTCATGTCGCTGGTGTCGACGATCACCGCGTCCGAAGCCGCCCGCAACGGTGACACCGCACGCGTGGAATCGAGATGATCGCGGCGGAGCACGTCGACCAGCACACCGTCGTAGTCGTCGGGCAGACCCGACGCGACATTCTGGTCGTTGCGACGCCGGGCGCGGGTTTCCGCCGATGCGGTCAAGAAAATCTTCACCGGCGCGTCGGGCAACACCACGGTTCCGATGTCGCGGCCCTCCACGACGACGTTGCCCCCGCCGTTGGCCATGCGGCGCTGCAGATCGACAAGCCGGCTCCGTACGGCGGGAATTGCCGACACCGCCGAGACCGCCCGGGTCACGTCGTCACCGCGGATCTCGGTCGAAACGTCTTCTCCGGCAAGGTAACAGTCGCTCTCGCCGGGGTCATAACCCACCGACAACTGCACCGTCGACGCAACCGCCTCGACAGCGGCGGCATCGGTCGGGTCGACTCCGGCGCGCAGAACCGCCAGCGTCACTATCCGGTACATCGCCCCGGTATCCAGGAAACGCGCCCCCAGCTCGCGTGCCACTGCCCTTGCCACAGAGGACTTTCCGGTTCCCGCCGGGCCGTCGATCGCGACGACGATATCAGCGCTCACAGGCCCACCGCTTTGTACAGCTGGCCGATCTCGTCATGGCGCAATGCGCGGATGCTGCCCGGACGCTGCTTGCCCAGCGACACCGCGCCGATATCGGTGCGCACCAGCTCCTCCACCGGGAACCCTGCGGCCGCCAGCACCCGGCGCACAATGCGCTTGCGTCCTTCGTGCAAGGTCAACCGCACCAACGTCTTACCCGGAACCGCATCCACCACCGCAAAATCATCGACGCGTGCAGGGCCGTCGTCCAACTCGATCCCCGCGCGCAACCTCTTCCCAAGCCCGCGCGGCACCGACCCGGTCACTGTCGCCAGATATGTCTTGGGCACCTCGTGGGAGGGATGCATCAACCGGTGCGCAAGCTCTCCGTCGTTGGTCAAAAGGATCAGCCCTTCGGTATCGGCGTCCAGCCGCCCGACGTGAAACAGCTTCTTGTTGCCGCGCACCCGGCGCTCGATCAAGTCGCCGACACACGGCCGGCCGCGATCGTCGGACATGGTCGAGTGCACTCCGCGTGGCTTGTTCAGCGCCAGGTACACCAGCGAGTCGTCGACGACGACCCTGGCCCCATCGACGCGGATCACCGAAACCTCCGGATCGACTCGGGTGCCCAACTCGGTCACCACCTGCCCGTCCACCTCGACCCGGCCGTCGATGATCAACTTCTCGGCAGCCCGGCGCGACGCAATCCCGGCCTGGGACAACACTTTTTGCAGGCGGACTCCCTCGACCATCAATCTTGATCCACGTCGAACGACAACGGTTGCTCGGGCGCCTGGCCGCCGTTGAGTTTGATGAAACGTGGCTCACTGTCCAGGGATTCGCTCAGGTCTTCAATCATGTCGACGTCGGGCAGCAACGGTGCGATGTCAGGAAGCTCGGCCACCGACGTCAACCCCAAACGCTGCAAAAACAACTCCGTGGTGGCAAATGTCACCGCGCCGGTGTCCGCGTCGCTGCCGGCCTCGGTGATCAAGCCGCGGGCCAACAGCGTGCGCATGACGGCGTCCACGTTGACTCCGCGAACCGCGCTCACTCGCGCACGCGTCACGGGCTGACGGTAGGCGACCACCGCCAGCGTCTCGAGCGCGGCCCGGGTGAGCTTGGTTCGCGCGCCGTCCAGCAGCAGCTTCTCGACGTAGGGAGCAAACCGGGCTCGGGTGTACATCCGCCACCCCTCGCTGGTTTTTCGCAGGTCGATGCCGCTGTCGCGTTCGGTGAGTTCGTCGGCGATCAGCTGCAGCTTCGCCGCGACCCGGTAGACGGGTTGGTCGGTGGACGCGGCCAGCGCCTCGACCGTCACCGGGGTGTCCACCACCAACAGCAGCGCCTCCAGCACCGAGCCCAGTTCCTCGGGATCAAGCGGCGCCGCCTCGGCGATATCCGGGATACCAGAGTCCAGATCGAGATCGGGCAAGTCGTCAGTCATCATTCGTCTCGCACTTCTACAAGCGCTTCACTGGTCGGCCGTTCCCCGGTCCACGAAACTTGGAGCACGCCAAGCGGCTCTGACTGCTCGAATGCTACCGCCCGGGACCGATACAGTTCGAGCAGCGCCAGGAAGCGACCGACCACCTCGATCGGTGCCTGACAGTCGGCGACCAGCTCCGAAAACGAGGCCCACTGTCCGCTGCCCCGGGCTTCGAGCATCGCCAGCAGTCGTTTGGCCTGCTCGGGCACCGAGATCTTCAGCTCGTGAAGATGCTCGATGGCAACCGTCGGCACCGGCCGCGGGGTAAACGCGATCGCGGCGATCTGCGCGAATCGCTGGGCATCGACGCCGAGCATCACTTCGGGAAGCAGGCTGGTGAACCGGTCTTCCAGCGACACTGCGCGCGGATAGCTGCGCAGCGCGGTGGCCTCCAGCTCCGCGAAGATCTGCGCAACGTGCTTGAACGCGCGGTATTGCAGCAGCCGGGCGAACAGCAGGTCGCGCACCTCAAGCAGCGCTAAGTCCTCTTCGTCGTGGACCTGTCCGGCGGGCAGCAGCCGGGCAGCCTTGAGATCGAGCAAGGTCGCAGCGACCACCAGGAACGCTGTGGTCTCCTCGAGGTCCAGCTGGGAACCGATCTGGCGGGTGTAGGCAATGAAGTCATCGGTGACCTGGTGCAGCGCCACCTCGGTGACGTCGAGACGATGGGCGAAGATCAGCTGCAGCAGCAGATCAAACGGCCCCTCGAAGTTGGTCAGCCGGACTCGAAAACCATCCGGGTGGCCGTTTCGGGGTGCTGCCTCGCCGTTCGCGGTCCCGTTCACGCGCCGAATCGGTCAATGAACTCGCGGGCCAGGGCGCGGTAGGCGATGGCGCCCGTCGATTTCGGCGCCCAGGTGGTGATGGGTTCGCCCGCGACAGTGGTCTCCGGGAAACGGACCGTACGAGTGATCACGGTGTCGAACACCAGGTCGCCGAACCGCTCCACGACGCGGGCCATCACCTCGCGCGAGTTGACGGTGCGGGGGTCGTAACGGGTGAGCAGGATGCCACTGATTTCCAGCTTGGGATTGAGCCGGTCGCGCACCTTGTCCACCGTATCGGTGAGCAGCGCCAGCCCTCGCAACGAGAAGAATTCGCACTCGGTCGGAATGACCACGCCGTCGGCGCAGGCCAACCCGTTAACGGTGAGCAGGCCCAGCGACGGCTGGCAGTCGATCAACACATAGTCGTAACGGTCCAGCACCGGGTGCAGGGCGCGCGCCAACGTCTGCTCCCGCCCCACCTCGTTGACCAGCTGGATCTCGGCTGCCGACAGGTCGATATTGCTGGGTACCAGATCCATGTGCGGGACCCGGGAATGCAGCAGCACGTCGTCGATCGACACCCGCGGCTCCACGAGCAGGTTGTGAATCGTCTGCTCCAGCTCGTAGTGCGGCACGCCAAGGCCCGCGGACAAGGCGCCCTGAGGGTCCATGTCCACCAGCAGCACCCGCCGGCCGTACTCGGCGAGCGCGGCGCCCAGGTTGATCGTCGACGTAGTTTTGCCGACCCCGCCCTTCTGATTGCACATCGCGACGACCTTGGCCGGGCCGTGCGAGCTGCGCGGCTGCGGCTCCGGGATCGCCCGCGGCGGCCGCCCGGTCAGGCCGACCTGAACGTCGCTCTCGGGGTGGTCGGTCATTGCCGGCCGAGTGTTCGGGAGGTGAACATCGCAGGAAAGTGTAACGGTTTTGCGCGCCTGAACCGGGCGACCCGCAGGCAAGATAACCAGCCAATATGCGCGATTATCGCCAGCGGGGCACCCGGCAGTCCGGAGAGTTAACACCAGTCACACCAGCACCATTGGAGTGCCCCTTTGAGCACTATCGTGGTTCCTATGGATCTCAAAAGACGACTGCCCATACTGCGGTGGTCCGTCTGGCGGATGGCCGTCGCGAACGGCAACTTCACCACCACGGGCCAGGTCGGTGACGGACGCGAAGCGGCCGCGGTCGATTACGTCCTGCAGAACGCGAAGGCCGGCGACATCGACGACGTCATCGCCACGATCGACAAGTTCGCCTACGAAAAGTCGATCCTGATCAACGTCGGCGACGAGAAGGGCCAACTCCTCGATTCCGCGGTGCGGCGCGCCGATCCGGCACCGGCATTAGAGCTGGGCACCTACTGCGGCTACGGCTCGCTGCGGATCGCCCGGGCCGCTCCGAAGGCCAAGGTGTACTCCGTCGAACTCGCCGAAGCCAACGCCGTCAATGCCCGCCAGATCTGGGCACATGCCGGCGTCGCCGACCGCGTGACGTGTGTCGTCGGCACCATCGGCGACGGCGGGCGCACCCTGGACGCGCTGGCCAACGAGCACGGATTCACAGCTGGCGCGCTCGATTTCGTGTTTCTGGACCACGACAAGCACGCCTACCTGGACGACCTGAAGAGCATCCTCGACCGGGGCTGGCTGCATCCTGGCTCGATCGTCGTCGCCGACAACGTCAGGGTGCCGGGCGCGCCAAAGTACCGCGAGTACATGCGCCAGCAGCAGGGCAAGCTGTGGAACACCGTTGAGCACAAGGCGCACCTCGAGTACCAGTCACTGGTGCACGACCTGGTGCTGGAATCCGACTACCGCGGCTGAGCCCTAACTACTGCGCGCGCGGGTGCGCCCCGGCCCACACTTCGTGCAGCGCGTGCACGGTAACCAGCGTGTAGATCTGCGTGGTCGTCACCGAGGCATGCCCGAGCAACTCCTGCACGACACGAACGTCGGCGCCGCCCTCGAGCAGGTGTGTGGCAAAGGAGTGCCGCAGCATGTGCGGGGACACACCCGAGGTGATGCCGGCGCGCTCGGCGGCGTCCTGCAGAACTTGCCATGCGCTTTGCCGAGACAACCGGCCGCCGCGCGCATTGAGAAAGATGGCCGGCGTTCCCCGGCCACGGCGAGCCAGCTCGGGGCGTCCGCGCACCAGGTAGGCGTCCAGCGCTTGCACCGCGGGCCGTCCCACCGGTACCAGGCGCTGCTTGCCGCCCTTGCCATGCAGCAGCGCCGACCGGGCCTGGGTGTCGATGTCGTCGACGTCGAGGCCGACAGCTTCGGAGATCCGGGATCCGGTGGAGTACAGCAGTTCCAGCAGCGCCCGGTTGCGCAACGTCAGCGGGCCGTCGGCCGGACTGTCGCCGCCCGCGCCCTCCAGCAGCGCCAGCACCTCGTCGATCGTCAGGCTCTTGGGTAGCCGACGGCCCGGCGTCGGCGGCCGGACGGCTCGCGCGACGTCCAGTTCGGCCAGGCCTTCGGCGGCGGCGAAGCGATGCAAGCCGCGCACCGCGATCAGCGCCCGCGCCGCCGACACCGCGGACAGCGCCACCCGCCCGGAGTCGGGATCCCCGCGCCGCAGCGCCACCAGGAACTCGCTGACGTCGTCCTCACCGACCTTGGCCAGATCGTGAATTCCACGGTCCGACAGGTGCTTGGAGTAGCGACGCAGGTCGCGGCGATACGAGCTCAGCGTGTTTGCCGCCACGCCGCGCTCGATCGTCAGGTGGTCGAGGTAGCCCTGCAGCTGAGACTCCAGGGCAGCTGTCACTGCGCGGCCTTTCGCGCCGCGAACGCCGTCGGCTTGTCGATCCACGGGCTGTCCAGCGGGCGCGGCTCCACGAACCCGGTCGCGACCGCATGTGCGGCCAAAATGCCGGCGACGGCAATGGCATTGACGATTTCGCCGTTGAGCACCTTACGGGCGGCTTCCGCCAGGGCATACCACTGCAACGTCATGTCGGCTTCTTCGTCGTGCGCCTCGGGCCGGCCCACTTCGCTCAATCCGGTGGCCAGATAGACCCGCACCGATTCGTCGCTGAAGCCCGGCGTGGAATCGAGATCGACAAGCACTCGCCAGGCGCTGGCTTGCAGGCCGGCCTCCTCCTTCAGCTCCCTGGCCGCGGTGAGATGCGCTGGCTCGCCGTGGACGTCGAGCAGCCCAGCGGGCAGCTCCCATAACCGACGACCGAACGCGTGGCGGTACTGATAGACCATCGCGATGTTGCCGTCGTCGTCCATCGCCACCACGGCCACAGCGCCGAAGTGCTCGACGACTTCCCTGGTGACGTCTTTGCCCCCCGGCATCCGCACCCGGTCGCGGCGTAGCGCGAAAATCTTTCCGGTGTGCAGCGTTTCGGACGACGTCGTCTCGAAGACGTGCTCAGCCACGGGCCGCGGGCTCAGGTAGCGACCGCCCGACGCTGTCTCGAAGCTGGTTGCCGTTGGGTGACTGCTCGGGGATTTCCACCGGCAGCAGCTCGCCCGCTTTGTAGTCGAGCGCCGCCCCGACGAATGCGGCGAACAGCGGGTGCGGCCGGGTAGGCCGGCTCTTCAGTTCGGGGTGGGCCTGGGTACCGACGACGAACGGGTGGACGTCCGGCGGGTATTCGACGAATTCCACCAGATGGCCGTCGGGCGAGGTCCCGGAGATCCGCAGGCCGCTTTCGGCGAGCTTGCCGCGGTAGGCGTTGTTGACCTCATAGCGGTGCCGGTGTCGCTCGGACACCTGCGTCGTCCCATACGCTTTGGCCACAATGGAATCCGGCTCCAGGACCGCGGGGTAGGCCCCGAGCCGCATGGTTCCGCCCAGATCCGCTTCGCCGGCCACGATCTGCTCCTGATCGGCCATCGTGGAGATCACGGGATCCGGTGTGGAGGGTTGGAATTCAGCCGAATTGGCCTCGGTGAGACCCACCGAGCGGGCGGCCTCGATCACGATGCACTGCAGGCCCAGGCATAACCCCAGCACCGGCAGCCCACGCGCCCGGGCATGCCGGATTGCCCCGATCTTGCCCTCGATGCCGCGAATGCCGAACCCGCCCGGGATCAATACCCCGTCCACGTCGCCCAGCGCGGCAGCGGCGCCAGCCGCGCTCTCGCAGTCGTCGGATGCCACCCAACACATTTCGACTTTCGCGTTGTGCTTGAACCCGCCGGCGCGCAGCGCCTCGATGACCGACAGGTAGGCATCGGAAAGCTCAACATACTTTCCTACCAGGGCGATTCGCACCGTCTCGTGCGGTTCATGCACCCGGCGCAGCAAGTCGTCCCATTCGGTCCAGTCGACGTCGCGGAACGGCAGGTTGAGCCGCCGCACTACATAAGCATCGAGTTCCTCGCGGTGCAACACCTTGGGGATGTCGTAGATCGACGGCGCGTCCGGGGTGGAGATGACGCCGTCGATGTCGACGTCGCAACTCAGCGCGATCTTGTCTTTCAGCGCTTCGGGAACATCTCGGTCGCTGCGCAGGATCAGTGCGTCCGGAGTGATGCCGATGCTGCGCAGCGCGGCCACCGAGTGCTGGGTCGGCTTGGTCTTGAGTTCGCCCGACGGGGCCAGGTATGGCACCAGCGACACGTGCAGAAAGAAGACGTTCTCTCGGCCGAGGTCGTGGCGGACCTGCCGGGCCGCCTCCAGAAAAGGCTGCGACTCGATATCGCCCACAGTGCCGCCGATTTCGGTGATGACGACGTCGGGGCGGTTGCCGGCGGCGTCGGGCTGGGCCATCGCCCGGATGCGGCGCTTGATCTCGTCGGTGATGTGCGGGATCACCTGGACGGTGTCGCCCAGGTATTCACCGCGTCGCTCCTTGGCAATGACCGCCGAATACACTTGCCCGGTGGTGACATTCGCCGAGCCGGACAGATCGCGATCCAGGAACCGTTCGTAGTGACCGACGTCCAGGTCGGTCTCGGCGCCGTCCTCGGTGACGAAGACCTCACCGTGCTGGAAGGGGTTCATGGTGCCCGGGTCGACGTTGAGGTACGGATCAAGCTTTTGCATCGTCACGTGCAACCCGCGGGCGGTCAGTAACTGCCCCAGGCTGCTGGCGGTCAGTCCCTTGCCGAGCGAGGAAGCGACACCACCGCTGACGAAGAGGTGCTTGGTTGCGGTTTGCGGGTGCTTACGCACTGAGCGACCTCCGTGAAGACGGGCAGGGCTAGCCTTTACCAGTTGGGCCTGCCGACCCACGGAAATCCACCCTAACATCCAGGGCGCCGTGGCGTGAGGAACACGCCCTACTGAGGCACCGTGATCGACGTGGCGCCGTGTCCGGTGCCGTACTGCCCGACATGGCCGCCGTTGATCAGATCATGCAGGCCAAGGATCGCGGTAATCCGTCCGGGCGCGGCCTCGATGTCGTCGACGGTGCTGATCGCGGCCGCCATGCCGGCGTCGGCGCGGGTCACCGCGACGGCGGCGCCTCCCGTCGCCGACCCGTCCCGGCCGGCGAGCAGGGTGCCAGAGCCGTGCGGGGCCAGCGCGGCGGAGAACCGGGCCACGCTGACCCCCTGGTTGCCGGCGTCTTGGGGTAGCGAGCCGCCGGTGATGACCACGGCGGCGTTCGCCGCACCCATATTGTCAGTGGGTTGGTAGGTGATGAAGCCGGTGTCGCGCAGTGCCGCGAGCACGGTGTCCCGCTGCGCGGCGTCGACTTCTGGGACGGCCGGGGTGGCCGGGTTGGTATTGATCAGCAACGCGATACCGAGCAGGTCGCCGGCCTGTGAACCTTGGTCGACGAGCTTGGTGCTCAACTGCGTGCCCGCGGGCAGGATCGACGAGTTCACCACCGTGCGCAGCTTCTCCGCGGAGTTGGCGTCGACGAACTCCTGCGTCAGCGACACTGTTCCGGTCACCACACCGCCGGCCTGACCCACGATTTTCGACACCGAGGCGACATCGTCATCTTTGGCATCTGGGGTGCGGAACACGACCACCGTCTTGCCCGCCAGCGCATCGTGCACGATCCGACCCACCAGCTGGTTATCGAAGTTGTTTGCCGCACTGAGCTTCTCGTTCAGCACGTTCTTCTGGTCGTTGAGCCCGCTGATCTGTGTGTATAGGTCGCGTTTCTCGTCACGCAGGCTGGACAGCAGGGTGTCCGACAGAAAGCCGGAACCCAGGACAACTCCGATGGCCAGCGCTAGGAAGACCGCGGCCAGCGAGATCGTGTGTTGGCGTAACGAGATCATGAACGCACCGTCCTAGCTGACCAGGTGCTGCACCCACAGGGAGAAGCGGTTCCAGTACTCGACGACCCAGTGCAGCACCACGCCGTCGGTGCGCGACACCCACAACGCGATGATGACGGCGATCAGCATGGTCAGCGCCAGCAGTGCGATGGCGCCGGCCGAGATGTGGTTGCGGTACAGAGTGGCGACCGCCTTGCCGTCCACCAGCTTCTCGCCCACCCGCAACCTGGTGAGGAAGGTCGAGGGATTGCTCTGCGTACGCGTCCGATCGAAGAACGTCTCGATGTTGGCGGTGTGGCCGGCCGTGACGAGCAGCGCCGCGCCGTGATGATCGGCCAGCAGCAGTGCCAGATCCATCGCCGAGCCCGCGGCCGGAAACGTCATCGCCCCGACACCGAGGTCCTGAATTCTTTCCAGGCCCGGCGCGTGGCCATCGGCGTCGGCGGGCAGCACGACGTGGGCGCCGCACTTGAGGGCGTCGGTGCTGATCTGGTCGGGGTCGCCGACGATCAGTTGCGGCCGATAACCCGCCTTGCGCAACAGATCCGCTCCGCCGCCGACACCGACCAGCACCGGTTGGTACTCCTTGATGAACGGCTTGAGGGATTTCAGATCGTCGGCGGCGCTGGGCTCGTCGGCGACGAGCAGCACATGCCGGCGGCGCAGGTCGAGATCGATATCGGGGATGCCGATGCCGTCGATCAGCAGTGGGCTTTCACTTCGGATGAACTCAATTGTGTTGCCGGCGAACGCCTCCAGATGAGCGGCCAGGCCGCTCTTGGCCTCGCGCATCAGGTCGGCGATGTCGTGGTCGGTGCGCTCGGTACCCCGAACCAGCCGACGGTCGCCCGAGTACACCCCGCCTTCGTGCAGGCGAATCTTGGCGCCGTCCTTGACCTTCTTGAAGACGTCGGGTCCGGTCTCGTCAATCAGGGTGACCCCGTTGTTGACCAATACCTCCGGACCGAGATTCGGATAGCGGCCCGAGACGGACGGCGATGCGTTGACAACGGCGGCGATGTCGGCTTCCACCAGCGCATCGGCGGTGATGCGGTCCAGATCCAAGATGTCGAGGACCACGATGTCGCCGGGGCAGACCCTGCGCAACAATCGGTCGATATTCCGGTCGACCCGGGCGGTGCCGGTGAGGCCCGGCCGGGAGGCAGTACGGGATAGCAGCCCTGACATCTTCATGGGGGGATTCTGTCCGTGAAGCAGGGCGGGGGCGAGGAGGCGCGCCGTAACATCAGCCTCAGAAGTTATCTAGTGTCACATCTGTCACAGATATATAAAATGTTACCGACGGTTAGATCTCATCCTTCTGCGCGGCGTCCAGCAGTTCACGGGCATGCGCGCGGCCACTGTCGGACTCGCCCAGCCCCGCCAGCATCCGGGCCAGCTCGGCCACCCGCTCGTCACCGGTCAGGCGCCGCACCCCACTGGCACCGTCGCGTCCGGTGCTGTGTACCACCAGATGCACGTCGGCATAGGCCGCGACCTGCGGCAAATGCGTGACCACGATGACCTGATGGGTGCGAGCCAGCCGCGCCAGCCGGCGGCCGATCTGCACCGCCGCCCAGCCGCCGACGCCGGCGTCGACCTCGTCGAACACCATCGTGGTGCCTGCCGCTTGTTTTCGGGTCGTCGCCAGCACGACCTCCAAGGCCAGCATCACCCGGGACAGCTCGCCACCGGAGGCGCTCTTGGCCAGCGGCAGCACCGTCATACCGCGGTGCGCTGCGAAGCCGAACTCGACCTGGTCGATACCATCCACGCCGGCCCGCGCCATTGTGCCGGAGGGCACTGAGGGCACTGCGAGTGCCGCGGGATCATCTTGACCGGTCATGAGATCGGTGGTGACGGCGATGGTGAATTCGGCATCGGCCATCGCCAGGGCCGACAGCTCCGCCGTCACCTCTTTCGCCAGCCGTTTGGCCGCTTTGTGCCGAACCTTACTGAGATCGATTGCTGCCTGCGCTAATTCGTGTGCGAGCTGGTCGACACGGCGTTGCAGCGCGGCTAATCCTTCTTCCGAGACGTCCAGTTGCGCCAATCGTTCGCGCGACTCGGCCGCCCATCGCAGCACTCCGTCGATGTCCGCGGCATACTTGCGGGTCAACGTGCGCAGCTGGGCTTGACGGGCCAGCTTGGACTCCAGCGCGCTGGCGTCAACCGGGAGCTCTTCCAGGTAGTCGCCCAGCTCGCGCCCCACGTCGACGACCACCGTCAGCGCCTCGCCGATTTGCTCGGCCAGTGCCTGCAGCGTCGCGTCATCGGTCGATTCCAGTGCGGCCCTTGCCCGCCCCAGGCTGTCGATCGCGCTGAGGCCGGGCCCGTCCGCATCGTCGATCATCCCCGACAGCGCCGCGCGCGCTGTGGCGGCGGCCTCCCTCAAGGTGTCCAACTCGGAGAGCCGCACGATATCGGCGACCAGCACATCGTCTTCCCCGGCTTGCGGTTCGACGGTGTCGATCTCGTTGAGCGCGAATTGCAGCCGATCCGCCTCTTGAGCGAGTTCCCGAGCGCGGTTGCGGCGGTCGACGAGGTCGCGCCGCGCCGACATCGACGCGTCACGCAATTTGCGGTAGCGCTCGCACGCCGGGCCCGCGGCCGCAAACCGGTCCAGCGCGCCGCGTTGCTCCTCGGGCCGCATCAACCGCAATTGGTCGTTCTGCCCATGCAGGGTCAGCAGCTCGGTGGTGAAACCGCTCAGCGACTTGGCGGGCACACTGCGACCACCCAGATAGGCGCGCGAAGGTCCGTCGCGGCTGACCGAGCGCAGCGCGATCACGCTGCCGTCCTCGTCGCGCTCTGCCCCTGACGCGTCGAGCATCCCGTCCAGCCGCGCGGCCACCGTGTCGTCGAGATCGGTTGTCGTGAACCGACCTTCGACCACCGCACGATCAGCCCCGGACCGGACGCGGGTGGCGTCGGCGCGGGCGCCGCCGAGCAGGTGCAGCCCGGTCACCACCATGGTCTTGCCGGTGCCGGTCTCGCCGGTCAGCACGGTCAGGCCGCGGTCGAACTCGGCGGTCGCAACGCTGATGGCGCCCAGCGACTCGATCCGAATTTCATTCAGCATTCAGTCCGCACCGTGCCAGCGCCGTTACTTCCCGCGCCAACCGGTCACCGGCAACCGGAATTTGCGCACCAGCCGGTCGGTGAACGGCGCGCTGTCCAGGCGTGCCCATTTAACCGGTGTGCCGCAGCGGGTCACCTCGAGCCGTCCGCCGGCCGGCACCAGCATGTCGCGCCGGCCATCACAGAACACCAGTGCGTCGTTTCCGCTCGCCTCGGTCTCGATCGCGATCATGGCGTCCGGACTGGTCACCATCGGCCGGCCGAACAGCGCGTGAGCGTTGTTGGGTACCACCAGGATCGCTTCGAGGTCGGGCCACAACACCGGGCCGCCCGCGGAGAACGCGTAGGCGGTGGATCCGGTCGGCGTGGACACCAACACCCCGTCGCAGCCGAACGTCGACACCGGACGGCCGTCGATTTCGACGACCACTCCCAACACGCCCAGCCGCGGACCCTTTTCCAGGCTGGCTTCGTTGAGCGCCCATCCCTGCTCGATGACGCGGCCCCCCTGGCGCACAACGATATCCAGCGTCAGGCGCTCCTCCACCCGGTAGTCGCGCGCGATGACGTGCTCCAGCACCAGGTCGATAGCATCCGCCTCGGCCTCGGCCAAAAAGCCGATCCGGCCCAGGTTGACACCCAGCACCGGAATGCCGGCGTTGCGGGCCAGTTCAGCCGCCCGCAAGAAGGTGCCATCGCCACCAAGAACCAGCACCAGTTCGCAGCCCTCGGCAGCGTGTGCGTCAGCGTCGACCACCTCGATCTCGACGCCCATTGCGCGCATATCGTCGGGCGCCAGGTGCAGCGACCCCCGGTCGACCGCCTCGGCGGATAGCGCGCGAAGCGCAATGCCCTTGTCGCCCAACACTTTCTCCACGCGCCGCGCCGTCTCGGTCGCTTCGTCCCGCCCGGTGTGGACCACCAGCAGGACGGTGCGTTCCGCGGTCACTGCGGACCCTCCGTAATGGCACGCTCTACCGCATCCACCAATCCGTCACCGGCCAGCGGCCGACCTGTCTGGGCGCGCAGCCACAGAAAGTATTCGACATTGCCCGACGGGCCCGGCAGCGGGCTGGCCGTGACATCGACGGTGTGCCACCCCAGCTCCTCGGCACGCCGCGCGACGGCCAGCACTGCATCTGCACGCAACACGGGGTCGTGAACCACCCCGCCGGGACCGACCTGGCCCTTCCCCACCTCAAACTGCGGCTTCACCATGGGAACGATATCCGCGTCCGGCGCAGCGCATCCACTCAGCGCGGGCAACACGGTGGCCAGCGAGATGAACGACAGGTCGGCCACCACCAGGTCGACCTGTCCGCCGATCGCCTCGGCTGACAGGTCACGAGCGTTGGTCCGCTCGACGACGACCACCCGCGGATCACAGCGCAATGACCAGGCCAGCTGGCCGTACCCCACATCCGCGGCAATCACCTCGGCCGCCTCGCGATCCAGCAGAACTTCGGTGAACCCCCCTGTCGACGCGCCCGCGTCAAGGCAGCGCCGACCCGCGACGGGAATCCCGAAGGCGTCCAGCGCACCGATGAGTTTGTGCGCTCCCCGCGACACCCAGGTGCGTTCGCCGTCATCGGCCACGGTCAGCGCCGCGGTGAGGGCGACGGCGGTGCCCGGCTTGACCGCCGGCAGGCCGTCGATGCGCACCTTGCCGGCGCCGATCAACTCCACGGCCTGTTGACGGGATCGGGCCAGGCCGCGCCGCACTAACTCGGCGTCAATGCGGGCACGTCGAGACATGCGCGCACTCAGCCCTTCTCCGCCGATTCCAGGGCCCGTAACAGCACGTCGTGCGCCTCGGAAAGACGGCGTGCTATCTCTTCGAGCTCGGCGAGAGACGGCCCGCCTTCCGCGTGAGCGGGGTCGGGCAGCTGCGCAAGCAGGGCGTCGATATCAGCGCGAATCTGATCAGGATCGATATTCATTGCGTTTCTACGCTAGTCACCGCTAGTCGGTGTGCACCAGAGACCAGCGCTGCAGGGCGTCGCGGGCCCGGTCGTCGGCGGCCTCGATGGGCAATGGCCGCCCTGCAAAGTCGGGGTAGTGCGCGCCCCATACCGCGCTGGCGACCGCGCGCACGATCGACAGCCCGTCCCCGTCATCGTCGCCGTTACCGCTGACCATCACCGCCTTGTCACCGATGTCGACGTGCCAGCCGGCCTGCGGCCCCACCACGAGCAGCTTGCCGTCCTGGTGCAGCGAGCGCAGGTCGTGGCCGATGTAGGTGGGCCGACGGGCGGGTTGAGCGTAGACCGCGTCCCGCGCGGTGTTGACCCCGGTGAGCACCATCAGGCTGGGCAGCCCGGCGGCGTTGGCGCCCTCGATGTCGGTGTCCAGCCTGTCGCCGATCACCAGCGGCGCGCGGAAATCGCCGCGGGCCACCGCATCCGTCATCAGGCTTGGCGACGGCTTGCCCGCTACCTTGGGTTCGGCGCCGGTGGCCGTTCGCAAGGCGGCCACCAGGGATCCGTTGCCGGGCACCAGCCCACGCTCGGTGGGCAAGGTGGGGTCGACGTTGGCCGCCACCCAGAGGGCGCCGGCCCGGATGGCCAGCGCGGCCTCGGCGAGATCGGGCCAGCCGATGGTCGTCGACAGGCCCTGCACGACGGCGACCGGGTCGTCGTCAAACCGGCGCACCGGACGCAGTCCGACCGCGGCGATCTCGTTGGCCAACGCCTCGGTGCCGACGATCAACACACGTGAATCCGGCGATAACTGAGCGGCCAGCAGGTGCGCCGCGCTCTGGGCACTCGTGACGACATCTGCAGCGGCGGCGGTGAAGCCGATTTCACGCAGGTGCGCCGCCACCTCGTCGGCGCTGCGGGAGGCGTTGTTGGTGACAAACAGTTTGCGGCTATTTACCTCGTCGAGCGATTCCACCGCGCCCTCGGTGGGCTGACGGCCGCGAAACACCGTCCCATCCAGGTCTATCAGCAGGCAATCATATTCCTGCGCAAGGCTTTTCACTTTTGCTCTCTTGAGCCCAGCTCGTCTACCCGATCTTCGGCGTCGGTGACGCCGTCGATGTCCGCGGCCGCGGAGCGCAGGAACCATTGCAGCGCCTCGTCGTCGCGGCCCAGCGCCAGCAGCGTGTCGGCGTAGGCGTAGAACAACCGCGCAGCGGTCGAACCGGTGCGGCTCGGATCGAGCTGGGGTGTGGACAACACCGCCAGCGCCTGCTCCAGCTGCCCTAGATCCGCGCGCGCACCGGCAGCCACGATGCGCAATTCGTCGGCGTCCTCGCCGCTGAGCTGGGCCGCTTCGGGTCCACGCGCCAGTTCGATCGCGCGCTCGGGCCGACCAAGACCCCGTTCGCAATCGGCGAGCAGTGCAAGCAACGCGGACTTGCTGCCCATCCTGCGGGCGGCACGCAATTCGGACAGCGCCTGGCCCCAATCACCGCAGCGGTAGGCGGCGATTCCGACGGCCTCGCGAATCGCGGCGATCCTGCTGGCCCGGGCCCGGGCCGCGCGGGCGTGACTCAGCGCGGCCTCCGGGTCGTCGTCGAGCAATTGCCCCGCGGCGACCAGGTGCCGAGCCACCGTGTCGGCGGTGGCACGGTCCAAGGTGCTCAGTTCGCGCCGGATTTCGGGCGCCAGTTGCCTGGCGTCGACGTCCGGCGGGATCGGCGGCCCGTCGTGGCGCGCGCGCTCGCCGTCGGGCGCTGAGCCGCGGGGTTGGGCTGGGCGCGCTCGGCCGGAGCCCGACCAGGGGACCTCACGCTCGGTGCGTGGCCCGCGCCGCGGTGGGCCGCCGGATGACGAGCGCGGTCGTCGCTCACCACCGCTACCATCCCTGTCCTCGACCACTCGTGCTGTCCACCTCGTTCGCTGCCCGGTCTCTTGGTAGAGGTTACGGGCACGTCGGATGGCCTCAAAGGCCAGACGCGTGGCCGCGCCGTCACGAGTGGGCCACCGGCAAGCGAATTCGCGTCAGCTGTTGGGCGAGAGCGGTGCCAGTACCGCCGGGCAGTACGTCGCTATCGCGATGAGAGCGAACGCGCCCGCAACATCGTGAGACAGTCCAGTGTTGTCGGTGATTTTGGACGCGATCGAGTCGAACGACCCGCCCGGCTGGAACAGCATCGGGCAGACCGACTGGCCCAGCGCCATGGTGCCTGCCGGTTGGCTATATGAGACGCCCGCGTTCGTCAGGGCCGCGAGGAACGCATTACCCATCATGTCGGCGCGTATGGGTGCCGCCAACGTCGCAGCCGCGGCGGAAATGCCCGCCGTCAACGCAAGAAACCGAAAGGCGACCCGCTGATACTGCACATGTGGCGCATGAATCACTGTGACAACAGTGGTAAAGAAGAGTCACATCTACAACACGGTGGGATAAAAGTTTGCACACTAAGGCGTGTTGCGGACGGCCCGTGACTATCCGATGCGTTCCACGCCCGCGATGTTGCGCTTGCCGCGGCGCAGCACCAACCATCGACCGTGCAGAAAGTCGGAGTCGCGCGGCACCCACTCTTCGCTGTCGATCCTAACGTTGTTGACCGACACCCCGCCCTCGTCGATAGTGCGTCGTGCCGCGCCCCGGCTGGCCGACAAGCCGCTGGCCACCAACAGGTCGACGATCCCGTCGGGACCGCCGGGCTTCAGTTCGGCGACCGCCGTCTCGCGCAGCGCAGCGGCCAGCGTCGACTCGTCGAGACGGTCAAGTTCGCCGCGACCGAAGAGCGCCTGGCTGGCGTGCTCGACCGCCGCGGTCGCCTCTTCTCCGTGCACCAGATTGGTGAGCTCTTTGGCAAGCCGACGCTGGGCGACACGGACCTGCGGCCGCTCGGCCGTCGCCCGTTCCAGCTCGGCCAGCTCGTCGGCCGACAAAAAGGTGAACCAGCGCAGGTAGCGGATCACGTCGGCGTCGGCGGTGTTGACGAAGTACTGGTACCAGGCATAGGGGCTGGTCATCTGCGGGTCCAGCCACAGACTGCCGCCGCCGGTGGATTTCCCGAACTTGGTGCCGTCGGCGGCGGTCACCAGCGGGACCGTGAGCGCATGCACTGTCGCGCCAAGCTTCTGGCGCACCAGGCGCACCCCGGCGATGATGTTGCCCCACTGATCCGAACCGCCGATCTGCAGCGCGCAGCCGTGGCGCTGGTGCAATTCGACGTAGTCGTTGGCCTGCAGCAGCATGTAGCTGAACTCGGTGTAGGAGATCCCCTCCCCGTCGAGGCGCCGCCGGATGGTGTCGCGATCCAGCATCACGTTGACCGAGAAGTGTTTGCCGACATCGCGGAGGAACTCGATTGTCGACATGCCGCGTGTCCACTCGAGGTTGTTCTCGACGATCGCACCCGTCCCGGACTTCTCGGCGTCATCGAAATCGACGAAGCGCTCCAGCTGTCCGCGGATCCGCTCGGTCCAGTCGGCGACCGTGTCCGCCTCGTTGAGGCTACGCTCACCGATGTCGCGCGGGTCTCCGATCATGCCGGTGGCACCGCCCGCGAGGACGATGGGGCGGTGGCCCGCGCGTTGAAAGCGCCGCAACGTCAGCAGCGGCACCAGGTGCCCGGCATGCAGACTCGGCGCGGTTGGGTCGAAGCCGGCGTACACCGTCATCGGCCCGCGTTGCGCCTCGGCGGCCAGCGCATCGAGGTCGGTGGACTGCGCGATCAGCTCGCGCCAGCCCAGCTCGTCGAGGATCCCAGAAGACTCCGTAGACATCTCGCAGAACTCTAGTCGCTGGCGCCGGGCGCCGGCGCCCGCGGACTTCGCCGGTAGGCCGAGACCTCCGGTCGACCCGCAAGCCACAACCGCCAGGGTCGGTCGGCGGCCTGACTGACCCCAACGCGTGGGCCTGAGACGGCGCCGTGCGCCTCGTTGAGGCTCAGCGTCACCGGGCCGTCCGGATCAAACAGGTCAATTCCATTGTCGGCCATGGTGATTCCCAGGGCGGAGCACATATTGCCCGGTCCACGCGCCAGCGCAACGCGGCGCACCGCCTCGCCGCGCCGGGCCTGGGCGACGTCGATGCCGTCCTCGAGGGCCGCAGCCCGCAGCAGGACAGCCGCGGCCGTCCCGTCGGGTCCGCACACAACATTGGCGCAGACATGGATCCCGTGGCTGCGGTAGGTGTAGAGCCGCCCGGGGGGCCCGAACATCAGTGCGTTACGTCCGTTGAGACCCCGGTACGAGTGGGCCGCGGCGTCCGGCCAGGGACCGCCGGCAACCCCGCCGTACGCCTCGACCTCGACGACGATCCCGCTCACGCCCCGCCCGGTGAGGGTGGCGCCAAGCAATCGATGCGCGGCCTCGACCGGGTCGACGACTAGCTGGCCTGCAGCCACCCGCCGAACCTACCGGTACCGCAAACGTTGCAGTATCCCGGTGTCTCGGGACCGTCAACGGATCCCAAATAATGAATAACCACCTGGCGGTTCCTGCGGCCTTGACAACGCTGCGCCGGCGGCGCATATTCATCGTATGATGACTTCATCACGCGATGAATTAATGCCGGGTGGCTCAGAGCCGGCCGTCAGCATCAGCCACCTGCGGGTGATTCGCGGCAAACGCCCAGCACTGCACGACTTCTCGGTAGAGATAGCAAAGGGCAGCATCACCGGTCTGCTCGGCCCGTCCGGATGCGGAAAGACCACGCTGATACGTTGCATCGTCGGCACCCAGATCACCACGTCGGGCACCGTCACCGTGCTCGGCGAACCGGCCGGCAGTGCTGCACTGCGCCGCCGCGTCGGATACCTGCCACAAGACCCGACCATCTACAACGACCTGCGGATCATCGACAACGTTCGATACTTCGCGGCGCTGTACGGTTTCGACGGCCGGGCCGCAGATGCGGCGATCGAGCGGGTCGGTCTGACGGATCATCGGACGGCCCTGTGCGGCAACCTTTCCGGCGGCCAGCGCACCAGGGCATCACTAGCATGTGCATTGGTCTGCCAACCTGATCTGCTCGTGTTGGACGAGCCCACGGTGGGCCTGGATCCCGTGCTGCGAGTGGATCTTTGGCAGCAGTTCACCGACCTCGCCCGCGCCGGGACCACGCTGCTGGTCTCCAGCCACGTGATGGACGAAGCCGACCACTGCGGTGAGCTGTTGCTGATGCGCGAGGGCAGCTTGGTCGCCCACACCACGCCGACCCAACTACGAGAGGACACGGGATGCACGTCACTGGAGGACGCGTTTCTGTCCATGATCAAGCGCAGCACGATGCAAAAAGCGGGGCCCAAAGCAGGATAAGCCTGCGAGCCTACGCCGCCACGACGACGCGGATCTTGCGCCAGCTGGCCGCCGATCACCGCAGCGTCGCGATGATCCTGGCGGTGCCAGTTCTGGTTATCACGTTGATGTACTTCATGTTCGAAAATGCCCCGCACCGCCCGGGCACCCCGGCGCCGTTCAACAATGCCTGCCTGATACTCCTGGGCCTGTTCCCGCTCTTCGTGATGTTCATCATCACGGCGATAACGATGCAGCGCGAGCGGGCCTCGGGGACGTTGGAGCGCATTTTGACCACTCCCCTGCGCCGGCTCGACCTGCTGATCGCCTACGGGACTGCGTTCTCGATCGCTGCGGCGACGCAGGCCATTGTGGCTTGCGCCGTGTCGTTTTGGCTCCTCGGCTTCGATACCGCCGGCAGCCCCGTGTGGGTGTTCGTGATTGCGATCGTCAACGCGGTGCTGGGTGTCGGCCTGGGCCTGCTCTGTAGTGCGTTCGCCCGCACCGAGTTTCAGGCCGTGCAGTTCATACCCCTGGTGATGGTGCCGCAGCTGCTGCTGGCCGGCATCATCGTGCCTCGAGCGCTGATGCCGGACTGGCTGCAGTGGATCAGCAATGTGCTGCCCGCCAGCTACGCGCTGGAGGCGTTGCAGCAGGTAAACGCCCACCCGGGACTGACCGGCATCGCCTTGCGTGACATCATCGTCGTCATGTGTTTTGCGTTCGCGGCACTCTGCCTGGCCGCGGCGACGTTACGGCGGCGGACGCCCTAACGTGGCAACAACCAACACCGGGCGCAGGCGACCCGGGCGACCCGCCGGGGGCTCCGACACCCGGGAGCGCATCCTGGCCAGCGCGCGAGAACTGTTTGCGCGCAATGGCATCGGTAACACATCGATACGAGCTGTGGCCACCGCAGCCGGTGTCGACTCGGCCTTAGTGCATCACTACTTCGGCACCAAGGAGAAGCTTTTCGCCGCGGCCGTTCGCATTCCGATCGACCCGATGGACATCATCGGCCCGTTGCGCGAAATTCCTGTCGAGGAAATCGGCTACAAACTGCCGTCAATGTTGTTGCCACTGTGGGATTCCGAGCTGGGGACCCGGTTCATCGCTGCCCTGCGGTCGATCATCGCGGGGTCGGAAGTCAACCTGTTCCGGTCCTTCATCCAAGACGTGATCGCCGTGGAAGTCGGTGCACGCGTTGACAATCCCCCGGGAAGCGGGATGGTCCGCATCCAGTTCGTAGCGTCGCAGCTGGTGGGCGTGGTGATGGCGCGCTATATCCTGCAACTCGAGCCGTTCGCGTCACTGCCGCCCGAACAAATTGCGAAAACCATCGCGCCGAACCTGCAGCGCTACCTCACCGGGGATCTGCCGGACTACCTCGCGCCATGAGCCGGGCGTGCTCGTCATCGTCGACGTCGCGGGCCTCGTCGATCAGCAGCACCGGGATGCCGTCTTCGATGCGGTAGGCGCGGCGCAGCCGCGGGTTGTAGAGGAGCTGCCCGTCTGCGTCGTCGACCAGCGTCAGGGGCCCCCGGTCCGCCGGGCACACCAGAATGCGCAGCAGTGAATCGTCAAGCATTGCTGTGTCGGTGGCTGCCGGTGAGCTCCGCGCGCGTCGCCGGCGTTAGCCGCCGGAACTCGTTGCTGCCGGAGTCGAAATACCACACGTGGCGTCCCGACTTGGGGATCCCGGCCGCGCGCAGCGCGCTGACGGTTGGACGGTAGGTCGTCGAGCTGAGTGGCAGCTCCGGTACCACGTGCACGATGTCGGGTCCCCGCCCGACAGGCATGTTGGCGACGGCTTCGGTCAAGTCGGCTGCGGTGATCGTCGCGCCCGGCAGCAGCATCAACGCCGAGACCGCCAGCTGCCGACCACCCACGGGCACGTCGTAGGTCACCGCGAGGTCGACGCCGGTGATGAGGCCCAACGCGTCGGTAGCCGGCTCGGCATAGACCAGCCCGCGCGCGGTGCGGATCTCTGAGCCCCGCCTGCCCATCAACCAGTAGTCCCCGTCGGCGTCGCGGCGGAACAGGTACTCGGTCGATATCCAGGTGTCGGCGGGGGCGAAGACCCCGCGTTTGACCGACGCCGTCGGATCGATCGGCCCATTGGACTGGGCGAGCAGCACCCCGACCTGGTTGACGTCGGCGACCTGGACGAAGCCGCGATCGTTCTCCAGGATCAGGCCATGTTCGGCGTCGTAGGCACCCAGCTCGACATGGCCGGCGCCGGGCAGCGGACGACCCTTGCTGCCGATCTTGGCGCCGGACACGTTGGCCAGCACCGCCTGTCCGTCGGTGGTCGCGAAGAACTCGACGACGTGGGCGGGCGCGAACGCGTCGACGACCCGCTC
>DATMMZ010000129.1:0-15800 GCA_035569455.1 Mycobacterium sp. | reverse complement strand
CCGCCTGCGCCACGGTGTATTCGGCCCATGCGCCGTCGTACGCAAAGGCCATCAACTGAATCCACAAGCAGTTCACCACGTCGCCGCGTCGGCAATTCGGGCATTTCTGGCAGGGCCGGCCGGCGGCAACCACCACCCGATCGCCCTCGTCCCAGCCGGTCACGTCGGGGCCCAGTTCGGCAATGGTGCCCGAGGCCTCGTGGCCCTGAGTCACGACCGGCGCCTGGGCCGGGAACGTTCCGTTGATCAAACTCAGGTCCGAATGGCATATCCCGCAGAAGGCAACTTTGACCAGGACCTCACCAGGCCCTGGCTTCGGGATCGGAACATCCTCCAGCGCAACCTTTTTGGTGTCTGCGTAAAAGCGCTCGGCGCGCATGGTGGGTGCCATGACAGTGATTATTTCAAGGTTATTCGACGCCGATGGTCACTTCCGTCGACTTGATGAACACCGTCGCGGGCTGACCGACCGCCAAGCCGAGGTCAACCGCGGCATCCTTGGTGACCGAGGACGTCACGATCTGATCGCCGCCGTCGAGTCGAACCTTCACGATTGCCATCACGCTACCGAGGTCGACCTCGGTGATGGTGCCCTTGAGCTGATTCCGGGTCGATAGCCGCATCGCAGTCCTCCAAGTTGTTGCGGGGGTCTGGGATGAGAGCCTAGGCCACCCGCGTTCAGTGTCGAGGGCCGAGCAGCGCTACCGACGCATCCACGGCCGGTTGGACGATCGACCGGACGGCTCTTCCATCTTCGACTGCGAGCGCGGTCAGTTCGCGCAGACCACCCAGCAAGATCACGGCGAGCGGCGCAGTCAATGGCGGCAGATCAGCACGCCGAAAGCCCGGGCTGGCACTCAGATCGATCAGCAAGCTGGTCAACAGCTGCAACCCGCGGCGCTGGACGGGGCGTGCGGCGTCACCGAGTGATGGGAGCTCACGAATCCAGCTCAACGTAATGGCCGGTCGGGATTCGATATTTTTCACGTAGGCCTCGACTGCCTGACGAATCTGTAGGTGCCAGTCAGCCTCGGGATCGACCGCTGCCCGGATGCTCTGGCCGAGTTTCTCGTTGTCGGCGTGCAGCAGCTCTAGGAAGCATTGCTCTTTGCCCGCGAACTGGTCATAGAACGTGCGCTTCGAGGTGCGAGCGTGGCGGACGATGTCGGCGACGGTCGTGGCGCGATAGCCACGCTCACCGATCGAGGTGGCCAGCCCGTCGAGCAGGCGAAGCCGGAACGGATCGGCGTCGTCGAAAACGGCTTCGCCAACTGGGCCAACCACTGATGCCATTGGTGTCACGGACGACGCCCCTTCGGTCGGATACGAGACCTTGTCATATTTGGTACCACAGAGTACCGTACCGTGAAAGCCTCGGTACACCGCGGTACCACCCCGACCTCGGGGGCAGATATTGGGAGCACCACCGCCATGAGCGAAGTTGTCACCGCCCCACCGGCGTCACCCGCAGTCAGATTGCCCCCGGCCACCCGGCTCCCGAAGATGTTCCAGGGCCTCGCTTTTGCGACGTCGCGACGGTGGATGATCCGACGGCTGGCGCGCCGTTACGGCAATGTCTTCATGATGAATGTTCCGATCTACGGCCACGTCGTGGTGGTCGCTGACCCCCAGTTGGCCAAGCAGATCTTTACCACCAGCCCCGAGGAGCTCGGCAACATCCAGCCCAATCTGAGCCGGCTGTTCGGCTCCGGCTCGGTATTCGCGCTGGACCGGGAAGATCACCGCCGCCGGCGACGGTTGTTGGCGCCGCCTTTTCACGGCAAGAGCATGAAGAACTACGAGGCGATCATCGAAGAAGAGACGCTGCGCGAGACCGCGAACTGGCCCGAAGGCCGGCCTTTCGCAACGCTGCCGTCGATGATGCACATCACGCTCAACGCCATCCTGCGCGCGGTCTTCGGGGCAGACGGTGCCGAACTGGACGAGCTGCGCCGACTCATCCCGCCATGGGTCACCCTGGGCTCGCGCCTGGCAGCGATGCCGAAACCCAAACGGAACTATGGTCGCTACAGCCCGTGGGGCCGGCTGGATGAGTGGCGGCGCCAGTACGACCTCATCGTCGACAAGCTGATCGACGCCGAGCGGGCAGACCCAAAATTCGCCGACCGGACCGACGTGCTCGCGCTGATGATGCGCAGCACCTACGAAGATGGTTCGGTCATGTCGCGCAAGGACATTGGCGACGAATTACTCACCTTGCTGGCCGCCGGCCACGAAACCACCGCGGCCACACTGGGTTGGGCGTTCGAGCGGGTGAGCCGGCACCCGGACCTGCTGGCCGCCCTGGTCGACGAGGGCGAGAACGATGGCGGCGAGCTGCGCCAGGCCACGATCCTGGAAGTCCAACGGGCCAGGACGGTAATCGATTTCGCCGCCCGCAGCGTTTATCCACCGGTGTACCAACTCGGCGAGTGGGTCATTCCCCGCGGGAATTCGATCATCGTCAGCATTGGGCAGATACACGACAACCCCAACGTCTTCCCCGACCCGGAACGCTTCGACCCGCAGCGCTATATCGGAGGCAAGCCGTCGGCCTTTGCGTGGGTTCCGTTCGGCGGCGGCACCCGCAGGTGTGTGGGCGCCGCATTCGCCAACATGGAGATGGACGTGGTGCTTCGAACAGTGTTGCGCCACTTCAGTATCGAAACCACCACGGCGCCGGGAGAACAATGGCACTGCCGGGGTGTTGCCTACACGCCGAAGGATGGCGGACGGATTGTCGTGCGCCGACGCTGAGCCTCATCGAGCCTGCGGTGACGGCGTCCAGCCTGCGTTCAGCGTCTGGCGCGGGCCGAAAACCTAGCCCTCAGTTCAGGGTCGGTGACTAAAGTGTCTGCGCGTCGGCGCGGCGCGGCAGCTTCCAGCCGGGGCGCACGTAGTGGCAGGTGTAGCCGTTGGGGTAGCGCTCCAGGTAGTCCTGGTGCTCGGTCTCGGCCTCCCAGAAATCCCCGGCGGGGCTGACCTCGGTCACTACCTTGCCGGGCCACAAGCCGGACGCCTCGACGTCGGCGATGGTATCCAGCGCGATTCGCTTTTGCTCGTCGTCGAGGTAGAAGATGGCCGACCGGTAGCTGGGCCCCCGGTCGTTACCCTGCCGGTTCTTCGTTGTCGGGTCGTGGATCTGGAAGAAGAACTCCAGCAGCGTGCGGTAGTCGGTGACCGCGGGGTCGTAGATGATTTCGACGGCCTCGGCGTGCATGCCGTGATTGCGGTAGGTCGCATTGGGGGTGTCGCCACCGCTGTAGCCGACGCGGGTCGAGATCACACCGGGCTGCTTGCGGATCAAATCCTGCATTCCCCAGAAGCAGCCGCCGGCAAGGATGGCCTTTTGGGTGGTTGTCATTGCTCGCCTTCCCTGGGAACCGATGACGTTCCCCACGCTACACTCCGGCGATGAGCTGTACCCGCGCACTCAAGGTCCGCGCGTGACTACCCCCTCGTTCTCCCGTAGCGAACTGGCGACCGCCTTCGAGAAGTTCGAGGAGACGGTCGCCCGGGCCGCCGAGACACGAGACTGGGACGCCTGGGTCGCTCAGTACACGCCGGACGTCGAGTACATCGAGCACGCGGCGGGCACCATGCGGGGCCGCGAGCAGGTGCGCGCCTGGATTAAACAGACGATGACGACGTTCCCGGGCAGCCACATGGTCGCGTTCCCGACGTTGTGGTCGGTCATTGACGGGCCCACCGGGCGGGTCATCCTGGAACTGGACAACCCGATGCGCGACCCCGGCGACGGCACCGTGATCAGCGCGACGAACATCTCCATCATCACCTACGCCGGCGACGGTCAGTGGTGTCGTGAAGAAGACATCTACAACCCGCTGCGCTTCCTGCGGGCCGGGCTTAAGTGGTGTCGCAAGGCGCAGGCCCTGGGCACGCTGGACGAGGACGCCGCACGTTGGATGGAAGAGAACGGCGGGGGGAGCAAGTAACGGTGAGCACGAAACCCAAGCTGGTCATCGGCGCCAACGGCTTCCTGGGCTCACATGTGGCCCGTCAGCTGGTCGCAGATGGTGCAGAAGTGCGCGCCATGGTTCGGTCGACCGCCAATACCCGCAGCATCGACGACCTGCAGGTCACCCGGTTCCACGGCGACGTCTTCGACACCGACATGGTGCGCGAGGCGATGGACGGTTGCGATGACGTCTATTACTGCGTCGTCGACACCCGCGCCTGGTTGCGCGACCCGTCGCCGCTGTTTCGCACCAACGTGGAAGGCCTGCGCAATGTTCTCGACATCGCCGTCAAGCAAGACCTGCGCAGGTTCGTCTTCACCAGCACCTACGTCACGGTGGGCCGGCGGCATGGCCACGTGGCGACCGAAGACGACCTGATCGGCTCGCGTGGGCTGACTCCCTACGTCCAATCCAGGGTCCAGGCCGAGGATTTGGTGATGCGGTACGTGGCCGAGGCCGGCTTGCCCGCCGTCGCCATGTGCGTCTCAACCACGTACGGCAGCGGCGACTGGGGCCGCACCCCGCACGGCGCGTTCATTTCCGGCACCGTCTTCGGCAAGCTGCCCTTCGTGATGAACGGCATCCAGCTGGAAGCCGTCGGCGTCGACGATGCCGCCAGGGCAATGATTCTCGGCGCCGAGCGGGGGCGCGTCGGCGAGCGGTACCTGATTTCCGAACGGATGGTCGCGCTGACGGAGGTGGTCCGGATCGCGGCCGACGAGGCCGGTGTGCCGTCGCCGCCACGATCGATCTCGGTACCTGCGCTCGCGCTCTACGCGATGGGCGCGCTGGGCAGCCTGAAAGCCCGGCTCACCGGCAAAGACGCCGAACTCAGCCTCAACTCGGTGCGGCTGATGCGCGCCGAAGCCGATGTCGACCACAGCAAGGCGATCCGCGAGCTGGGCTGGCAGCCGCGCCCGGTCGAGGAATCGATACGGGACGCCGCCCGGTTCTGGGCCGCGATGCGCACGGCCAAGAAGAGCGGCGCGGCCGCTCAATCCGATTGGTGCTCGCCATGAATCGCGTTCGCCTGAATGTGAAGGACCTGAGCGGACCGCCTCAGACGATGCTGGCGACGCTGTACGGGAAAGCGCTCGACGCCGATGCACCTCAGCCGATCCTGGGCGACCAGTACGCGAAGGACGCCGTGGCACGCATCGACTACGACTGGGAGACAACGAGTATCAACGCGCGCCGGGCTCCGTCGGTCGCCATCCGCTCCCTGCACTTCGATAACTGGGCCCGCCAGTTCCTGGCCGTGCACGACGCCGCGAAAAATCCAGCCGTTGTGCTGCACATCGGTTGTGGGTTGGATGCCCGCGTGTACCGGCTCAACCCTGCTCAGGGTGTGCGGTGGTACGACATCGACTACCCAGATGTCATCGCGCTGCGCGAACAGGTGTACCCGGGCCGGGCGAACTATCAGATGCTGCGGGCATCGGTCACCGACCCGTCCTGGCTGGCCGAGATACCCGCCGACAGTCCAACCCTGCTCATCGGCGAGGGCCTGACGCCATACCTGACCAGAGACGGCGGACTGGCGTTGCTGCGTCGCGTCGTTGATCGATTCCCGTCAGGAGAACTGCAGTTCGACGCCTACAGCAGATTTGGAATTCGGACGCAGGCGATCAATCCCGTGGTGCGCCGCTCGGGCTCGACGCTGCGGTGGGCGATCAACGGGCCCGGCGACATCATCGACGCGGTGCCAGGGGTACGTCTTTTGGTATGCGAATCGGTTTTCGAAAGCGACACGTTCGGTTTGCTGTCGCCGGTGAATCGCTGGATGGGCAGGGCGATGGCGGCGGTGCCGCCGTTGCGAACGCTGGCGCAATATCACCGCTATGCGTTCGGGGCGCCCGAGACGGGGAAGTGTTAAGCCCCGGCCGCTGTTGCACCAGTTACTTGCGTCTGAGGAGGTATTTACCATGGCCCACCGCGAAGTATTAGAACCCAGCGCTGGTCACCCGATCACCATCGAGCCGACCGGGGGACGGGTACAGGTTCGCGTCGATGGCGAGCTGGTCGCCGACACAACGGCGGCGCTGGTATTGCAGGAGGCCACTTTGCCTGCGGTGCAATACATTCCGCTGGCCGACGTCGTTCAAGACCGGCTGACCCGCACCGATACCAGCACTTACTGCCCCTTCAAGGGCGACGCTAGCTACTACAGCGTGACCACCTCTGCCGGCGACACAGTCGACGATGTGATCTGGACGTATGAAGAGCCCTACCCGGCGGTCGCGGCGATCGCCGGCCACGTCGCCTTCTACCCGAACAAGGCCGAGATCAGCGTGGTACCGCAATAGGGACTTACGGGAACACTCTCGCCAACGACTGGGTGTCGCTGTATTCACGCAACGACACGATCACCCCGTCGCGGGTTTCGAAGATGCAAACGAACGGGCTGTCGTATCGGGTGTCGTCGGCGAAAATGCCGTCGACCTCACCCTCGACCACGACTGTTTCCCCTTCGTTGAGGCAGCGGAGCAGGTCAATGTTGACCTCGAACAGCTGTTTGCGTCGCTCGACCGCTCGCCGCAGCGTCTCCTTGTCGAACGAAACACGGGTGGCGATGCTCCAATAGCTGAAGTCATCGCTGAGCAGCGCAAAGCCCTCGTCGAGATCCCCGCCCTCGCACATGCTCTGCAGGAACATCCACGCCAGTTCGGCCTGCGGGTCGTCGAACGGCGTCGTCACATCGCCATAGTGTCTTGGGAAACAGTTCATGGTCAATTCGCGAACCACCGGTCTACCTAGAGTTATGGGGTGAAGAGCGCGCGCACTGTCACGTTTCCCGGGGTGGCCAGCTTCGGGCACACGTTGGCGCCACTTCGCCGGGGTCCCCGTGATCCGTCCTTTCAGGTTTGCGGGGATGGGACGATCTGGCGGACCAGCCTGTTGCCGACCGGGCCCGTTGCAGCGCAAATCAGCCGCGCGGCTCCCAACGCCGCCCACTGCGTAGCGTGGGGCAGCGGTGCTGAGGAGTTCCTCGATACGCTGCCCGCCCTGCTCGGCGCCGATGACGACGCCTCAGATTTCGTGCCGCGGGACCCGACGGTTGCCGCGGCGCACCGACGGGTTCCGCACCTGCGGCTGGGCCGCACCGGACAGGTGCTAGAAGCCCTGATCCCGGCGGTGATCGAGCAGCGGGTGCCCGGCGCCGACGCGTTCCGGTCCTGGCGGGTGCTGCTGACCAAGTTCGGGACACCGCCGCCCGGACCGGCGCCGGCCGGGATGCGGGTGCCGCCGTCGGCGCAGACGTGGCGAAACATCCCGTCGTGGGAGTTTCACGGCGCCAATGTCGACCCGCGGCGGGCCCAGACGGTGGTGAGCTGCGCGCGATGCGCGGCGTCGCTGGAACGGCTGGCCGCCCAGCCGGCGGCGCATGCGCTCGAAGCGTTGCAGTCACTGCCGGGAGTCGGGGCGTGGACCGCGGCCGAGACCGTACAGCGGGCATTCGGTGACGCGGACGCCGTCTCGGTGGGCGACTACCACATCCCGAAGATGATCGGCTGGACGCTGGTGGGCCGCCCGGTCGATGACGACGTCATGCTTGAGCTGCTGGAACCAATGCGACCGCACCGCCATCGAGTGGTTCGCTTGCTCGAAGCCAGCGGACTGGCATACGAACCGCGCCGCGGGGCCCGACTGCCGGTGCAGCAGATCCACTCGATCTAGGGCCGGTGTGCAGGGCCGTGGTTATCAACCACGGCATCGGGTATTCGTCTGGGAACTGACCGTGTAGATGAAACCCAGGGGAGATATCGATGACACAGTTCACCATTCCGGGATTGACTGACAAGCAGGGGGCGCAGCTCGCCGAACTGCTGCAGAAGCAACTGAGCACTTACAACGATCTTCATTTGACGCTCAAGCACATTCACTGGAACGTTGTGGGTCCCAACTTCATCGGGGTGCACGAGATGATCGACCCGCAAGTCGACGCGGTGCGCGCTTATGCCGACGAGGTTGCCGAGCGCATCGCGGCTCTCGGCGCGTCGCCAGAGGGCACTCCCGGCGCGATTATCAGGGACCGCTCCTGGGACGACTACTCGGTGGGTCGTGACACCGCCCAGGCGCACCTGGCGGCGCTGGACCTGGTCTACACCGGCGTTATCGAAGACATCCGCAAGGCCATCGACGAGACAGATGAGATCGACCAGGTCACCCAGGACCTCCTGATCGGCCAGGCCGGGCCCCTGGAGAAGTTCCAGTGGTTCGTCCGGGCGCACCTGGAGGGCGCGGGTGGCAAGTTGGCCCATAAGGGCAAGGCCACCGAGAAGGGCGCCGCGAGCACCGCGCGGCGCAAGGCCTAGAAATCTTCGGCGGCTCGATGCTCGGCCTCGGCGGTTCTACGGTCCAGCCGTTGCGCCTCGTAGATGGTGACGTTGGTGCGAGATATCAGCAATGACGCAATCCCCACGGCGATGATCGCTCCAGGAACCACCGAGAACGAGCCGGTCATCTCCGCGACCATGATCATGATGGCCAGTGGCGCACGCGAGACACTGCCGAAACACGCCATCATCCCCACCACGACGAAGATTCCCGGTCCGCCGGGCACCCCGGGCAGCCCGGAAAGCTCGCCCAGTCGCCAGACGGCGGCCCCGACGAAGGCGCCGATGACGATCCCGGGTCCGAACAGCCCGCCGGATCCGCCGGTGCCGATGGACAGCGACGTGGCGACGATCTTGGCGATCGGCAGCACGACGATGATCCACAACGGGATCTGCAGCAGCGATCCGCGATCGGCAGCCAGCTGTGCCCAGCCGTAGCCGCTGCTCAGGATCTGGGGCATCAGCAGACCCAACAGGCCGACCAGGAGTCCGCCAATCGCCGGCTTGAGCACCGGCCCACCGGGAAGCCGGTGGGTGAGCGCCACCGAAGCGTGGAAGATTCGGGCGTATAGGTAGCCGACCGCCGCCGCAACGAGGCCGATCACCACGAACCACAGCAACGGCCAAGCTCTTTCGAAGCGATACTCGGCGTCGATGTAGCCGAAGAGCGGGTCGAAGCCCAGGAAAGCCCCGAGCACCGCGTACGCCGTCCCCGAGGTGATGAAACCCGGCAGTAAGCAGCGGTAGTCGAAGTCGTCGCGATAGGGGATCGATGCGGCCAGCACCGCCCCGCCCAGTGGCGCGGCGAAGATCGCGCCGATGCCCGCGCCGATACCCAGCGCCACCGCGATCCGGCCGTCCTCGTCGGACAGGTTCAGCCGGCGGGTAAGCAACGAGCTGAAGCCGGCTGAGATTTGCGCCGTCGGGCCTTCGCGGCCAGCCGAACCGCCTGACCCGATGGTCAGCGCGCTGGCCACCATCTTCACCAGCACCGCCCGGAAGCGGATGGCGCGCGGATCGCCGTGCACCGCCTCGATGGCTTCGTCGGTCCCGTGACCGGTCGCTTCCGGAGCGAGCCTGGCCACGATCAATGCCGACAGCAGTGCCCCGGCCGTCGTCACCAACGGAATCGCCCACGGGCGTTCGAAGCCGGCCGACCCGCGGCTGCCACCCTCTCCGACGGGGGTTGGGATCTGATAGCCCGCCAGGTACCCGAGCAGAAATTCTTCCGTGTATTTCAGCGCGAAATAAAAGACAACCGCTCCCAGACCGGCAATGACGCCGATCGTGATGCCCAGCAAGAGCCACTTGCGCAGGTATCCCGACTTTCGGATCGATGCGCCGAAGCGTCCGCCTGCGGCGGCGGGCGGTGCCACTGCAGGCCGGGGTTCGTCCTCCGTCTCCTCATTCACAACGTGTGCCTGACCTGCGACTGACCTGCGACTTCCGCACCACAGCCCCAAGCACCCCACGCACCAGGTCATCTTAGGACAGCCGGGAATATCCGGACCGCAGTCCGGTTATATGGGTAACGCTACAACAAGGAGGTAGAAATGCCTGCTATCACCGCAGACACGCTGACGTTGGCGCGGGTGGGGCCCGCCGGTCCCGCCGACGCCGAACGCGCCGTTCGATCGATCACCACCGGACCGCGAGGTTATGAGGGCGAGGGTTTCCCGGTGGTCCGGGCATTCGCCGGGGTCGGCACCGCTGCCCTGGATCCCTTTGTGCATATGGACCAGATGGGTGAGGTGGACTACGAGCCGGGCGAGCCCCGGGGCACCGATTGGCATCCGCACCGTGGCTTCGAGACGGTCACCTACATAATCGATGGCAAGTTCGCGCACCAGGATTCCCATGGCGGCGGCGGCCTGATCACCGACGGCGCGACGCAATGGATGACGGCCGGTTCCGGCATCCTGCACATCGAAACTCCGCCTGCCGAGCTGGTGGAAAGCGGTGGCGTCTTCCACGGCATCCAGCTGTGGGTGAATCTGCCGAGTAAAGACAAGTTCGCGCAGCCCCGGTATCAGGCCATCGAAGGCGCCGACGCCACATTACTGTCGTCCGACGACGGCGGAGCGCTGCTGCGCATCATCGCCGGTGAGATCGACGGTCACCGCGGGCCGGGAGTCACCCACACCCCGATCACGTTGGCACATGCGACGATCCAGAACGGGGCGCGGCTGAACATTCCGTGGCGGCGTGACTTCAACGCGCTGGTGTATGTGCTGTCCGGCAGCGGATATGTGGGTCCGGATGCTCACCCGATCCGCCAGGGTCAGTTGGCTGTTCTCGGGCCCGGCGATCGGATCACCGTCGGCGCCCACACCACCCAGGGATCGCATCGCGGCCCGGTTCTTGGTGCCGTTGATGTGCTGATCCTGGGCGGACAGCCGATTCGGGAGCCGGTATTTCACTACGGACCTTTTGTGATGAACTCGCGCGCCGAATTGATCGAGGCGCTTGAGGACTACCAAGCCGGCAAGTTCGGTGCCATTCCGCCGAACGCCCTGATGCCGCACCATTCGGGTGGCACAATTTAATTGTGCCGCCCACGGCGAGTCGAAGGCCTGGGCGTCCGCCGGCGGCGAAGGCCGACGAGACGCGGAAACGCATTGTGCGCGCTGCGCGTGAGGTGTTCAGTGAGCGTGGTTACGACGGGGCCACGTTCCAGGCCATCGCCGTGCGCGCCGACCTGACCCGCCCCGCGATCAATCACTACTTTTCCAGTAAACGGGTGCTATATCGGGAGGTCGTGGACCAAACCAACGAACTCGTCATCACCCCCAGCGTCGAACAGGCTAGGCGCGAACCGACCTTGCTCGCCCGGCTGGCGGTATTCATTACATTGGCGCTGCGATCAAATTTCTCGAATCCATCCGCATCGGCGTTCCTGGTCACCACTGTGCTGGAGTCGCAGCGGCATCCGGAATTGAGCCGAACCGAAAACGCCGCCTTGCGAAGAAGCCGGGAGTTTCTGGTCTGGGCCGTCGAAGATGCCATCGAGAGCGGCGAGCTCGCCAGCGATACCGATGTCTATTCACTGACCGAGACACTGCTCGTCGTGCTCTGCGGAGTGGGATTCTATGCCGGTTATGTTCGAAGCCCCAAGGAGACGGAGACCTTTACCGAGACGTTGCGCGAGCTGCTGGCCGGCGCGCTCTGGCGGCCCAAGAACTAACCGGCACACGGCCGATCTGCGGCGATGCTCGCGCAGTGATGTGTCGCACAAAGCGGATAGTTTGCCTAACTTATTCGGATAGCATGGTCGGGACATGACTGATCTCGACGACCTGTCTTCGTTGCCTCCGTCGTTACGAACCGCTGGCGACAGCTGGGCGATCACCGAACTCGTCGGCGCCACCGCATTGGGAGTCGCCGCCGGTCGTGCCGTCGAAACGGCCGGGGCCAATCCGCTGATTCGCGACGATTTCGCCGGCATCCTGGTGTCCTCGGCCGGGCAGGCCTGGGCCCGGCTTACCGACCCCGAGCTGGCCTGGCTCGACGGCGATCGGCACGGGCAACGGGTGCATCGGCTCGGCATCGACTACCAGGCGGTGCGCACCCACTTCTTCGACGAATACTTCCACGCCGCCGCCGACGACGGCATTCGGCAGGTGGTGATCCTCGCCGCCGGACTGGACTCGCGGGCCTACCGCCTGAATTGGCCGCCGGATACCACGGTCTATGAAATCGACCAGCCCAAGGTGCTGCAGTACAAGACCGGGATTCTGGAATCGCATGGCGCGGTTCCCGCGGCCAGGCGGCGCCCGGTCCCCGTGGATCTGCGCGACGACTGGCCGGCCGCGCTGACGGCCGCTGGATTCGACCGCACCCAACCGACCGCATGGCTCGCCGAGGGCCTGCTGCCCTACCTGCCCAGCGACGCTGCCGAACGGCTCTTCGAGAAGTTCACCGCGCTCAGCGCACCCGGCAGTCGGGTCGCCGTCGAGGTGTTCGGCATGAATTCCAACAGCAACACGAACCGCTGGAAGCGGATGCGGGAGCGGCTCGGTCTGGATGTCAATGTCGAAGCGCTGACCTACCACGAGCCCGGCCGTTCGGATGCCATTGGTTGGCTGGCCGAGCACGGCTGGCAGGTGCACAGCGTGAACAACCGCGACGAGATGGCTCGACTGGGCCGCGCGGTACCCGAAGACCTGGCCGACGAGGCCGTCCGCAGCACGCTGCTGCGAGCGCATCTCGATAGCCGTCCCGGGCCATCCAACTAACCCACTGGAACACCACTACAGACCAGGAGGACGCGATGAGCTCACTGCGCACCCATGACGACACCTGGGACATCAAGACCAGCGTCGGCAGTACCGCGGTCATGGTGGCCGCGGCCCGGGCGGTCGAAACCGAGCAGCCCGATGCGCTGATCCGCGACCCATACGCCAAACTGCTGGTCACCAACGCCGGTGCCGGCGTCTTGTGGGAAGCCATGCTCGACCCGACGATCGCGGCCAAGGTGGAAGCTCTCGATGCCGAAACCGCCGCCATCGTGCGGCATATGCGCAGCTACCAAGCTGTACGGACGAACTTCTTCGACACGTACTTCGCCAACGCCGTCGCGGACGGGATCCGGCAGGTGGTGATCCTTGCGTCGGGACTGGATTCCCGCGCCTACCGACTGGACTGGCCGGCCGGCACCACCGTGTACGAGATCGATCAGCCGCAGGTACTTGCCTACAAGTCCACGACCCTGGCGAAAAACGGTGCGACGCCCTCGGCCGAGCGCCGTGAGGTAGCCATCGACCTGCGACAGGACTGGCCCGCAGCGCTGCGTGCCGCCGGGTTTGACCCGTCGGAGCGGACGGCTTGGCTGGCCGAAGGGCTGTTGATGTATTTGCCCGCCGAGGCCCAGGACCGGCTGTTCACCCAAGTCGGTGAGCTGAGCCCGGCCGGGAGCCGGATCGCGACGGAGACGGCGGCCTCCCACGCCGACGATCGTCGAGAGCAGATGCGGGAGCGGTTCAAGAAGGTGGCCGACGAGATTGGCTTGGGGGAGACCATCGACGTGGGGGAGCTGATGTATCGCGACGACCACCGAGCGGTGGTCGCCGACTGGCTCAACCAACACGGTTGGCGCGCCGTGGCGCAAAACTCGGGGGACGAGATGCGGCGGATGGGCCGTTGGGTTGACGACGTGCCGATGGCCGACGACAAGGACGCATTCGCCGAGTTCGTGATTGCGGAGCGCGTGTAATGGCGCGCACCGCGGATGACTCCTGGGACATCGCAACCAGCGTCGGGGCGACCGCGGTGATGGTCGCATTGGCCCGTGCCGCCGAGACCGCCAGCGTTGACCCGCTGATCCGGGATCAGTTCGCCGAGCCGCTGGTCTCCACGCCCGAGCTCGCGGGAGTTCGGGAGCAAGTTCACGCATGGTGGGCGGGACCGGACGAGGACGAAGACCCGGATTTCACCCCGAACTCCCAGAACATGATCAACTACCAGGCGGTGCGCACGCATTTCTTCGATGCGTACTTCGCCGAAGCGGCTGCCGCCGGTATCCGGCAGGTCGTGATCCTGGCGGCCGGGCTGGATTCGCGCGCATACCGGCTGGACTGGCCGACCGGCACCGTCGTCTACGAGATCGATCTGCCCAAGGTGCTGGAGTACAAGGCCGAGACGCTGGCCGGCCACGGCGCCGCGCCGGCCGCCGATCGCCGACCGGTAGCCGTCGACCTACGCCACGATTGGCCACAAGCGCTGCGCGACACTGGATTCGACACCACCCGGCCCACGGCCTGGCTGGCCGAAGGGCTGTTGCCGTTCCTGCCGGGGGCGGCGCAGGAAGCCATGTTCACTTCGATCGACATGCTGAGCGGATCCGGCAGTCAAGTGGCGGTGGAGATCTTCGGCGTCGACGAGGAGAAGCGCAAAGAGGCCGAGGAGAAGTGGGCCCAACTGCGGGCCAAGCGCGAAGCGCGCGGCGAAGACACTTCGTTCAACCCGTTCGACCTTTGGTTTGACGACGAGGGCCGCCCCGACTGTGCCGACTGGTTCGCCGCGCACGGCTGGACCACGCGGTCGGTGAATGCTCGCGACGAGGCGCTGCGGTTGGGCCGACCGCCACAATCGGACGAAAGGCCATTCGCGAACAGCTTCGTGACGGCGTCCAAGCCCTGACGAAGCGGTCGATATCGAGGTCCGGTCGGATCTTCCTTACTGCTGTCCTGACCGGGTGGTTAGGATCGCGGTTATCACCTTGAGCGCCCGCGCGAAATGCGCCGCGCGATCTCTGGGAAGGAAGGAAAGCGATGACCACCGAATCGGTTGCACCAAAGGCTCAGGAATCCGAGAACGGGGCGGCTGAGGACGCAGCAAAATCGGCCGCACCTCAACCAACCGATATCCCTGCGACGGTGGCACGGCTGCGCCAGACCTTCGCCAGCGGGCGCACGCGCAGCATCGAGTGGCGGAAGCAACAGTTGCTTGCCCTGCAGGCGTTGATGGAGGAGAACGAGGACGCGATCGGCAAGGCGTTGGCCGAAGACCTGGACCGCAACGCGGCTGAGGCATTCATCGCCGACGTCGCAACCACCGTCAGCGAAGCGAAGTATGCGGCCAAGAAGGTGCGCAAGTGGACGCGCCGCAAGTACACGCTCCTCGAGGCCCCACAGCTGCCCGGCCGGGGCTGGGTGGAGTACGAGCCCTACGGCACCGTGCTGATCATCGGCGCCTGGAATTACCCGTTCTACCTGACGCTGGGTCCCGCGGTCGGGGCGATCGCCGCCGGAAACGCCGTCATCCTCAAGCCCTCGGAAATCGCCGCGGCGTCGTCACGCGTGATGGCGGAGCTGGTGCCGCGCTACCTCGACAATGACGCGATCGCCGTGGTCGAGGGCGACGGTGCGGTGAGTCAGGAGCTGATCGCGCAGGGCCTGGACCGCGTCATGTTCACCGGCGGCACCGAGATCGGCCGCAAGGTCTACGAGGGCGCCGCACCGCATCTGACGCCGGTCACGCTTGAGCTCGGCGGCAAGAGCCCGGTGATCGTGGCGGCCGACGCCGACATCGACGTCGCGGCCAAGCGGATCGCCTGGATCAAGATCCTGAACGCCGGCCAGACCTGCGTCGCCCCCGACTACGTGCTGGCCGACGCAACGATTCGCGACGAACTCGTCAGTAAGATCAGCGCCGCCATCACCAAGTTCCGATCCAAAGACGACCCGAGCGGAATGCGCATCGTCAACCAGCGCCAGTTCGACCGGTTGAGCGGCTACATCTCCCAGGCCGAGGCCGACGGGAAGGCGACGGTCACCGTGGGTGGCAAGTCTGACGCGTCGAGCCTGCGCATCCAGCCCACCGTGGTGCTCGACCCCGATCCGGAGGGGCCGCTGATGACAAACGAGATCTTCGGACCGATCCTGCCCGTGCTTACCGTCAAGTCCCTTGATGAGGCGATCCGCTTCGTCAACGCGCGGCCCAAGCCGCTGTCGGCATACCTGTTCACCAAGTCACGTGAAACCCG